>JBPPMF010000062.1:0-15317 GCA_051305915.1 Thiobacillus sp. | reverse complement strand
CCGGCTGCGGATCGCGGTTGTCGCGATTACTTCAGACGCATGTCGTTCTTGACTGATTTCACGCCATTGACGCCACGCGCCAAATCAACCGCCCGGTTCGCCGCAGCCTGCGAGCTCACGAAGCCGCTGAGCTGAACCACACCCTTGAAGGTTTCGACGTTGATCTCCGAGGCCTTCGTCAGGCTGTCGTCGAAGATGGCTGCTTTCACCTTGGCGGTGATTACAGTGTCATCGATGTACTGGCCCGTACCTTCTTGCTGCGACGTGGATGCACAACCCACGACGGAAACCAGCGTAATGGCAAGGAATGCTGCGGAAAGTGTTTTGCTGAATGTGTTCATGGTTGACTCCAGAGGTAAGTAAAACGGGGGGGGGCTGCTTGATCCCGGCTTTCTGTCGACAAACCAGAACGACGCGACAGGACCCACAGGGCTTGCCGGAACTCGATTACAGAATAGTCACAGGGGGGCGTGCGGTCGGTACGGTGGCGCACATAGCGCGGTGGGCTGCCACCAGGGTGCCGGGGTCGCTTCTGCTGTCTCGATCAGACTGCCCATCGCCGTTGCCATTGGTCATCCCCGGTAGCGAGCAAGTGGGCGAAGTCCTTGGCGGGCACGGGCGGGCTGAAATGGAAGCCTTGCCCCTCGTCGCATTGCTGGGTTCTCAAGAATTCAAGCTGCTCGTGGGTTTCCACGCCCTCGGCTACGACCCGCTGCTTGAGATGTTTCCCCATCCCGATCACTGCGGCCACGATGGTTGCATCGTCCACATCGGTGACAATGTCGCGTACAAATGATTGGTCGATTTTCAGGGTGTCGATCGGGAAGCGCTTCAGATAGCTCAGGCTGGAATAGCCCGTGCCGAAATCATCAATGGCAAGCTGCACCCCCATGGCCTTGAGCGATTGCAGTACCGATACCGATGACTCGGCGTCATGCATGAGGATGCTTTCCGTTAACTCCAGTTCGAGATAGTGCGGTGCCATGCCGATTTCTTTCAAAATCAGGGCAACGTTAGCCAGGAAGTCTTTGTGTCTGAATTCCAGTGCCGAAATATTGACTGCCACGGGTACAGCCTGAAAGCCCGAATCCAGCCAGGCCTGAACTTGCCTGCAGGCTTCACGCAGCACCCACTGGCCCATTGGCACGATCAAGCCGCTTTCCTCCGCGATCGACACAAACTGCTCCGGCATGACAAGTCCGAGTTCCGGGTCCTGCCAGCGAATCAGCGCCTCGGCACCGGTCATTGCGCCTGAAGTAAGGTCGATCTTTGGCTGGTAATGCAACAGGAATTCTGTCTGCTTGAGGGCGCGCCGCAGCCTGTTTTCGACGAACAGGCGGCGGACCGCGCAGGCGTTCATCTCGGGCTTGAAAAACTGGTAGTTGTTGCGGCCGCTGGCCTTGGCGTGATACATCGCGGTGTCCGCATTCTGCATCAGGGTGTCCACGCTGGTGCCGTCATCCGGAAAGACGCTGATGCCGATGCTCAGGCTGATATGGAGTTCATGTCCGTCGATCAGGTGTGGCATGGCGAGCGTGGTGCGCAAGGTTTCTGCTATGTGGGCCGCATCTTGCGGCTGCCTGATTTCGGCCAGCAGGATCACGAACTCGTCACCGCCCTGGCGGCAAACCGTGTCGGTGGTGCGGACACATTCCACCAGGCGGCCTGCAACCGACTGCAGTAACCGGTCGCCGACCGCATGGCCCAGCGAATCGTTGATGTGCTTGAAATTATCCAGGTCGAGGAACAGCAGCCCGACCTGCTCCTTGTGTCGCTGGGCCAGACCGATCGCGTAGGAGAACCGTTCTGTCAGCAGGAGCCGATTGGGCAAGCTGGTCAGAAAATCATGCTGGGCCAGATGCGACATTTCCAGCGCCATGGCCCGCGATTCACTGACGTCGCGGAACACGATCACCGCGCCGGTAACCCGGCCGTCCTGGTTGTGGATGGGCGCGGCGGAATCCTCAATCGCAGATTCGGATCCGTCGCGGCGGATCAGCACACAATCTTTGGCCAGTTTCACTGTCCTGTCCTCCGCGATGGCGTTCAGCATCGGATTCGCGGCAGGCAGACGGGTCATGCCATCGAGGATATCGAAGACCTCCGCGATCGGCCGCCCCAGCGCCTCCTCGCGGGACCAGCCGGTCATCGCCTCGGCCACCAGATTCAGATAGCTCACGTTGCCCAGAAGGTCGGTGGTCAGCACAGCGTCGCCGATGGAGTTGAGCGTGACCTGGGCACGCTCCTTTTCTATGAACAAGGATTCTTTTGCGACCCGCAACGCGAGTTCATCCGATTTGCGCTCGCTGATGTCCTCGACCGTCTGCACCAGGCCAAACGATTTCTTGCCATCGAGCATGGCGGCGCTGTTGACGCGTGTCCAGACGATACTCTCGTCTTCCTGCAGGAAACGGAACTCCGTCTGGAAGGGCGCCTGATCGTGTGCGGCGACGCGCCATTCGGCCAGGACGCGCTCGCGATCCTCCGGGTGGATCGCCTTGCTCCAGTTCGTGCCCAGCGTCTGTTCCAGGGTCAGCCCCGATATCTTCTGATACGCGGCGTTGGTATAGATGCAACTGCCAGCAGCATCGGAAACGAAAATCCCCAGTGGCGAGGCATCGCTCATCGCGCGGAAGCGTGCCTCGCTGATCTGCAGCGCGCCCCCGGCCGTCTTGCGGTCGATGATGTAGTGCAGGGCACGCGGTAGCCAGTGGGCGTCGACGTGTCCCTTGGAGAAATAGTCATGGGCGCCGCGTTCCATGGCCTGGAACGCGGTGTCTTCATCGGTCAACCCGCTGAGGACCAGAATCAGGGAGTCGGGTGCAGCCTGAAAAACCTGGTCTAACGCGGCGAGCCCTTTGCTATCGGGCAGCGAAAGATCGAGCAGGATCACCTCGAAATCCTCCCCCGCAAGCCGTTCGAGCGCACCGGAGAGGTGCCTCACCCATTCAACCCGAAACGGGCTGTTTACGGCGCCTGCCAGCGCATTCTGGATCAGCTGGGCATCGGCGGGTTCGTCTTCGATAAGCAGAACGCTGGTCGGGGTAAGGTTCATGGGCTTATCCCCTCGTGTCGGGGGCGAGGTTTGAGTCGAAATCATGGCGACGACAGTGCCTTAGTGACCACGACCCTTACCGTGATCATTACCGCGATCGTTGTCGTGGCGATCGTTCTGCTTGCCGCGATGATCGTTCCGGCGGTTATTCCGGCGATCGCCATGTTGTTTCTGGTAATGCGGAACGTATTCCTGGCTGTACCAGTTGTTTTGCACAAAGTAGACCCGTTCGCCGCAGGCGTTATAAGTGCGGCAATGTTTGCGCCAGTTTTTAGCGTGGCCCGGGGGCACGTTCATGTAGATCGGCTGACGGTTCACTGCGGATCGATAGATGACCCTCGGCTGTTGATAGACCACCTGTGGTTGCGGGTAGCCGCCAATGTCGATCTGTCCATAAAAGCCCGGCTGACCGAGGTTTATGGAAACGCCGATGTCGGCGGCGAGTGCCGGGAAGGTGGCTATGGTCAGTGCCGCTGCGAAGATTAAGCGTTTCATGTTGAACTCCTGAGTGATGGTCTTGCTTGTCACGTGAGGGTGTTGCCGCAGATGGGGTCGCTGCCCATGTGGGGGTGGATCCAACGCTTGTGCCCTGTCCCGTACCCGGCTGCCTGAGATCAGATTACGCGGACGCCATCCATCACTCTGTTCGCTAGAGCACAGAAGCCGTTTTGCGCTGGATTGCGGAACGCCTGGTCTTTTAAGGCCGGCCTATGCAAAACAGCCCCAAAGGGCTGTCATGCACGGTCTGCTGAGTCGACCTTATTCCCGGGGCTCGCCCCGCTCGTTGACCGTCACGGTGTGTCCCGGGGGGGCAGTCATCTGCATGCGATGCGCCTGGCCGCGGAAGTTGTAGCTGACATCCCAGAAGTCGGGACGGGCCAGGTTGGGGGCCGTTTCGCAACGCTCGACATCCCGGGTTTGGTAGGATTGTCCGTTGCTGCCGCGACCGATGTGGGCGCCTACCGCGGCTCCTGCGACAGATCCGCCGGGGGTGGCGATATCCTGGGTCCGTCCGTCACCGACCTGGTGGCCCAGAATGCCGCTTGTGATAGTGCCGGCAATCGCTCCAGGCATGTTGACGCTGCGTCGATCCTGAGCAATTTCTTCGACCCAGCATCTCTGCTCAAGTGTGGTAAGTACCGCGCGCACCGAGGTGACATTCGCCTCATACAAGCGCTCGTTCGGGCGACGGTGGAAGTTCTGGGCCGCAGCGGACTCAGGGGCGTAGCGGCGAGTCTCAAACGCGGTATGCGCCTCAAGGCCGTTATGGACCGCAGCGGGCTCAGGGCCGTAGCGGCGGTCGTCGATATGCGCGTTGCGGTCAATGGCCCGCACCGAAGAAACGCGGTCGTTCAATCCCATCGCAGCCAGCGATGGATATCTGCCGGGACGCAGGACGACGCATCGGCCGTTGAACTGGGTGTGTTCACACACCTCCCAGCGGTCACCGATCACCTCCACCGACGAGGCGCGGTCATTGAAGTCGTGGCGCGAGAAATTGTCGATCGGTTTCTCCGTGATTAAAGACCAGCCTTCAAAGCCTGGATGTTCGAAAAAGGTGATCTGCGTAGCCACGGGAGCCGGCGCATAACGATGGTCGTTGATGCGCGCATTTCTGTTCACGGCCCGTACTGATGAAACCCGGTTGTTCAATCCCATTGCAGCCAGCGATGGGTATCTGCCGGGACGCAGAACGACGCAGCGGCCGCTGAAGCGTGCGTCTTCGCATACCTCCCACCGGTCGTTGACCACCACAGCCGACGAGGCGCGGTCATTGAAGCCGAAGCGCGCGAAGTTGCGGATCTGTCTTTCAGTGGTGAAAGAGCGGCCCTCAAAGCCCGGACGCTCATAAAAACTGACCTGTGCGGCAGCTTGTGTGGCAATCGCCACGCTGGCCGCGGCCAACACGATTTTGAAGAGTGCATTCATTATTTGTCTCCTGTAGAAAGGGCTGCAAGCCGAAACCTGTGTCGAATCGTGGAATTCGATCCCGGCAATTCGACACAACCGTGCGGCCAATATGGCTTGACTCGATCCCTGCGTCTGTTCGCGAGCGAACATAGATATCGATGTTGATCCGCCGCAACAAATTAATTTCAATGTTCGCCAGCGCACTGAGCTGAGCGGGATATCCGCCTACGCTGTTGTTCTGCCGGTTGCGATCTTCAATCGAACCGGTTTGCCCGCGGACGGCTCGATGCTCTCCGCACCCCGATTGACCTTTTTAGAAGGATTCACCATGAACCACACGCTACTGATTTCCGCACTGCTCGCATCGCTCAGCCTGGCCGCCTGTGACAATCCGACTGTCGTTAATGTGCCTGCCACCCCCGTCGCTGTGCCGGGCCCCGCGGGTCCGCAGGGCGAGACCGGTAGCCAGGGTGCAACCGGCTATCAGGGAAACGAGGGCATCCAGGGCGAGACCGGCAAGACGGGCGATGGCGCCACCGTGATTGTGGTGCCGGCCGAAGCTGCTGCACCGGCGAACTGAATCCACTCACTCATACGAGGATCGCATTATGTTGGGAACAATTCTTTTGATTGTCCTTGTCCTGATGTTGATCGGCGCTGTTCCGGGCTGGTCGCATAGCAAGAATTGGGGCTACGGTCCCAGCGGTGGCCTGGGCCTGGTTCTGATCGTCGTCATCGTGCTGCTGTTGATGGGTCGGCTTTAACGGGTCATCGCGCGAAGAGGCGTGATCCGTGTATGCCAGGACTGCGCTGATCGACGGCCTCTCAGTCACCCCGCGCGAACGCGCGGTCGATCTTGTCGTCCATCTCACCGACCAGGGCAGCCAGACTGTTGGAGGCTTCGGTGATTGCAAGCTTCATCGATTGTTCCGCTGCGTCCATGCGCACGTCGATCTGCGTGTGCAGTGCATTGAAACGCGAGGTTTCAGCGCTTTCCGCGAGTTGGCGTTGCGCCTGCAATTCCTGATTGTGGCGACGCGACTCCATCAACATGTTCGTGCGCAGCATCAGCGCATACAGCGCGAACAAGGCCACCAGCACCAGCGTGACGCCAAGCAGGATCACGCCTAGCGGCCCCTCGACATTAAATGCAACGAATGACAGCGTGGTGGGTGCAGTGAGCACTGCCCAGTTGGCCAGGGTGAACACAGACAGCAGAAACAGTGCCGTCAGGATAATTGCGCTGAGAACATTCATCGTATTTCCTTTCATGGGTTGAGGACTGGCGCTTTGCATGCGCCTTATTGCGTGGCCTGCTGACGTAGATATTCCCCACGCTTCATATCGATATAGGCGGTTCGGCCGACTTCACGCAATTGACGGGGATATTGCTCGGTGGCGCTGAACCAGCTGTGCAGTCGTTTCTGGAACTGCAAGGGCTTGGGCGAAGCCATTGCGCCAAGATAGGCTTCGATGGCGAGGTAATAGCGCATGGTGTTGCGTTCGATCACGCCACGCATGCCGCCGATATGTTCGGGCTGGCCGCTGGGTTGCTTGCCGGTCTGGGTGAAGCCCACCTTGCCGCTGCCAAGGGTCGCGAGGTAGGTCCGCATGGCAAGTCGCCCCGCCAGGCCGAAATCATACGAATAGCTTAGCTGTAGAAAGGTCCGGCCATTTCCAACCGGCACCGCTTTCAGCTGGATACGGTAGTTGCTCGTGCTCAGCGGCCCCTCCGGCGCATTGAGATGGATCTCCAGGTAATCCGCTGTCGCCGTGGCGACGTGATAGGAAAACGCGATGGGATAGGCATCCTTGAGGGGCTGCGGGGTTTTTTTGCCGATGTTGACTGTCAGGACGGTGCCCGTCTCATCGGTCGTGGCGTGGCAGTATTTGGTGTTGATATGCAGGATCAGTACGTCACACCAGTGGTCTGGATTGTTGAGCGCTGTACTGACCGTGGAAAACGGGTAATCGACCAGGGCGTGGATATCGCCGTTCAACTCGCTGGACGATTCGGACGAGTCGAGAGACAGCGCGCGCCGAAACGGATTGTGAAGGAGTCGCTCACCCAGAGACGCGTATTGGGCATGGAGCGATGCAGCGGATTGCGCGTCCGGCACGGAGGCAAAGGCCAGCCCCGCGCTGGAAAACGCGATCCAGGCGAGCAACACCCCGGTCAGCCAGGTCAACTGATTTTTCCGGAATGCATATTCATCGGTCTTTGCCTATTGTCTGTCGAGATGATTGTCACGGCGTACAGTGCAGCTGCCATGAAGGGTGCGCCATGTCCTTAGTCATGTTATCACCCGGCCCCTGTGTCAACCAGGGACGCCCAGGGACGCCGCTTCACGCAGATTGACTTCCCAGCCACAGTCCGTCGAGCTGCAACGGAAGCGGCTGACTGTGAACATGCTCATGAGCATGTCAACGAACCGGCGTGACAGTCGGGCCGCAGGGCAGGGCCGTTGCAGCGAGGGCATGCGAATCCTGTAGAGGCTACCCACTGCCGTCAGGACGGCTGTAATGCGTCATGACGGGGCGGCCAGACGGGACGTCAGGCGTGGTCATCCTTGTTCTGCTCTTCAAAGTCCTTGATCTGCTTCTCGGCTTCGTCCTTCGTGATGCCGTAGCTCTCCTGGATCTTGCCCGCGAGCTGATCGCGCTTACCGGCGATCACGTCGAGGTGATCGTCGGTAAGCTTGCCCCACTGTGTTTTTACCTTGCCCTTGAACTGCTTCCAGTTGCCTTCCACGATATTCCAGTCCATCTCAATCTCCTTGGGTTTGGGTTCCGGCTGGCGGAATTGCCAGACGGGCATCCACTGTTCCAGTCCGTCGACCGCGGCATGCGCACCTGCGAGCGCAGCAGAAGGGAAAGACCGGTGACCTACTGGACACTTTTTTATAGAAGCGCCCGATTAAAGTTCAAGGCTAGTCGCCTGCTCAGGCGCCGTCTGTACGGTGGCGTACGTATTGCGACATTCGGTGAGGGCCTTGGCGTGATGTCAGAAAGCCCACACTGTCCGGAGTGCGCCTGATGAAGAAAACTCAGGTCTTCTGAGCCCACAGGAGGCACCAGCCATCCGGACTGACCTGGCCTTCGACCAGCTTGCAGGTATTCGACCCGGCGATGAAGTGCTGGCATCCGTCGCACTTCTGGTCGTCCTTCGGCTGAGACTGGTACTGCACACTTGCCTGGGACGCTTTTGCGGTCGCCGTCGGAGCGGCTGATTCCTCGCTGGGGGCGGAAGAAGCATACGGGGCGGCAGAGTCTGTGCTGGTGGGTGGAGAGCCGGATGGGGCCGCACCGGTAGAAGTTTCGCCCTTCTTTGAATCGCAGCCGAAAAGTGCGGCCGGCAGCAGCAGGCCACACCCCACCGCCAGAGCGCCGCGCAACACCACCCTGCGCGGCAGGATTTCTTCATTCACCTGGTCCTTGAAAAGCTTCCTGCTGCCTTCTACATTATTCCGGTTCATATCCATCTCCTTGGGTTCGGGCTGCCGACTGGCGGAATTGCCAATCTAGCATTCTTGGTTGCAGTCGTCCTCTTGCCATGTGTTTACCTTGGACTGCAGAGGGGGATGGCTGGGACCGTCTGGTAAGCATTTATAGAATCTCCCGATCAAATTTCAAGGGAGTCGTCACAGGCACAGGAACAGCCTATACGCTGGCATAGTGCGGTGCTCGGTGATGGCCTTGCGTAAGTACCAGGAGTTCGCATGGCCCGCTGGCGGTCACCCTGTGTGCTGCAAACTTCAGCCGGTCTGGCTTGTTGTGTACGCCGGGTTGCTTCTTGCAAGCTGCATCAGCGCCTCCAGGAGCCTCTGAACGACCTGTCGGGTCGGCTCATCGGTCAGTCTGCCGTCCGGGCTGAAGCGCTGTGCGGCATTGCCGATCATTACTTCAGGTTGGTTGACCGTGGGCATATCCAGCGTGACGAGGATTTGCCGCAGGTGGCATTGCGCACGGGCCGTTCCGAAGCTGCCGGTAGAGGCCCCAATCACCGCCGCCGGCTTGCCCGTCCAGGCGCTTTCGCCATAGGGTCTCGATGCCCAGTCGATGGCGTTCTTGAGTACGCCGGCAACCGAATGGTTGTATTCCGGCGTGGCAAACAGGATGGCATCGGCGGCCAGAATCTGTTGCTTGAATTCCAGCACGGCAACAGGCATCGTCATTTCATCATCCTGATTGAAGACAGGAATGCCATGCAGTTCGATCAGGTCCAACACCGCGCCCTCCGGCAGCAGTTCCTGCGCCGCCTTGAGGGCGAAATGGTTGTAGGAGTCTTTGCGCAGGCTGCCGACGATGCCCAGAATTTTGATCTTGTCCATTTTCGTGACTCCGTGTTTATGGGCTGTTCACAGGATGCCCGTGCCTGACGGCCACCGCTGTGCGACAGCGCACATAGGCAATGTGCCTGCTGGTCTATAGTGTTTTAGCACTTGGCTTGTCATGACCGCTCAGATATCGGTTGAACGGATCTGACTTGTCGATCTGGTCGGGTGTGCCTCCGGCCGCTTGTGAAAACGCCTTTTCAAGGGTCCGTCACCTGTGAAGCCTTCCCCGTGTTTTTCGAGGAGCCAACATGAACATTCCATCCAAATCCACCACGATCCCGCTGGGCCGGCTGGCCCCGCTCACCCTGCTGCTCCTGGCTACTGCGAACCTGCATGCACAGCAACCCATGTTCATTTCCCTGAATGGCGACGCCGAGGTGCCACCGGTAACCACTTCAGCGAAGGGCACCGGGCACTTTACTGTGATGCCTGACCACACGGTGAGCGGCAGTATCAAGGTTTCCGGCCTTGTCCCGACGGTGGCGCATATTCATGAGGGCACCGTCGGAAAAAACGGCCCGCCCATCATTACCCTGACTCAAAACGCCCGTGACAGTTTTGTCGTCCCCGCCGGAGCCAGGTTGACCGAGGTGCAGTACACGGGTTTCACGCGTGGCAATCTGTACGTCAATGTGCACAGCGCCCAGTATCCGAATGGTGAAATCCGGGCGCAGTTGCTGCGCACGGAAGCCGGCGCTACACCTACGCGTGCGGCTATTGACCCGGATTCGAGGGAAAGACCATGAGCGTGGCAGGCACGGGGGCTGATGGTGATCGTCATCATTGTGCTGCGGCTGTGGGGGCTGCTTTGAAGGCTCGTTTCCACTTTACCCTCAATCTAGTGCGACTGCGCTTGTCGCCAAGTTTATTTGGCGTGATGGCCCTGGCACTCACCGCCTGCAGTGAAGTGGCCACGCTGCCGATCTCGGCCGGCACCGGGCCACAGCCCACGCTGCCGCCACCCCAGCAGAGGCTGATTCCTACTGTTCACATCGCGCCCGCCCAGGGCTGGCCGTCCGGTACAACACCGCTGGCGGCACCGGGTACGCATGTCGTGGCGTTTGCGGGCGGCCTGGATCATCCGCGTTGGTTGCTTGTGCTGCCTAACGGTGACGTGCTGGTGGCGGAGACCAATGCGCCGCCCAAGCCCGACGACGCCAAAGGTATCAAGGGTTGGGTGATGGGCCTGGTGATGAAGCGGGCGGGTGCGGGCGTGCCGAGTGCCAACCGCATCACGCTGTTGCGTGACACCGATGGGAATGGGGTGGCAGACCTGCGTTCGGTATTGCTGGCAGGCTTGAACTCGCCGTTTGGCATGGCGTTGGTCGGCAACGATCTCTATGTGGCCAACTCCGACGCCGTACTGCGCTTTCCGTACGTTGCGGGTGACACTCGCATCACCGCGCCTGGGATCAAGGTGGTCGATCTGCCGGCGGGTCCGATCAATCATCACTGGACCAGGAATCTCATTGCCAGCCCGGACGGCAGCAAACTCTATGTGACGGTGGGCTCGAACAGCAACGTGGCCGAACGCGGCATGGCGGTGGAGGCGGAGCGCGCAGCCATTTGGGAGGTGGATATTCAGCGCGGTACGCATCGCATCTTTGCCTCCGGCCTGCGCAATCCGAATGGGCTGGCCTGGGAGCCGGCGAGCGGCGCGTTGTGGACAGTGGTGAACGAGCGCGATGAACTGGGCAGCGACCTGGTGCCCGACTATCTGACCTCGGTGCGCGACAGCGGCTTCTACGGCTGGCCCTACAGCTACTACGGTCAGCATGTCGACACACGGGTGAAGCCGCAGCGGCCAGATATAGTGGCACAGGCGATTGCACCGGACTACGCCCTGGGGTCGCACGTCGCCCCGTTGGGTCTGGTGTCGTCCACCGGCACCACGCTGCCCGCCAAATTCGCCAACGGGATGTTCATCGGCCAGCATGGCTCATGGAATCGCAAGCCGCGTAGTGGCTACAAGGTGATTTTCGTGCCGTTCGAAAGCGGTATGCCATCCGGTGCGCCGCTCGATGTGCTGACCGGTTTCGTCAGCGAAGATGGGAATGCCTATGGCCGCCCGGTTGGCGTGGCACTAGACAGGCAGGGCGCGCTGCTGGTCGCCGACGATGTGGGCAATGTGGTCTGGCGCGTGAGCGCGGGGCCGCGCTGATACGCCCCGGTCTTTAGCCCGCAAGAATGGCTCCGTTACCCATCGCACTGAGCAGTCCCTGAAATGGCAGGGGAATGAAGATACGAAGCACCGGAAAGATCAAGGAGAACGCAATGCCGATTCCCCCTCCGCTTGATCGACACTACGACCCCAGGAATTTTTCCGACCGGATTGCTTATGCGTTCGTTGTATTCCTGCGGTTCTTCGTTGACACTTTTTTTGCCCGTCGATATGGCCATCGCGCGGTTGTGCTGGAAACGGTTGCTGCTGTGCCGGGCATGGTTGGCGGTGCTTTGCAACATTTGCAGTCTCTGCGTCGAATCGAAACCGATTACGGCAGGATCCGCTTACTCCTGGACGAAGCGGAGAATGAACGCATGCACTTGATGACCTTCATCCACATTACCGAGCCATCCAGGCTTGAGCGCCTGCTAATCCGGCTTGCCCAAGGCATCTTCTTCAACCTTTACTTTTTGCTTTACCTGATTTCGCCCACGATCGCGCACCGTGTCGTGGGCTATCTGGAGGAAGAAGCGGTCCACAGCTACACCGAGTAGCTGGCTGGGGTGGACAACGGCACTCACGCCAACGTTCCCGCGCCCCGGATCGCTATTTATTACTGGAAACTCGCGCCCGACGCACGGCTGCACGACGTCGTCGTCGCCGTCCGTGCAGATGAGCTTCGCCACCGCGAAGTCAATCATGGACTTGCCGATGTGCTGGGTTGACCCGGGTCAGTATCCGCAGACATTCCCAAGCTCGGTGGATTCAACTTTGAAGTGCAACTTTTGTAAGTGAATTTAGAATTTAGGCGGTGGGCTGCGTTAGCAGCCGAGCCATTTCTGTACGAATCGCGCAAGCCGCTCGCGCGTTCACGCTTCTGTCACCGTAGCGCGACGGAGAATTGTGTGCCATACCTTACACATAATGCATACCGCCGCAACAGACAGGCGGATGCTGACATTCTCAGCGGAGAACATGGTTATTTTCCTGGCAGAGCCGGTTTCGTGCGGCTTCGCCGTGCTTCCTGGGGAAACAATATGAAATCCGTCCGATCTCCTCTCGCGACAGTAGCGCGCAAAGAACCGACCCCTGCATTGCGGATTTAGATGAAATCACAGGCGGCAGTTTGCTGACAGCATGCGTGGCTGTTGGCGCGCATATTTAAGCGCCATCAGCGTCCATTAACCGATGGGGAGCAATAGGCAATGACCAGACCAAAAACACAGCCATCGCATTTGAGGCTGCAACTCCCAAAATCGCCGACCGGTATTCAGGGGCTGGACGAAATCACCGGCGGCGGATTGCCCAAGGGCAGACCGACGCTGGTGTGCGGCGGCGCCGGCTGCGGCAAGACGCTGCTCGCGATGGAGTTTCTGGTGCGCGGCGCGACAGCGTTCAACGAGCCGGGCGTGTTCATGGCTTTCGAGGAGACCGCCAAAGACCTGACCCAGAACGTCGCCTCACTCGGCTTCGATTTGAACGACCTGGTCGCGCGCAAAAAGATCGTACTGGATTATGTTTTCATCGAGCGCAGCGAAATCGAAGAGACCGGCGAATACGATCTGGAAGGCCTGTTCATCCGCCTCGGAGCGGCCATTGATGCCATCGGCGCCAAGCGCGTGGTGCTGGATACCATCGAATCGCTGTTCTCCGGCTTGCCCAACCCGCTCATCCTGCGCGCCGAACTGCGCCGCCTGTTTCGCTGGCTGAAAGACAAAGGCGTGACCGCCATCATCACCGGCGAGCGCGGCGAAGGCACGCTGACGCGCCAGGGCCTGGAAGAATACGTTTCAGATTGCGTGATCGTGCTCGACCATCGCGTGAGCGAGCAGACCTCCTCGCGGCGCTTGCGCGTGGTCAAGTATCGCGGCTCGACCCACGGCACCAACGAGTATCCGTTTCTGATCGACGAAGACGGTATTTCGGTGCTGCCCGTCACGTCGCTCGCCTTGCAGCACCCCGCCTCCAGTGAACGCGTTTCCACCGGTATCCCGCGACTCGATGCGATGCTGGGGGGCAAGGGCTATTACCGCGGCAGCAGCGTGCTGGTCTCCGGCACGGCGGGAACCGGCAAGAGCAGTTTCGCGGCGCTGTTTGCCGATGCCGCCTGCCGCCGCGGCGAGCGCGTCGTTTATTTTGCTTTCGAGGAATCTCCCAGCCAGATCATGCGCAACATGCGTTCGATCGGGGTCGACCTGGAACCGTGGGTGAAGAAGGGTCTGCTGCATTTTCATGCGAACCGCCCCTCGTCTGCGGGCCTGGAAACGCACCTGTCGATGAAGCACAAGCTGATCAATAACTTCAAACCGCAGATCGTTATTCTGGATCCGTTGAACAGCTTCGTCATCGGGGGCAATGAGATCGGCGTCCAATCAATGTTGATGCGGCTTCTGGATTTCCTGAAAATGAATCAGATCACCGGCTTGTTCACCAATTTAACGCCGGGCGGCGGCGTCTTAGGGCAAACCGAGATTGGCATTTCGTCTCTGATTGATACCTGGATATTATTGCGCGCCATCGACAGCGGCGGCGAGCGCAATCGCGGCTTGTCCATCCTGAAATCGCGCGGCATGGCGCACTCGAACCAGGTTCGTGAGTTCCTGCTGACCGATCACGGCGTGGAATTGCGCGATGTGTACGTCGGTGCGAGCGGCGTGCTGACCGGCTCGGCGCGGCTGACGCAGGAGGCGCAAGATCAAGCGCTGCAAATGCTGCGCAAGCAGGAAATCGAGCGTCGGCAACTCGAACTGAAAAGCAAGCACCAGGCGCTGGAAGCGCAGATCGCCGCGCTGCGCGCCGAGTTTGAAGTGCAAAAAACCGAGTCGCTGAGAATCACCGGGCAGGAACAGGCGCAGGGCGCACAACTGGCGCAAGGCCGTGTGGACATGGGCTTGAGCCGCGACGAGGATGCGGTAGCGAAGAAACCAAAGCGGGGAT
Organism: Thiobacillus sp.; assembly: GCA_051305915.1. Lineage (GTDB taxonomy): Bacteria > Pseudomonadota > Gammaproteobacteria > Burkholderiales > Thiobacillaceae > Thiobacillus. Next base: position 913 of record JBPPMF010000062.1, on the reverse strand, counting down.
CGAAATGAAAACGAACCCAGCCCAGCCCGCGCAGCCCAAAGCCAGGACGGCACCGCGCAAAGAAGCGTCAAACCGCTATATCCTGAAACTGTACGTTGCCGGCCAGTCGCCGAAATCCGTTAACGCCATCGCCAACATCAAGAAAATCTGCGAGGAAAACCTGCTAGGGCAATACGAGCTGGACGTGATTGATCTGTACCAGCAGCCGCAACTGGCGCAGGGCGAACAGATCATTGCTGTGCCAACCTTGATAAGAAAACTCCCGATCCCGTTGCGCCGCATCATCGGTGATATGTCGAACACCGAGCGGGTGCTGGTCGGGCTGGATATACGAAGTAAAGCCTGATGCCAAACAAGCCCAGCCCCCAGCAGCCTGCCGCAGAAAACCAGGACCTGCGCGCCCGGCTTGAAAAAGCCGAAGCGACCCTGCACGAGATACTCAGCGGTGAGGCGGACGCGCTGTTCGTCACAGGCGTGGCTGGCGCGCAGCTATTTACGCTCAAGGGCGCCGATCAATCCTACCGGACATTGATCGAGAATATGAGTGAAGGTGCGCTCACCCTGACGGCGGAGGGTGTGATTCTGTACGCCAACCAGCGCTTTGCCGAGATGCTCGGAACGCCTCTAGAAAAAGTGATCGGCTCCGGGATTCACACCTGGCTTGCGCCCGAAAGTCGGCAGGTCCTGCAGACACTGCTGCGAAAAGACGCGGTCGACAACCAGCGTGAGGAACTGGCCCTCACGGCCGCCGACGGCACACAGGTGCCCGTCTATCTGTCGGTGAACCGCCTTCTACTCGACGGGATGCCCGATTCCTTCTGCATGGTCGCGACCGACCTGACCGCGCAGAAACGCAACGAAGCGATTCTTGCTGACGAAAGACTCGCGCGCGCGATTCTGGAACAGGCCCCCG
>JBPPMF010000362.1:0-6305 GCA_051305915.1 Thiobacillus sp. | reverse complement strand
GCCTGGGCCTGCCCCCGCATTTTGACCACCTGCATCTTGCGCACCATGGAGTTGCGGTGCAAATTTTGCGACAGCCACAGGATGCCATCCGCCACGGTAAAGACCGGACTCGACTCTGCCTCTGGCGCCAGATATTCACCGATCAGGAACGTGGTGGCCTGCCAGCCCGTCATCTGCATGCCCAGTTGCTGCACAAACCGCTGCAGATCGGACACGCCCTGGTCATCGCGCTTGGCTGACTGCACGACCGATCGAAACGAATCCACGAACACCAGGCTGGGTGTATAGGCTTTCACTTCGTCGGCGATGCGTGCCAGGACGCGGTCAAAATCCCCCTCCAGGAGCTCCGCAGACAGGTTGACGAAACGGATCGATTCATTGATTTTGTCGTGATCAAAAAACGTGAATTGCTGTTGGTAGCGGAGCATCTTCAAAGGGGGTTCCCCGAGTACCGTAAAGAACAGTGCCCGGTATTGCGGGTTGGCCAGCGAGAACATGATCTGGTGAGCAAGCGTTGTTTTTCCGCTGCCCGGCGTGCCCGCAATCAAGTTAAACGAAAATTCCGGCAGGCCTCCGCCCAACAGGTTGTCCAGGCCCGGTACGCCGGATGGCAGACAACGAATTTTTACCTTGTTACTCATGCTTGAACTCCATGCGGGTGCTGGTCGAAGCGTCATCGCCCCAGGCAGCACATAAAATACGGGTGGTTAACGGTTCGCCAATGAGCGCGGCGAGGATGCCGGTGAAGGTGAGCAGTAACAGGCTGTTTGCTTCGTGGGCTTGCGACGGCGTTTGTCCTTCAAGGTCCTTTTTTAATTCCGCGAACCGCTGATCATCGGGCTGCGACCGTGTGCCGGCCGTGAGCCAGGGAAAGGTCGGCTGGGCAAGGAATACACTTCTCGCATACAGTGAATTGAACCCATCCTCACCCACGATCGAAATGATTTGGGCCGCCATTTGCTCCCATAAGTCAATCGCAGCATCCGCAACTTTTTCAGGGTGCTGTGCCATGAGTCTTTCGATTAACGGGTGCCACGGCGGGTCTCGGGTTTCCACGGGCAACATATCAATCTTCGGCCGATATCAACGACGATGCAGGCATGCAGCCGCTTTCCGGGGACAAACATCCCGAGCTGGATACATTTTTACCCGGAGGCATATTGACCATATTCGTCATCCTGTTTTTTGAAGAGTTGTGGCGTGCTTTTGATTTCAAGTGATGCGCTCGATTCCAGTCGCGAGCAGGGTGGCGAGTAGATGGTACTACGCGCCTGCGTGCCTGCCTGACACATTAGTGCGCCCATTTACCTGATTCGTATTGATGAGTATAGGAAACGCGATGTCAATCATGAGTCGCCGAGCGGCGGGACTGAGTTTAGCTGGGTATCGGGGCGCCAAGCACTCGCCGCTTGGACGCTGCGCAGGGTCGCGCGGTGAGCATCACTTCAAAAAGTGAAGCCCCTCCAGCGTCGGCCCCCGCTTGCCTGTAAGTTAACTCAGCGCCCGCCAAATAGCCCAATAAGCCCGATCACGATCAAATAAACGGCGACGATGAAGTTCAGCAGACGTGGCATCACCAGAATGAGAATGCCGGCGATCAGCGAAATCAGCGGGGTGAGGCTTAAAGTCATGTTCATGTGTATTTCCTGGGTTGGAGCGTGAATTGGGGGAGTGTGCGCTCACTTCGACTGCCTGATTCCGGTGGCAGCGGTGGGGATCGACAACGGAATGCGATCACACTTTCCGCTACGGATATGTTGGCGGCACGGGCCCGCGTCCATCTGTGCGGCGCCACACACTGGACGGGACGCCTTTCAGCCGAGGTCCACCTCGACGCTGTGCTCCCGGCGGTCGTCGCTCAGCGGAATGCGTTGGTCGGGGCGCTCGACGCCGTCCACCGTCACGCGGGTCACCTGCCCCCATTGTTCGCCGATGCGCCTGACGGTGATGTGGTAGACCGTCTCGCGATAGCGGTAGTGGATTTTGTAGGAATCCCAATCGGCCGGGACACGCGGCGCAATGCGCAGGTGGTCGACTTCCAGCTGCAGCCCCAGCAGGGTTTCCACAGTCAGCCGGTACATCCAGCCCGCCGCCCCGGTGTACCATGTCCAGCCGCCGCGGCCGGTGTGTGGGGACACGCCATAGATGTCCGCACACATGACGTAGGGCTCGACCTTGTAGCGCTCGATCGCCTCCGGCGTGCTGCCGTGGTTGACAGGATTGAGCATGGCGAAGAATTCCCACGCGCGTTCGGTGTCGCCCATCATGGCAAACGCCATCGTGGTCCAGATCGCGGCATGGGTGTATTGGCCGCCGTTCTCGCGCACGCCGGGGATGTAGCCCTTGATGTAGCCGGGCTCCAGCGCTGATTTGTCGAAGGGCGGGTCGAGCAGCTGGATGATCTGCTTGTCGCGCCGCACCAGATGCTGATCCACCGCCGCCATTGCCTGACGGGCTCGCACCGGGTCGCCGCTTTTCGAGATGACTGCCCAGCTCTGGCTGATCGAATCGATCTGGCACTCGTCGTTGCTGGACGAGCCCAGCGGGGTGCCGTCGTCGAACCAGGCGCGCCGGTACCAGGCGCCGTCCCAGGCCTGGGCCTCGATGTTGCTGCGCAATTGCACCGCCTGAGCGCGGCACAATTCGGCAAATTCCTGGTCATTGCGGTCGCGCGCCAGGCCGGCAAACAGCTCGAGATTCTCGACCAGGAACCACGCCAGCCACACGCTCTCGCCACGGCCGTCCTTGCCGACGAGATTCATGCCGTCGTTCCAGTCGCCGCAGCCCATCAGCGGCAAATGATGGACGCCGAAGCGCAGGCCGTGCTTGAGGGCGCGCACGCAGTGCTCGTACAGGCTGGCCGCTTCGGGCGAGCGTTGCGGCTGGTCGTAGTAGGCCTCCTCTTCCGCATACAGCTCGCGCCCCTCCAGAAAATGGATGGACTCGTCGAGCACGCCGGTGTCGCCGGTCGCCCGCACGTAACGGCTAGCGGCATAGGGCAGCCACAGATAATCGTCGGAAAAATGGGTGCGCACGCCCTGGCCATTGGGCGGGTGCCACCAGTGCTGCACGTCGCCCTTGGTGAACTGGCGTCCGGCGTGCAGGATCAGCTGCTCGCGGGAGAGCCACGGCGTCGCATGCACCAGCGCCATGGTGTCCTGCAACTGGTCGCGGAAGCCGTAGGCGCCGCCGGACTGGTAATAGCCGCTGCGCCCCCACAGCCTGCAGGACAGGGTCTGGTATATCAGCCAGCCGTTGGCCAGCACGTTGAGGGCGGGGTCCGGCGTGTCGACCTGCACCGCGCCGAGGGTGCGGTTCCAGTGTTCCCACACCGTTTCCAGTGCCTGCCGCGCGCTCGCGCGCCCGCCGAAACGCTGGATGAACTGGCGCGCCTCGCCGTCGTCGCGGGCTGCGCCGAAGACGAACACGATCTCGCGCGTTTGTCCGGCGGCCAGCTCGATCCGGGTCTGGATCGCGGCGCACGGATCGAGGCCGGCCCCGGTCCGGCCCGACAGGCGCTTGCGGTGCATCGCCGCCGGGCTGGCCAGCGAGCCGTTGCGGCCGATGAACTCGGTGCGGTTTCCGCTCATCGTCCGCTCGTGTTCGCTGACATGGGCAAACACCACCCGGTTGGCGCATTCGCGGCCGTAGGCATTGCGGGCAAACAGCGCCCCGGTGTGCGGGTCCGATTCGGTGACGATGTGCATCAGATTGGCGTGGCGCCACTCGCCCATCACCAGTTCCCAATACCCGGTCAACGACAGGCTGCGCGCGCGCTTCGACTGGTTGCGCAGCTTGACCACCACGAACTTCACCGGGGCCTCCATGGCGACGTAGGTGAACAGTTCCGAGGCGATGCCGGCTTCAATGTGCTCGAACACGCTGTAGCCGAACCCGTGCCGGCACACATAGCCCGACTTGCCACGAGCAGGCAAAGGCGTCGGCGACCAGAACGCCCCCGTTTCCTCGTCGCGGATATAGAGCGCCTCGCCGCTGGCATCGGAGAGCGGGTCGTTGTGCCAGGTGGTCAGCCGGAACTCGTGCGCGTTTTCCGCCCAGGTGTACGCGCTGCCGCTCTCGCTGACGACGGTGCCGATGTGCGGGCTGGCGATGACGTTGACCCACGGCGCCGGCGTGGTCTGGCCGGGCTCAAGGGTGACGACGTATTCGTGGCCGTCGGGGGTGAAGCCGCCGAGGCCGTTGCTGAAAATGCGCTCGCGAGCCGCCAGCGGATACACCGGTTCGACGAGCGCTTGCAGCGAGGGCTCGAAGCGGTCCGACGGCCGCTCGGCCGACACGCGGCGTTCCACCTGCTCGATCAGGGTCTCGGCGGTGTCGCTGAAGACAATGCGGGCGACCGTCTGTAGCAGCACCCGCTCGTTCTCGCTAATTTCTTCGGCGCGACGCACGAAGACCCCACCCGGCTTGTCGATCACCTGCGCTTCGGGCCCGGCGTTGATCAGCCCCATGATCAGGTCCTGCAGCACCGCCCGGTAGCCCGAGAAATCCTCGTTCACGATTACCAGGTCGACGGCCACGCCCTTCATGCGCCAATAGGCATGCGCCTGAAGCACCTGCTTGACCAGGTCGATGCGGTTGAGATCGCCGATGCGAAGCTTGACGATCGGCAGATCGCCCGAGATGCCGAAGCGCCACAGGCCGGACTGCCCCAGCCGGTTACGGGCAATGATGCCGGGCGCGGCGCGGCGCAAGGGATTGCCGTAAATGACGGAGTTGGCCAGGCGGCCGAAGACCTGGGCATCGGCCTCGGTGACGTTGAGGTGGCGCAGCACCTCCTGGCTCTGGAACCAGGCCATCTCGAACGCGCGCTCGACGAAGTGGCGGTCGCAATATTTCTCGATCAGGGCCAATGCGGCCTCGCGCGTGTCCGCGATCCCGGAAATGATCTGTACGCTCGCCGACTCGTCGGGCGACAGGGTCAGGGTGCGGCGAATCGCCACGATGGGATCCAGCACCGAACCCTCAGTATTTGATAAAACATGGCTCGACAGGGCAGGCGGGCTGTCGCTGTCGTCCAGCACCAGCGGGTTGGCCGCGGTGCGACCGCGCCCGATGAAGCGGGCGCGGTCGGTCTCGTAGGACGGCGCGTCGGCCGCCGCGCCCGGCGCGGCCAGCAGGTGGAACATCCAGGGCACCTGCTCGCCCGGTGTGCGGGGACGCCGGGTGCAGAGGATCGCCTGCTGCTCGGGCAGGATTTCGGTCTGCACGAACAGATTGCTGAAGGAGCGATGCGCCAGGTCGGCATTCAACGGCGCCAACACCACTTCCGCGTAACTCGTCACCTCGATGTGACGGGTACGGGACGACTGGTTGGTGAGGGTGACCCGGCGGATCTCGACGTCGTCCTCGGGGGACACGCTGATCTCGGTGTGCGCATCGATTGCGTGATCGCGCCGCCGGTATTCGGCGCGCGCCTGCACGAAAATCGCCTCGTAGTGATCGGCGCGGCGCAGGGTCGGCTGGTGCGCCGTCGACCAATACTTGCCGTTGTCGCGGTCGCGCAGGTAGATGAAGGTGCCCCAGCTATCGGAAGTCACGTCCTCGCGCCAGCGGGTGACGGCGAGGTCGCGCCAGCGGCTGGTGCTGCCGCCGGCATGGGTCGCCATGACGTGGTAGCGGCCGTTCGACAACAGGTGCACTTCGGGGATCGGCGTGTTGGGGTCGGTAAACACGCGCATGATGGAACCGATGTCCGCACTCGGGGGGCGGGCGGCGGCGCTGACTTCGGCCGCGTGCGGGTGCAGGGTGGCGCCCTTCTTCGGCACCCGCTCCTGCAGCAGCAATGCGGTCGCCCGCGCAAGCGGGTCGGACATGAAGCGGCGCTGCATCGGCTGGTCGAGTAGCACATGCGCAAAGCCCAGCAGGCTCATGCCCTGGTGATGCGCCATGAACGACCGCACGATGGCGTGCGGCTTGCCCCGCGGCACCCGCGTCGGCGTGTAGTCGACCGCCTCGTAGAAGCCGTAGGCGCCGAGAAACCCGTGGTCGGCCAGCGTCTGCAGGTTGCGGCAGGCTTCCCGCGGCATCACTGTCAGCGCCAGTGCGCTGGCGTAGGGCGCGATGACGAGGTCGTCGCCCAGCCCGCGCTTGAAGCCAAGGCCGGGCACGCCGAACGCCCGGTACTGGTAGACCTGATGCATGTCGGTGGCGTTATAGCAGGATTCGGAAATGCCCCACGGCACTGCGCGTTGCCGGCCGTATTCGATCTGGCGCGACACCGCGGCCTTGCAGGTCTGCTCCAGCAGGGTGTTCGGGTAGCTCGGCATGATCAGTTGCGGCATCAG
>JBPPMF010000331.1:0-2279 GCA_051305915.1 Thiobacillus sp. | reverse complement strand
GCGCGGGCCTGCGCCGAGTACCTGAAGTTTTATCTCACAGCGTCGGAGGACGGCAAAGAGCAGATTCGGCGTGCTTCGCCCGGAGGGGCGGGTCGAAATCGCACGCTCGGCGTCGAAAAGCTCGGGCAAATTAAGATTCCATTGCCGCCGGTCGAGATGCAACGGGCGATGATTGCCCGCCTCGAAGCGCTGACCGGGAAGACCCGGCAAGTGGAGGCGCATCTGGACGCCGTCGAGCGCGACGCAGCGCGCCTGATCCGCAGCTACATCTTTGGTGCCGAGGGCGCGAAGCCAGCGAAGCGCCGCATGTCGGAGTTGGTCTCTCAACGCCAACCAGACGTGGCCGTGGACGGCACAGCCCAGTACCGCTTCGCAGGCGTCTACTCGTTCGGCCGAGGCGTGTTTCCCAGCGCTGTCAAGATGGGCAGCGAGTTCTCCTACGAGCGGCTGTCCACCGTCCGGGCCGGTGACTTCATCTACCCCAAGTTGATGGCCTGGGAAGGTGCGCTCGGCGTGGTGCCGCCCGAGTGCGACGGCATGGTGGTGTCGCCGGAGTTTCCGGTGTTCACTGTCAACACCGAGGCCGTTTTGCCCGAGGTGCTTGACATCTACTTCCGTACCCCGGACATCTGGCCGGCACTGGCAGAGATCAGCGGTGGCACGAATGCCCGCCGCCGCCGTCTGCAGCCCGCGACCTTCCTCAGTTACGAGATGCCGGTGCCCTCGATGGCCAAACAGCTTGAACTCCGAGAGATCTATCAGCGCACTCAATTGCTCAAGAAAATGCACGCCGCCATCCGCCAGGCCAACGTTGCATTGCTGCCGGCCACCCTTGAGCGCATCTTCCAATCCGAGGCCACCACATGATCACCAAGCTGACGCTGCGAAACTTCAAGAGCGTGGGCGAGCAGGCCTACGACTTCACGCGCTTCGATCTGCTGGTGGGCCGCAACAACAGCGGCAAGAGCACCGTGCTGCAGGCCATGGCCATCTGGCAGTTCTGCGTCGACGAGTTCCATCGGTCCAAGCGCACCGGCAGCACCGGCATCCAGATCGTGCTGCCCAACTTCACTGCGCTGCCGGTGCCGGAATTCATCCTGCTCTGGAAAGACCGCACCGACCGCAACTACCCGGTCGATGCCGCCACGGGCAAGAAGAAGCAGGAGTTCGTGCTCATCGAGATCCTGCTGGAGTGGCAGGACGCTGCCGGCAAGACCGGCGCCTTCGGCGTCGAACTACGCTACCACTCGCCGCAAACCATGTACGCCATTCCTTCCGGCGGCTGGTCGGCATTCCGGGAGTGTGAGAAGGCGGGCTCACTGCCGCGCGTTGCCTACGTGCCCCCGTTCTCGGGCCTGGAGCCGACCGAGTGGTTTCTCGACATCTCGCCGATGCGCCAGCAGGTCGGCAAGGGCCAGCCGGGCAGCGTGCTTCGCAACCTGCTGCTGCGGGTCAGCAGCCCGTCGGCGCGCGACAACGGCGACCAGGCGCCCAAGCGTGCACCCTCGGCCGCGGATTGGAAAGAACTGGCCGGCATGGTCGAACGCTGGTTCTCGGTCAAGATCAGCCAGCCACGCTACGAGTCGACCAAGGATGTCTACATCACCGTGGAGTACGCGGACGGCAACCGGAGCTACGACATCATCTCGGGCGGCAGCGGCTTTCACCAGACGCTGACCCTGCTGGCCTTTCTGTTCGGCTACCAGCCGACGACGATCCTGCTCGACGAGCCCGACGCGCACCTGCACGTCAACCTGCAGCGCGAGATCCTCGACTACTTCAAGCGCAAATCCCTGGAACTCGGCACGCAGTTCCTGATCGCCACCCATGCGGAAGAGTTCGCTCGCGGGGTGGACGCGAGCCAGATCGTTTCGCTGCTGAACCGCAAGCCGAAGCGGGTGGAGTCGACCCCTGCCGTTCTTCAGGCCATGGCCGATGTGTCCAACGAGGAGATCACGCGCCTGATGGCGTCGCCCTACATCCTGTACGTGGAGGGCGAGAGCGACGAGCGGATTCTTCGTGCCTGGGCGGGCGCTTGCGGTGCCCAGGAGGCGATGGACGAGGTCTGCTTCAAGACCATGGGCGGCGGCGGCAAGAAGAACATGAAGGAGCGCGCAGACGCGCACTTCGTGGCGTTGCAGCACATCGTGCCGGGTGTCGCCCGGTTGATGCTGTTCGACTTCGACGATGCCGACGAGGCCTTCCACCCCCAGCCAGGCAACCCCGTTCTGGCCGAGTGGAAACGCAAGAACATCGAGAACTACCTGCTGGTGCCGGAT
>JBPPMF010000288.1:0-3564 GCA_051305915.1 Thiobacillus sp. | reverse complement strand
CCCATCCACGAATGCCGGTCAGCACATCCAGATGGCTGTTGTCCGGCTGGAATGGCTCGACGAACCTGAAATGAAGCCAGTGCGCGAGGGGTTTCATCGCACCCTCGCCCACCAGGGATCCGACGCACGGCAATCAGAAGGGGGCATCGGACAACCCTGCCAATTCAAGCAAACGCGAGAGGGAGCCGGAAGCCTGCCGCAAGGGTCCGACATCGACGCCATAAGCCGCCAGATGCCGGAGGGCGATTTCGTAATCCGAAGGCTGCCCCAGGCGGAAGCGCAGATAACTTGAATCGTAGATCAGGTCCATCGGAACGAGGTAGGCGAACAGGTAGAACGCCAAGCGCGCCACCCGTTCCGGCTCATCGCCAGCCTCCGCGATGAAGCGGTGCGCGCAGTCACCCAGCACCTCGACGGGCTTTCCCATCAGCATCGCTTCCAGCCCGACGCTGGAATTGATGGTCAGTATCCTTTCACAGCGGCGGATGAATGCCACGCTGTCCGGCGAGTCGTCCACTTGATACCAGCCCGGCTTGAGCGAGAACAGACTGCCCGGATGGCCGCGCACCAGCACACCGCCTTCGGCTCGGTGCAAATGAGAATAGACCAGCAGGGACTGATTATCGAAGCCATGGCCGAATGCCAGCAAATTCGAATCATCCTCGACCTGGAGCGCCACGCCGAGCTTGAATTCTGCTTCCGCAGCTTTGCCCGCCCCCTCCCGGGAAAAAAAGCGGCGCAACGCCTCGGTTTCCACCCCGGCTCCAGGCCGAAAGCCGCTGTCCAGATAACGCCGCCCGGCCTCGGTATTGCCGTTTACGCCCCCGAAATCGAAGTAGGCGGTAGGCCGGTATTGCGGCCAACGCAACGGCCCCACCTCCAGATGCACCACCGGGATGCCCTTTTCCTCAGCCGCCGCGCTCAGCGATGGGCAGTTGCACCAGGTCAGGATGGCCTCGATCCCTTCCGCGAAGGGCTGCGACAGGATTTCCGCGAAGGCTGCGTCGAGGCAGGGCACACGCTCGCTCAACAGGCGTCTGAAAGCAGTGATGGGGTTTCCGCCGCTGTCCGCCAGCAATGCCTCGTAAACCGTCTCGGACAAAAAACCGTAATCATGGTCATCCATGATCTCGCGGGTCGGCACCTGGTAGTGGAGCCGCTGCGCGTTGCCCGGTTGCATTTCCCAGCGGTTTTTTGCCTGCCAGTATTCCGGAGCCCGGGTGTAGTCCTCGCTCGCGACGAACAGCATGCGTTCGCCGAACGACGACAGCAGACGGTAATACACCCACAGATAAGGCGCCGGGTTGCCGCGCAGCGGAAACGGCAGCAGGAATGCAGCGATCATTCCTCTGTGGCTCCGGGCTGGGAAATCCGGATCGGCGCATGCACCACCCCGACCTGATCGCGCGCTGACCAGAAGCGCAAATGGCTCACCGGGCGACGCTGATCCAGCTCCTCCCGATCCTCGCCGTTAAAGCAGGCCAGACCGCAATGCACCAGATATTCCCCTGAGCTGAGGGGCAGGCGCACCCGGTATTCCACTTCATGCCTTCCGGGTTCCAGATTCAAAGACTGGTTGGCGTTGAGATTGTTGTCGCCCCAGATATCGCCGCCCCGCACCCCGGAAATCGAGATGCCAAGAGCCACATTCGGGATGGCCTCCGCCGCCAGAAGGCTGAACCGGAATACGACTTCCTCGTTCGGCTTGAGCAATGGGTTTTTCTCCAGCGAGGCCCCGTCGCCCTTGTACAAGCCGATCCGCTCAATGATGGCGCGGGCGCTGCCGAAACGTTTTTCTCCCAGTTCCTGATTCCATTCCCGTTCCTGGATCGCCTTGAGTTCGCTCACCGTCATCCGTCGCGCATCGCTGCCGGAGTCCGGAACCGGTTCCACTGGCTGAGTCTGCGCCTGGCTCATCATGCCCTTCTCGTAGGCCAGCACAGCGGCCAGCACATCGGGAGTGTCATGAATCACCCGGCCACCGTCCAGCACGATGCAGCGGTCGGCATATTCCAGAATGCTGCCCGTGGAATGCGTCACCATCAGGATGGTGACGCCCTTCTCCCGCAATGCCTCCATGCGCTTGAAGCACTTGTACTGAAAGCCGATGTCGCCCACCGAAAGCGCCTCGTCGACAATGAGGATATCCGGATCGACGCAAGCCTGCACGGCGAATGCCAGGCGCACATACATGCCGCTGGAGTAGGTCTTGACCGGGCGGTCGATGAACTCGCCGATATCCGCAAAAGCCGCGATTTCATCGAAACGTCGTGCCACCTCTTCGTGGGGCAGGCCCAGAATCGAACCATTCATGAACACGTTTTCGCGGCCGGTGAATTCCGGGTTGAAACCCGCGCCCAGTTCCAGCAGCGCAGCGATGCGGCCGCGCGTTTCCACCGTCCCGGCGCTGGGGTTAAGCGTGCCGCTGATGATCTGCAGCAGCGTGGATTTGCCCGCTCCGTTGCGGCCGATGATCCCGACCGTTTCCCCGCGCCGGATTTCAAAGCTCACTTCGTTCAGCGCGTGGAATTCCCGGTGATAGCATCGGGGGGCCCGGCCTGCCAGGCGATACAACCTGGGCATCAGCATCTGCTTCAGGCGATCACGCGGCGTGTCATAGATAGGGAAAAACTTGGACACCCCCTCGATCCGGATCGCAATTCCGGATTCTTCCCCGGTCGCGGCTGCGCCGTTTCGGGTGCTCACCTTCATGGCCGAATCCATCCCGTCACCCATGGCCGACCCGCGCAGCGGGCGTGACTCCGGAAATTATTGCCGGGAAATGCCGGTCGCGCAGGGCATTGAAGCGCTTCTCGTAAAGTTCATACACCCCATACGAAATCAACAGGGTCGGTGCCATGAAAGCCAGCCACATCGCCAATGCGCCCGGCAGCGAGGCCTCGCAACAGCCAAACAGAAAAACCAGCGTCAGCGCCACCGGCAAGTTCACCAAATAGGCGGCGTAGGAAATTCTGGCCAGGAACGCGCCGGCCCCGGCAAGCCAGCCTGGCAAGCCGCAGTCGAGCCCAATCAGCAGCAGCCCCGCGCAGCCGACGGGTACAAGGCTCAGATAGAGCGTCTTGGCGAAGAACGATTCGTTCAGCACTTCATCCGGGGTCAAGGCAAAGTACATCGCGCTAGCCACGAAAACCAGCGTCATTCCGGCTGCCAGTCCGGGTATTTTCAGCCAGTGGGGGTGCTGGTGATACACCCAGGCCAGCAGCACGCCAACCATCAGGGTATCGAAACGCAAAAAAGCCACTTTCCTGATTCCCTCGGTCCAGTCCCCGACCGAATCCGCGACCATGAGGCGCGCCGCCAGGGAAAACAGGATCACGGTGATCGCCACGATCAGAATCGAGCGTGCCGGAGGCCAGCCCGATAAGCGGCCCAATAGCAGAAACAGGGCTGGAAACAGCAGGTAGAAAATTTCCTCCACCGCCAGGCTCCAGGCTTCGGGGAAGAACAGCGGATGGGGCCCGAACAGGTTTTGCACAAATACCAGATATTTCCATAACGCATCCAACTCGCCGGGGCGAATCTCAAACAATATCAGAATGATAT
>JBPPMF010000247.1:0-27798 GCA_051305915.1 Thiobacillus sp. | reverse complement strand
GGCACGCACTGGATCAGCGATGCGCTGGCACTGTGCGGCGCGCGCAATATCTTTGCCGATCTGCGCGCACTCTCGCCGGTGGTGTCGCGCGAGGCGGTGCTGCGGCGCGCGCCGGAACTGATCGTGAGCGGCAGTGACGCGCCCGATGTGCGGCCGCAGTGGCAGCGTTTTGCCAGCCTGCCGGCGGTTAAAAATCGGGCGTTTGCGCGGGTGAATGCGGATCGCCTGCATCGTCTCACGCCGCGCTTGGTCGAGGGCGTGGCCGAACTGTGTGCGGCGGTGGCGCCTTATGTGCGCTGACGCGCGTCGCCCGGCTTGCGGTTGGGGCAGTTTTCCTTGATGCAGTCGGCGTAAATCTGCAGTGAGTGATCATGGATGGCAAAACCGCGTTCCCGGGCGATGCGGGTCTGGCGTTTCTCGATCTCGCTGTCGAAAAATTCCTCGACCTTGCCGCATTGCAGGCAGACCAGATGGTCGTGGTGGTCGCCCTGGTTGAGTTCGAATACCGCCTTGTCGCTGTCGAAATGGTGGCGCATCAACAGCCCGGCCTGCTCGAACTGGGTGAGCACGCGGTAGACCGTGGCCAGGCCAATGTCCTGACCTTCATCCAGCAGCAAGCGATAAACCTCTTCCGCACTCATGTGGCGCTTGCTGCCCTGCTCGAACAAATCGAGGATTCGCAGGCGCGGCAGCGTGGCTTTGAGACCGATGTTCTTGAGATCGGACGGATTGCTCAATGGGGTCTCCGGAACGGGAACGCGAATACGTTATGATACGTTTTTTCCCAACCGCCCCAACCCTTCCGGTTTCCTGGCTATGCGTCATTTCCTGATTTCCACCCTGCTTTTGAGCCTGGTCGCCGGCTGTTCCAGTGTCAACATCGGGCCTCATCGTATCGATGTCCAGCAGGGCAATGCGCTTGATCAGGAAAGCATCGCCCGCCTGAAACCCGGCCTGAGCCGGTCGCAAGTCCGCTTCCTGCTGGGCACGCCGCTGGTGGTCGATCCCTTCCGTACCGATCGCTGGGATTACGTCTATCTGTATTACAAGGCGGGCAAGCTGGCTGAGCAAAAGCGCATCACGCTGATTTTCGAGGGCGATACGCTGGCGCGGATTGATGGCGATCTGCCGACGGCCGAAACGGTTGTGTCACCAGCATCGACGGTCGAAACCCCAGCCATGCAGCCAGTCGGGGAAGCCCGGCCGGCCCCCGTGGCGTCGGCTGCGCAAGCGTCGGCTCCCCCAACCAGTGTCGTGTCGCCATTATCCAGATCGCAAAAGCTGCCGACGCAAGTCGGCCCGCGTCCAGTTGGCGAACTGAGTCTGCAAGCGGATACCGACGTGGCTAAGATCCAATCCGATGCGATGCCTGTTTTCCCCGTGACGGGTTCGGCGGCAGCAGTGAGCGATGCCGCGGTATTGGAATCCCTGAATGAATGGGCTGAGGCCTGGGCGCGGCGAGACGCTGCGGCGCACTTTTTAGCTTACGAGGACAGCTTTGTTCCGCAGGGCGGGGGGAGTCGAGCTGATTGGGAGAAGCGCAAGCGTCGAGTGATCGGCGCGGCGAAAAGCATTGAGATTAAAGTCGAGTCGCCGTCGGTGGAACGTGACGAAGAAGGCACTGCCGTGGTGACGTTCAACCAGCATTACCGCTCCGACAGCTATAGCGATGCTGTCGTCAAGCAGTTGCGGATGGTCGAACGCGAGGGTCGCTGGCTGATAGTCGAGGAAAAGGTGCTGTCGACTCTGCCCGGTAGCCGGCCATGAGCGTGCGGACCGCGATTGCCGGCGTGTCCGGCCGCATGGGACGCGCATTGCTCGAAGCGGTGGAGGCCGATGCCGGTTGCGCGTTGTGCGCGGCCATTGACCGTCCCGGCAGCCCGCTGGTGGGGCAGGATGCCGGCGCTGCCTGGGGCGCGGCCAGCGGGGTGAATGTCACCGATCAGCCAGTCGCTGCGTTGCAGGGCGCACAGGCGCTGATCGACTTCACCCGTCCCGAAGCGACCTTTGCGTATCTGGACGCCTGCGTTGCGGCCGGGGTGCCGCTGGTGATCGGCACCACCGGCTTTGACGAGGCCGGTCGTGCGCGTATCGCGGCGGCGGCGCAGCGGATTCCCATCGTGTTTGCGCCCAACATGAGCGTGGGGGTGAACCTGCTGATGAAGCTGGCCGAACTTGCTGCCGGGGTGCTGCAGGACGGTTACGACATCGAAATCATCGAGGCGCATCACCGCCACAAGGTCGATGCGCCATCCGGCACCGCGCTAGGCCTTGGGCAAGCGGTGGCTCGCGCCATCGATCGCGATTTGACCAGCTGCGCCGTGTACGGGCGTGAGGGCGTTACCGGCGAGCGCGACCCCAAAACCATCGGTTTTGCCACGGTGCGCGGCGGCGATATCGTCGGCGATCACACGCTGTTGTTCGCCGGCATCGGCGAGCGCGTCGAACTCACCCACAAGGCCAGCAGCCGCGCTACCTTCGCCCAGGGTGCGCTGCGCGCCGCCAAGTGGCTGCAGGGCCGCGCACCGGGCCTGTACGACATGCGCGACGTGCTGGGTTTGAAATAGCAATCTGAATTAACCCATTGAACAGGAAAACCCCATGAATGCCGTCAAGGTCTACAGCACCGGCACCTGCCCCATCTGCGTCAAAGCCAAGGCCTTTCTCGACAAGCGCGGCATCGGCTACGACGAGGTCCGCATCGATCTCGACCGCGAGGCGATGAAGGAATTCGCCGTCGTCACCAATGGCGCACGCACCGTGCCGCAGATTGTTGTCGACGGCACCTGCATCGGCGGCTTCACCGAACTGACCGAGCTCGACATGGACGGCGCGCTGGATCACCTCCAGCCCTGATCCGGTCACGGGAAAGCCCGCCAAAGCGTCGTTGGGCATTGAAGCCAGGCGCCAGTTCGGCTACAATTCGGCAATTCAAATTCAGGCGGGTTCGCGAAAGCGGCTCGCCTGAATTTTGTCACCTGCGTCACGCTCATTTGTCTTGCGGAGTATTCCTTGTCTCGTGCCCAACCTGCCATCCTGGTTTTAGCTGACGGCTCGGTATTTCGCGGCCTGTCGATCGGTGCCGACGGCATCGCGACCGGCGAGGTGGTATTCAACACCTCGCTGACCGGCTATCAGGAAATCCTCACCGATCCGTCATATTCACGTCAGATTGTGACGCTGACCTATCCCCATATTGGCAATACCGGCATCAATGCCGAGGACGTCGAGTCGGATCGTATCCACGCGGCCGGCTTGGTGGTGCGCGATGTGCCGCGTTTGCATTCGAATTTCCGTGCCGACCAGTCGCTGCCCGATTACCTCAAGAGTCAGAATATCGTGGCGATCGCCGACATCGACACCCGGCGGCTGACGCGCATCCTGCGAGAGAAAGGCGCGCAAAGCGGCTGCATCATGGCGGGTGTCGTCGATGAGAAGAAGGCGCTCGAAGCCGCGCATGCTTTCCCCGGTCTGGCCGGGATGGATCTGGCCAAGGTGGTGACGGCGCCAGCTGCCTACGAATGGACTGAATCTGAATGGAAGCTTGGTCGCGGCTATGGCCAGCAGACCGCGCCGCGCTTCCATGTGGTGGCCTTCGACTACGGCGTCAAGCGCAACATTCTGCGTATGCTGGCTGAGCGTGGTTGCCGCCTGACCGTACTGCCCGCTACCGCTACCGCGGCCGAGGCAATGGCGCTGAAGCCGGACGGCATATTCCTCTCCAATGGCCCCGGCGATCCGGAGCCATGCGACTACGCGATCGAGGCGATTGCCGAGTTGGTTGCTGCGGGCGTGCCGACCTTCGGCATTTGTCTCGGTCACCAGCTGCTTGCGCTCGCCTCGGGCGCCAAAACCGTCAAGATGAAATTCGGCCACCACGGTGCCAACCATCCGGTCAAGGATCTCGACAGCGGGCGGGTGGCGATCACCAGCCAGAATCACGGCTTCGCGGTGGACGCAGCGACGCTGCCTGACATTATCCGCAGCACCCACGTCTCGCTGTTCGACGGCTCGCTGCAAGGGATTGCGCGCACCGATGTCCCTGCATTCAGCTTCCAGGGCCACCCTGAAGCCGGCCCTGGCCCGCACGACGTGAGCTATTTGTTCGACCGATTTATCAAGCTGATGGCCGATCACGCCGGAGCACACTGATCATGCCCAAGCGCACAGACCTAACAAGCATACTCATCATCGGCGCCGGCCCCATCGTCATCGGGCAGGCGTGCGAGTTCGACTATTCCGGCGCCCAGGCCTGCAAGGCGCTTCGCGAGGAGGGCTATAAGGTCATCCTCGTCAACAGCAATCCGGCGACGATCATGACCGATCCGGACATGGCCGACGTCACCTACATCGAGCCGATTTCCTGGCAAGTGGTTGAGAAGATCATCGCCAAGGAGCGCCCCGATGCACTCTTGCCGACCATGGGTGGACAGACCGCGCTCAACTGCGCACTCGATCTGGCCAAGCACGGCGTGCTGGAAAAATACGGCGTCGAGATGATCGGCGCCTCGAAGGAAGCGATCGACAAGGCTGAAGACCGCGAAAAATTCAAGGTTGCGATGACCAAGATCGGGCTCGGCTCGGCGCGCTCGTCGATTGCGCACAGCCTGGAAGAGGCGCTGCAGGTGCAGGCGGCGCTCGGCTTTCCGTCGATCATCCGGCCCTCGTTCACCATGGGCGGCTCGGGCGGCGGCATCGCCTACAACAAGGACGAATTCGTCGCCATCTGCGAGCGCGGCCTGGAAGCCTCGCCCACCCACGAGCTGTTGATTGAGGAATCGCTGCTCGGCTGGAAAGAATACGAGATGGAGGTGGTGCGCGACCGCAAGGACAACTGCATCATCATCTGTTCGATCGAGAACTTCGACCCGATGGGCGTGCACACCGGCGACTCCATCACTGTGGCGCCGGCGCAGACGCTGACCGACAAGGAATACCAGATCATGCGCAACGCCTCGCTGGCCGTGCTGCGCGAGATTGGCGTGGAGACCGGCGGCTCCAACGTGCAGTTCTCCATCAACCCGGAAGACGGGCGCATGGTGGTGATCGAGATGAACCCACGGGTGTCGCGTTCGTCTGCGCTGGCGTCGAAGGCGACCGGTTTCCCGATCGCCAAGGTCGCGGCCAAGCTGGCGGTCGGCTACACCCTCGACGAACTGCAGAACGACATTACCGGCGGCGCGACCCCGGCCTCGTTCGAGCCTTCTATCGATTACGTCGTGACCAAGATCCCGCGCTTCGCGTTCGAGAAATTCCCGCAGGCCGACGACCGCCTGACCACCCAGATGAAGTCGGTGGGCGAGGTGATGGCGATCGGCCGCAGTTTCCAGGAATCGCTGCAGAAAGCCCTGCGCGGGCTGGAAGTTGGCGCCGATGGCTTCGACCCCAAGACCACCGATCAGGAAGAAATCGAAGCCGAGTTGATGTCGCCAGGTCCCGAGCGCATCTGGTACGTCGGCGATGCATTCCGCGTCGGCATGAGCATGCAGGAAATCCACGCGGCCTCGAAAATCGACCCTTGGTTCCTCGACCAGATCCAGGGCTTGATCGAGATGGAAACTTCGCTGGCTGGACGTGCGTTGACCGATCTCGGGCGCGACGAGCTGCGCGTGCTGAAGCGTGCCGGTTTCTCCGACCGCCGTCTGGGCAAGTTGTTGAACACTGACCAGCACGCGGTGCGCGCACGCCGCAACGAGTTGGCGCTGCATCCGGTCTACAAGCGGGTCGACACCTGCGCAGCCGAGTTTTCCACGCAGACCGCCTACATGTATTCGACCTACGAGGAAGAATGCGAAGCGCATCCGACCGACGCCAAGAAAATCATGGTGCTGGGCGGCGGACCGAACCGCATCGGTCAGGGCATCGAATTCGACTACTGCTGCGTGCATGCTGCGCTGGCGCTACGCGAGAACGGCTTCGAGACCATCATGGTCAACTGCAACCCGGAGACCGTGTCGACCGACTACGACACCTCGGACCGCCTGTATTTCGAGCCGCTGACACTGGAAGACGTGCTGGAAATCGTGCACATCGAGAAGCCCTGGGGCGTGATCGTGCAGTACGGCGGGCAGACGCCGCTGAAGCTGGCGCGTGACCTGGAAAGGAACGGCGTGCCCATCATCGGCACCAGCCCGGACATGATTGACGCCGCCGAAGATCGCGAGCGTTTCCAGCAGATGCTGCACGACCTCGGGCTGAAACAGCCGCCCAACCGCACTGCGCGCAACCCCGAGAGCGCCATCCGCATGGCCGAAGAAATCGGCTATCCGCTGGTGGTGCGCCCGTCTTATGTTTTGGGCGGCCGCGCCATGGAAATCGTGCGCGAGGAATCCGATCTGCGCCGCTACATGACTGAAGCGGTCAAGGTGTCGAACAAGTCGCCGGTGCTTCTCGACCGCTTCCTCAACGACGCGATCGAAGTCGATGTCGACGCGCTGTCCGACGGCGAGCAGGTGGTGATCGGCGGCATCATGCAGCACATCGAACAGGCCGGCGTGCATTCGGGCGATTCGGCGTGTTCGCTGCCACCCTACAGCCTGTCGAACGAGATTCAGGATGAACTGCGCCGCCAGACCGTGGCGATGGCGAAGGCGCTGAAAGTGATCGGCCTGATGAACGTGCAATTCGCGATCCAGGGCGACACCGTCTACGTGCTGGAAGTGAACCCGCGCGCGTCGCGCACCGTCCCTTATGTATCGAAGGCGATCGGCGCGCCGCTGGCGAAGATTGCCGCGCGTGCGATGGCCGGCATTTCGCTGAAGTCGCAGGCCTTCGAAAAAGAGATCATTCCGCCGTATTTCTCGGTGAAAGAGGCGGTGTTCCCGTTTCGCAAGTTCCCCGGTGTCGACACCATCCTCGGCCCGGAAATGAAATCGACTGGCGAAGTCATGGGCGTCGGCGACAACTTCGGTGAGGCCTTCGTCAAGTCGCAGCTGGCGTCAAGCTCCGAGTTGCCGAAGCCGGGCGGGCGCGCCTTCGTCAGCGTGCGTTCGGGCGACCGCGACGCCATCGTCGAACTGGCGCAGGCACTGCGTGAGCTCGATTTCAGCCTGGTCGCCACCCGCGGCACTGCGCAGGCGATCGAGTCGGCAGGAATTCCCGTGGCCATCGTCAACAAGGTCAAGGAAGGTCGTCCGCACATCGTCGACATGATCAAGAACGGCGACATCGACTTCATCGTCAACGTGGTCGAGGACAAGAAGGCGGTCAAGGATTCCTACGCCATCCGTGCAGAAGCGCTGGCGCGCCGGGTCGTCTACTTCACCACCCTGGCCGGCGCGCATGCCGCCTGCATGGGCATGCAGCACGGCGATGAACTCGAAGTGTATTCCCTGCAGTCGCTGCATCAGCGTCTGCACTGAACTGAAAAGGTAAGTTTGTGAACAAATTCCCCATCACCGTCGTGGGCGCAGAAAAAATGCGCGCCGAGTTGCAGCATCTGAAAAGCGTGGAGCGTCCCGCCGTGATTCAGGCGATTGCCGAGGCGCGCGCGCAGGGCGATCTGTCCGAAAACGCTGAGTACGACGCCGCCAAGGAGAAACAGGGCTTCATCGAGGGCCGCATCGCCGACCTCGAAGGCAAGCTTTCCAACTCGCAGATCATCGACCCCAAGACGCTGGATGCGGATGGCCGTGCGGTGTTCGGCGCGACGGTCGAACTGGAAGACTCGGAGTCCGGCGAGTCCGTCACTTATCAGATCGTCGGTGACGACGAAGCCGATATCAAACAGGGCAAGATTTCCGTATCGTCCCCCATCGCCCGCGCGCTGATCGGCAAATATGCCGGTGACGGCGTCGAAGTGCAGGCGCCTGGTGGTGTCCGTCATTACGAAGTGCTGGACGTCGAGTACAAATAATCCTAAAAACCGCAGTTGACCGCTTATTACTTCACGGAGTGCCTTATGAATGCTGAGTTTTATGCCTTCGATAGCCCTCACCATTTCGGTGACTTCGCTACGCGCCTGCTGATACGCCCGGTCGCGCGCCTGCCTTTGTCGCTTGTCGTTGCAGGCCCCGGCCTGCCGCCTTCCTCGCTTCGTGGCAGACACACGCCCAGACGCACCATCAGGCGCTTTCAACTACGGTTTCTAGGATAATGCGGCGTTTCTGGGACGGTCTGGCTGGCACCATGCTAGTGCTGTGGATCGGCGGCATGTGGGCCATTGGCTATGTCGCCGCGCCGGTGCTGTTTGCCAATCTGGGCGACAAGCAATTGGCCGGTATGCTGGCCGGGAGACTGTTCGAGGTGATGGCTTGGATTGGTATCGCTGCTGCGACGTACCTGCTGATTTATCGCATCGCCCGGGATGGCGGCGCAGCGCTGAAAACCCTGTTTTTCTGGGCAGTGGCGCTGATGCTGGTGCTGACCCTGGCGGGCCACTTCGGCATTCAGCCCATTATGCAAAGCCTGAAGGATCAGGCTATGCCGCACGCAGTGATGCAAAGCGTGTTTGCCGACCGCTTCCGGCACTGGCACGGGGTGTCGAGCATCCTATACTTGATCCAGAGCGCGCTCGGGTTGTTGCTGGTCTGGCGTTCGGGGCTGGCACGATAGCCCGCGTCAGGCAAACATCAGCCCGGCAGGGCGATGACGGGCTTGGCTGCGGCGCGATAGATTACCAATACCTTGCCGATTTGCTGCACCGGCGCGGCACCGGTGGTGGCGCAGATTTCCTCCATCCAGGCGCGGCGCGTTTCAGGCTCGTCGGTGGCGGCCTTGATTTTGATCAGTTCGTGCGCGCTCAACGCGAGATCGACCTCCTTCAACACGGCAGCGGTCAAACCCTGGTTGCCGATCATGACCACAGCTTGGCGTGCGTGCGCCAGCCCTTTCAGAAATTGCCGTTGTGCGGGCGTGAGTGGTTTCATGCGTCTTCCTTAAAATTGAGCGCGGATTGTAGCTGAAAGACGATATGGCGCAGAAACCCAAACGAACCAAATCGGGCAGTGCCTGGATGCATGAGCACGTGACGGATCCCTACGTCAAAAAGGCGCAACTGGACAGTTATCGCTCGCGTGCCGCCTATAAACTGCTGGAAATCGACAAGCGCGACCATCTGTTTCGCCCCGGCATGACGGTGGTGGATCTGGGCGCAGCGCCCGGCAGTTGGTGTCAGGTGGCAGTGCAGAAGATGAAGCAGCAGGGCAGGGTGCTGGCGATCGACTTGTTGCCGGTAGCATCCATGCCGGGAGTCGAGGCCCTGGAGGGCGACTTCACCCAGCCGGCGGCGCTGGCCTGGCTGGAAGAAAAATTGCAATCCAGCCGGATTGATCTTGTATTAAGCGATATGGCGCCCAACGTCAGTGGGGTGATACTGAGCGATCAGGCGCGCCAATATGTGTTGTGTGAGTTGGCGCTGGAGTTTGCGGTGAACTGGCTGAAACCCGACGGTGCTTTTCTAGTCAAAGTATTCCAGGGCGTTGGCTTCGAGGATTTCCGCGCACAGATGCGGCATGCATTTGAGCAGGTTCTGATCCGCAAGCCCGATGCTTCGCGCGATCGCAGTTCTGAAGTTTATCTGCTGGGACGCCGCCCCGTTGCGGCAATGGCTGAAACATAAGAATCGGCAGTGACAAGCCGGCAAGACTAGGTTTAGAATGAGTCTAAACGTGCTGCGCTGAGATTAATCGTGCCGTATTCGGCACTGAGGAGTAAGTGTGAACAATTTGTCTAAAAATATCGCTGTCTGGCTGATCATTGCCGTCGTCCTGATGACGGTTTTCAACCAGTTCGGCGCGCAGCGTACCGTGCAGACGCAGATGCCGTACTCGCAGTTCATCGAAGAGGTGCGCCAGCAGCAAATCTCCAAGGTGGTGATCGAAGGCAACGTGCTGAAAGGCGAGCGCGGCGATGGCCAGCGCTTCACCAGCTATGCACCGAGCGATCCCTGGATGGTGTCCGATCTGCTGAAAAACGGCGTATCGGTCGAGGCCAAGCCGGAAGAGCAGCCATCCTTTCTGATGAGCCTGTTCATTTCCTGGTTCCCCATGCTGCTGCTGATCGGCGTGTGGATATTCTTCATGCGTCAGATGCAGGGCGGCGGCAAGGGCGGCGCCTTCTCGTTCGGCAAGAGCAAGGCACGCCTGCTGGACGAAAATGCCAACCCAGTGACCTTCGCCGACGTGGCGGGTTGCGACGAAGCCAAGGAAGACGTGGCGGAACTGGTCGACTTCCTGAAAGACCCGTCCAAATTCCAGAAGCTAGGCGGGCATATTCCGCGCGGCGTGCTGATGGTGGGCCCGCCGGGTACCGGCAAGACGCTGCTTGCGCGTTCGATTTCGGGCGAAGCCAAGGTGCCGTTCTACAGCATCTCGGGCTCGGATTTCGTCGAGATGTTTGTTGGCGTGGGTGCCGCACGCGTGCGCGACATGTTCGAGCAGGCCAAGAAAAGCGCCCCTTGCATCATCTTCATCGACGAGATCGACGCGGTCGGTCGCCAGCGTGGTGCCGGCCTTGGCGGCGGCAACGACGAGCGTGAGCAGACCCTGAACCAGTTGCTGGTGGAAATGGACGGTTTCGAGGCAACCACTGGCGTCATCGTCATTGCCGCGACCAACCGCCCTGACGTGCTCGACCCGGCGCTGTTGCGCCCGGGCCGCTTCGACCGTCAGGTGGTGGTGGGCCTGCCCGATATCCGTGGTCGCGAGCAGATTCTGCTGGTGCACATGCGCAAGGTGCCGCTAGCGCCCGATGTGCGTGCCGACATTCTGGCACGCGGCACCCCCGGCATGTCCGGTGCCGACCTCGCCAACCTGGTCAACGAGGCTGCCTTGTTTGCCGCGCGCGGCAACAAGCGACTGGTCGACATGGAGGATTTCGAGAAGGCCAAGGACAAGATCCTGATGGGTGCCGAGCGCAAGTCCATGGTGATCACGCCCGAAGACAAGAAGAAAACGGCTTACCACGAGTCGGGCCATGCGGTGATTGGCATGACGCTGCCGGGTTGCGATCCGGTGCACAAGGTCACCGTGATTCCGCGTGGCCGTGCGCTGGGTGTGACCATGTCGCTGCCTGAAATTGACCGCTTCAGCCTGTACAAGGACGAAATGCTGTCGCAGATCAGCATGCTGTTCGGCGGCCGGGTGGCGGAAGAACTGTTTGTCGGCAGTATCTCGACCGGCGCATCGAACGACTTTGAGCGCGCCACCAGTATCGCGCGCGATATGGTGACCCGCTACGGCATGTCCGAGGCGCTGGGGCCGATGGTGTATGGCGAGAACGAGGGCGAGGTGTTCCTCGGACGCTCGGTGACCACGCACAAGAACATGAGCGAGGCCACCATGCAAAAGGTCGACGCCGAAATCCGCCGCATTCTCGACGAACAGTACGCGGTGGCCAAAAAGATCCTCAGCGAAAGTCGCGACAAGGTTGAGGCGATGACCGCTGCCCTGCTGGAGTTCGAGACGATCGACGCCGATCAGATCGGCGACATCATGGCGGGAAGACCGGCTCGTCCGCCCAAGCCTGCGACCACGCCGCAGCCGCCTGCGAGCGGAGATGACAAGCCGAGCGTGCCGCCGGCACCGACCGCGCAGCCCGCCCAGGAAGCCTGAGCGCAGGCCGGCATCAACCGTTACAATGGAGGGGCTTAGGCCCCTCTTTTTATGCCCGTTCTCCACGCCGGTTTGCACCGACTCTCCCTGGCCCGCCCCCTCGTCATGGGTATCGTCAACGTCACGCCTGATTCGTTTTCGGATGGCGGACATCTGAGCGATGCACAGGCGGCGATTCGGCATGCGTTGAAATTGCTGGAAGCGGGTGCCGATATCCTTGACGTCGGTGGTGAGTCCAGCCGGCCCGGCGCGGTTGCCGTGCCGGTGGATGAGGAGATTCGGCGGGTGCTGCCGGTGATCGAAGCGCTCGCCGCACGCGGCTGTGTCGTGTCGGTCGACACCATGAAGCCCGAGGTGATGCGTGCAGCACTCGATGCTGGCGCAGCGATGGTGAACGATGTGATGGCCTTGCGTGCCCCGGGTGCACTGGAAGCTGTGGCGGCGTCCGAGGCTGCGGTGTGTCTGATGCATATGCAGGGTGAGCCGCAAAGCATGCAGCTGGCGCCTGCTTATGTCGATGCGGTGAAAGAGGTGAGGCAGTTTTTGCAGGATCGCGTACAGGTCTGCGAGGCCGCAGGCATTGGCCGCGAGCGGATTGTGATCGATCCCGGATTCGGTTTTGGCAAGACGCTGGAACATAATCTGGCGCTGCTCAGGCACCTGAATCGCATGGTGGAATTGGGCGTGCCGGTGCTGGCGGGGCTGTCGCGCAAATCGATGCTGGGCGCATTGACCGGGCGTGCGGTGGCGGATCGTGAATTTGCCGGCATCGCGGCGCATTTGGCGGCCGTCGCGCATGGCGCACGTCTGGTCAGGGTACATAACGTAGCAGCCATGCGCGATGCGCTGGCCATCTGGAATGCAGTGGAGGAATAACAAGATGGGACGTAAATATTTTGGTACTGACGGCGTGCGCGGCAAGGTGGGCGAGTCGCCCATTACCCCCGAATTTGTCATGCATCTGGGCTATGCCGCCGGGCAGGTGTTGGTGGCCGACCGTGGCAGTCTGCCGCCGAATCAGCATCCGACCGTACTGATCGGCAAGGACACGCGCATTTCTGGTTATATGCTGGAAGCCGCTCTGGAAGCCGGTTTCACCGCTGCCGGGGTGAACGTGCTGATGACCGGGCCGATGCCGACGCCGGCGGTGGCCTACCTGACACGTGCGTTGCGCCTGCAGGCAGGAGTGGTAATCTCGGCTTCGCACAATCCGTTTGAAGATAACGGCATCAAATTCTTTTCCGCCAGTGGGCAGAAATTACCCGACAGCGTTGAAGAGGCCATCGAGGCACGATTGGATCATCCGATCGTGACGGTCGAAGCCCGCCAGTTGGGGCGTGCCCGCCGCATGGAGGATGCCGCCGCGCGCTACATCGAGTTTTGCAAGAGCACCTTCCCCAATCACCTCGACCTGCGCGGGATGCGCATCGTGGTTGACTGCGCGCATGGCGCGACTTATCACATCGCGCCGCCTGTGTTGCATGAACTGGGTGCAGAGGTCATCGCCATCGGCAACGAGCCGAACGGCTTCAATATTAACGACGAATGTGGCGCGACGCATACCAAGGCGCTCTCGGACGCGGTACGCGCGCATCGTGCTGATTTAGGAATTGCACTCGATGGCGATGGCGACCGATTGATGATGGCGGATGCCCATGGGCGGATTTACGATGGCGACCAGCTGGTTTATGTGATCGCACGTCACCGTATCCAGACCGGCTACATGAAGGGTGGCGTGGTCGGCACTCTGATGACCAACCTTGGGATGGAACACGCGCTGGGGCGAATCAATGTTCCGTTCGAGCGCGCCAAGGTGGGCGATCGTTATGTCCTTGAGCGCTTGCATGCCAATAGCTGGACGCTCGGGGGGGAGACCTCCGGACATATTCTTTGCCTCGACAAGCACACCACCGGTGACGGGATGGTGTCAGCGTTGCAGGTGCTGCGCGCAGTGCGGGAGAGCGGTGAAACCCTGGATAAAATGACCGCCGATCTGGCTATTTATCCCCAGGTGATGATCAATATCCGGGTGGCAAAAAGCTTCAAGCTGGACGCGGCACCGGCAGTAAGCGCTTCGGTCGCGGAAGCCGAGGCGGCTTTGAACGGCAACGGGCGGGTTGTCCTGCGGGCGTCAGGCACCGAGCCGTTGATTCGCGTGATGGTGGAGGGGCGCGATGCCGATCAGGTCAGACACGCGGCTGAAACAATCGCTTCTGTCGTGAGGATAGCCGCCACAGCCGGGTGATTTCCCGTCCTGAAATATATCTGTAATATTCGCCCGTTAGTATGGCGACGTCGCCCATGCGGCAACGTCAACTACTACCGGAGATTTACATGCGAACACTCAACAAACTGGTTCACGGCACGTTAACTGTGACCCTGGGTCTGGCTTTCTCGGTTAGCGCACTGGCCGCTGACATTACCGGCGCGGGCGCAACTTTCCCCTATGCCGTTTACGCCAAGTGGGCCGAGGCCTATCAAGCGGCCACTGGCAACAAGGTCAACTACCAGGCCATTGGTTCATCCGGCGGCGTCAAGCAGATCAAGGCGAAGACCGTCGATTTTGGCGGCACCGATGCCCCGCTCAAGGACGCAGATCTGGATGCGGCCGGCCTGGTTCAGTTGCCGACCGCGATGGGGGGTGTGACCATCGTCATAAACGTTCCGGGAATTGAATCCGGCAAATTGAAGCTGGATGGCATCACCGCCGCCGATATCTTCCGCGGCGCGATCACCAAATGGAACGATCCTCGCATCGCCAAGCTGAACCCCGGCCTGACCCTGCCGAATCTGGCGATCACCGTGTCGCACCGATCGGACGGTTCGGGCACCACTTACGCGTTCACCCATTATCTGGCCAAGCAGTCGCTGGCATTCATGCGTGCAGTCGGCGCGGGCAACACGGGTAACTGGCCGGCCAACGCGGTGGGCGGCAAGGGCAACGCGGGCGTCGCTGCCAACGTGCAGAAAATCAGGGGCACGATCGGTTATGTGGATATCGCCGACGCAATGAAAAACAACATGAACTACGTTGCGCTGAAGAATCGTGCCGGCAACTATATTGTGCCGAGCCAGCAGGCGGTTGCCGACGCGGCTGCCGGCGCCAACTTCAAGGTCAAGGGCATGGCGCCCGATCTGTTGGACCAGTCGCACAAGAATGCCTGGCCGATTACCAGCGCCACCTACATTCTGGCCTATGAAAAAGGCCCCAATGCTGAGAAGCAGAAAAGTGTAATCGACTTCTTTACCTGGTCTCTGAACAACGGTCAGGGCATGGCTGCCGATCTCGGCTTTGTGGCGCTGCCGCCCAACGTCGCGAAGATGGTCGAAGCAGAGATGAAGCGTATCAAGTAAGGTCGTTCCGAACCAACATGATTGATGCCGGGGGCGGCTTGCCGCCTTCGGCTTTCTGCGAAAGCATCTGCCCGTTTCGGCGGGTGTTCCCGCAGATAATAATTGAACCGATAGGCACCCCACCGTGAGTGAGCCCAGTGTATCCACCGGAATCGATCTGCATGCAAAGCAGGTCAGGAGATTCCGCTTGCAGGACAAGTTTTTCCACCACTCCACCCAGTTGTTTGCCTTCGTCGTCCTGGCAACCCTGGTTGGAATTCTGATATCGCTGACGATTGAAGCCTGGCCCAGCCTCAAGGAATTCGGCCCATCTTTCCTGTGGACCAATATCTGGAGCGTGCCGGATGACGAATATGGTGCGCTGGCTGCTATCTATGGCACCGTCGTCACGTCCGTGCTGGCGCTGCTGATTGCGGTGCCGATCAGCTTCGGGATCGCCTTGTTCCTGACCGAAACCTGCCCGGTGTGGCTGCGCCGCCCTCTGGGCACCGCGATCGAATTGCTGGCAGGTATTCCCTCGATTGTGTATGGCATCTGGGGCCTGTTCGTTTTTGCCCCCCTGTTTGCCGACCATATCCAGCCCCCCCTGCAGGCGCTGTTGGGCGATGTCCCAATCATCGGCGGCTGGTTCTCCGGCCCCCCCATCGGCGTCGGCATCCTGACTGCTAGCATTGTGCTGTCGCTGATGGTGATTCCCTTTGTCGCTTCGGTCATGCGCGACGTATTCGAAACCGTGCCGCACGTGCTGAAGGAGTCTGCCTACGGCGTGGGCTGTACCACCTGGGAGGTGATGCGTAACGTCGTCCTGCCTTACACCCGCGTCGGCGTCATCGGCGGCATCATGCTGGGCTTGGGGCGGGCGCTGGGCGAGACGATGGCCGTCACCTTCGTCATCGGCAACGCCAATCGCATCAACGGCAGCCTATTCGCACCAGGCACCTCGATCGCTTCCACGCTGGCGAACGAATTCGGCGAGGCCGATCCCGGTCTGCACATCGCGTCCCTGTTTGCACTGGGCCTGGTGCTGTTCATCATCACCTTTGTCGTACTGGCGATTTCGCGCTGGCTGATCAGCCGCAGCATGGGATCCGAGGGGCTGTAAATCATGATGAGCCTGTATACCCGCCGGATCTGGATCAACCGCATCGGCATCACCCTATCCATGCTGGCGATGAGCCTGGGGCTGATCGCTTTGCTGTGGATTTTATTTACGTTGTTTTCCAAAGGCTTTGCCGCACTGAGCTGGGATCTGTTTACCCAGGATACGCCGGCGCCCGGCTCCGATGGTGGCGGCCTGCGCAATGCCATCGTCGGTAGCGGCCTCATTCTGATGTTTGCCATGTTGATCTCGACCCCGATCGGGATCCTGGCCGGAATCTATCTGGCCGAGTACGGTCGTGTGTCCAAATTCGCGTCGTTTACCCGCTTCATGACCGATATCATGCTGTCGGCGCCTTCCATTGTCATCGGTCTGTTTGTGTACGCCCTGTTCGTGGTGACCACCGGCGGATTTTCCGGCTGGGCTGGGTCGCTGGCACTGGCGTTGATCGCCATCCCGGTCGTGGTGCGCACGACTGAAAATATGCTGAAGCTGGTCCCGACCAGCCTGCGCGAAGCGGCCTTCGCCGTAGGCGCGCCGCGCTGGCAGGTCTCGCTCAAGGTGACGCTGCGTGCCGTTAAGTCGGGTGTGGTGACGGGTGTGCTGCTGGCGATGGCACGCATCACCGGCGAAACCGCGCCGCTCCTGTTTACCGCGCTGAACAACCAGTTTTTTAGCACCAATATGGCGGAACCCATGGGCAACCTGCCTGTGGTGATCTTCCAGTTCGCGATGAGTCCCTATGACAACTGGGTGAATCTGGCCTGGGGCGGCGCGCTGTTGATCGCCATGCTCGTGCTGGCGGTCAACATCGCCGTGCGCGTCATTTTCCGCAATAAAGATAAACGTTAATTTCCCCGGAGCTACGCTGTGCTCAAACAACCCATGCCCGATCAAGCCATGCAACCCGGCGACAATTCAGCCTTGCAGGTTCGCAATCTGGATTTCTTCTATGGCGGCTTCAAAGGCCTCAACAACGTCAACCTGGACATCGCCCACAAGAAGGTAACCGCTTTCATCGGGCCGTCCGGCTGCGGCAAGTCCACGCTGTTGCGCACCTTCAATCGCATGTATGACCTGTACCCGGGGCAGCGTGCCGAAGGCGAGATCCTGTTCCACGGTAAGAACCTGCTCGACAAAAGCCAGGACGTGAATCTGGTGCGCGCCAAAATCGGCATGGTGTTCCAGAAACCGACACCGTTTCCGATGACGATTTACGAGAACATTGCCTTTGGCGTCCGACTGTATGAACGCATGTCGAAAAGCGCAATGGACGACCGCGTGGAATGGGCGCTCAACAAGGCCGCGCTGTGGGGCGAGGTGAAGGATAAATTGCAGCAGAACGGCTTGTCACTTTCCGGCGGTCAGCAGCAGCGTTTGTGTATCGCGCGCGCGGTCGCAGTCAAGCCTGAAATCGTGTTGCTGGACGAGCCGACCTCGGCGCTGGACCCGATTTCCACCGCCAAGATCGAAGAGCTTATCAACGAGCTGAAAAGCGATTACACCATTGCCATCGTCACCCACAACATGCAGCAGGCGGCGCGGATTTCCGATTTCACGGCGTTCATGTACCTGGGCGAACTGATCGAATTCAATGAAACCGCCACCATCTTCATGCGGCCGGGCAAGAAACAGACCGAAGACTATATTACC
This sequence comes from Thiobacillus sp., assembly GCA_051305915.1. GTDB lineage: Bacteria > Pseudomonadota > Gammaproteobacteria > Burkholderiales > Thiobacillaceae > Thiobacillus. The sequence continues at coordinate 10,140 of JBPPMF010000247.1, read as the reverse complement.
GGCCGGTTTGGTTGACTGAATGACGTGTGCAACGGGCTCTGCGGTTGACCGTCGGGCCCGTTGCGCTTACCATCGCGGACTTTTGTTTGGCAGACTCCCCACATCACATGCGCAAGAAGCTCGTAGCCGGTAACTGGAAAATGCATGGCAGCCTGGCTGAAAACGCCGCGCTGCTGGCTGCAATCAAACCCGCTTTGGCTGGAATTGAAGCTGTGGTATGCGTGCCGTTCCCGTATCTGGCCCAAGCGCAGGCCGAACTTGCCGGGTCGTCGATTGCCTGGGGTGCGCAGAATGTGTCCGAGCAGTCCAAGGGCGCGTTTACCGGTGAGGTCTCGACCGCCATGCTGCTCGATTTCGGCTGCAAATACGTGATCGTCGGCCACTCCGAGCGGCGCAGTCTGTATGGCGAAACAGACCAGCTGGTGGCGAGCAAATACATGGCCGCGCAAGCCGCCGGCCTGACCCCCATCCTGTGCGTCGGCGAATTGCTGGAAGAGCGCGAGTCGGGCGTGACCGAAGCAGTCGTTGCACGTCAACTCGATGCGGTGATCAGTGCCGCGGGTGTGGCGTCCCTGGCAAACGCCGTGGTGGCCTATGAGCCCGTGTGGGCGATTGGCACCGGAAAAACCGCCTCGCCCGAACAGGCGCAGGCTGTTCATGCCTTCATTCGCGGCAAGATTGCCGCACTCGATGCCAGCGTAGCGGACCAGCTGATCATTCAGTATGGGGGTAGCGTAAAGGCCGCGAATGCGTCAGAATTGATGGTTCAGCCGGATATCGATGGCGGCCTGATTGGCGGCGCTTCTCTGGTTGCCGATGAGTTCATCGCAATTTGCCGCGCAGCAGCCAAGTAAAGAAAATCGTAAAGAAAATCATCATGGAAACACTGGTCTGGGTCGTCCACATTATCGTAGCCATCGCGGTCATTGCCATGGTGCTGTTGCAGCATGGCAAAGGCGCCGACATGGGGGCTGCGTTCGGCAGCGGTTCGTCCGGCAGCCTGTTTGGCTCGACGGGTTCGGCCAACTTTCTCAGCCGTGCCACCGCCGTCCTGGCAACCCTGTTCTTTTTGACCAGCCTGGGCTTGGCCTATTTTGGTCTGCAGCAGCAAAAGCCGTCCGGCAGCGTGCTGGATCGGACAAGTATTCCCGCGACGACGCAGCCTGCTGCGCCAGCGCAGGTCCCGGGCCAGAACAGCGGTTCGAAAGCGGGCGATATCCCGCAGTAAACCAACCTCGCCGGGTGTTCAAACCCGGCAACAATGAAGGGCGCAGAGCCCTTTGGCCGACGTGGTGGAATTGGTAGACACGCTATCTTGAGGGGGTAGTGACCTAGGTCGTGCGAGTTCGAGTCTCGCCGTCGGCACCATCAATTTTGTTGATTCGCTCATTAGCGAACACTATCGTATAAGCATCTGATTATTAAGACATAAATACCGATTTTTCGGCTTGACAGCCGACGCTTTGCGCTAATAAACTCCAAGCATAATTACTCAACAGCCTGATGTTAGGCATAGTCGGAGGAACCCGGTGCTGGAGAATTACCTCCCCATTCTGTTGTTCATTTTGGTTGGCCTGGCTTTTGGTATTGGTCCGATCATCGCGGGTAGCCTGCTGGCACCGCACCGCCCCGACAGCGAAAAACTCTCCCCCTACGAATGCGGCTTCGAGGCGTTCGAAGATGCGCGCATGAAATTCGACGTGCGCTACTACCTGGTTGCCATTCTGTTCATTCTGTTCGACCTGGAAATTGCGTTCCTTTTCCCCTGGGCCATTGTGCTGGAAGAAATCGGCATGCCCGGCTTCGTGGCGATGATGGTATTCCTCGGCATTCTGGTTGTGGGCTTCATCTATGAGTGGATGAAGGGGGCCTTAGAGTGGGAATGATTTGAATTATGGGAATTGAAGGCGTCTTCGAGCAGGGCTTTGTCACCACCAAGGCCGACCAGCTCATCAACTACATGCGCACCGGCTCGATGTGGCCGATGACCTTTGGTCTCGCCTGTTGTGCGGTGGAAATGATGCAGGCCGGCGCCTCGCGTTACGACCTCGACCGTTTCGGCATCGTGTTCCGGCCGAGTCCACGGCAGTCCGATGTGATGATCGTAGCGGGCACGCTGTGCAACAAGATGGCGCCCGCGTTGCGCAAGGTCTACGATCAGATGGCCGAGCCGCGCTGGGTGATTTCCATGGGTTCGTGCGCCAACGGCGGCGGCTATTACCATTATTCGTACTCGGTGGTGCGCGGATGCGACCGCATTGTGCCGGTGGACATTTATGTGCCTGGCTGCCCCCCCACCGCAGAAGCGCTCCTGTTCGGCATCATCCAGTTGCAGAACAAGATCCGCCGTACCAACACCATCGCCCGTTAAAACGCCACCATGTCCATGACGCTGGAGTCTTTGTCTGTTGCTGTGAAACATGCGCTCGGCGATGCGGTTGTCGACGTCAGCGAGCGCCTGGGGGAACTCACGGTGGTGGTGAAGCCACAAGGGTATGTCGCCACCATGACCTTGCTGCGCGACCACCCCGATTGCTACTTCGAGCAGTTGATCGATCTGTGTGGCATGGATTACTCCGGCTATGGCGGCGAAGGCATCTGGGAAGACGCGCGCTTTGCCGTGGTGACGCATCTGCTGTCGGTGACGAACAATCAGCGGGTGCGGGTGCGCGTGTTCTGCCCCGACGACGATCTGCCGGTGGTGGCGTCAATGGTCGACATTTGGCCAGCGGCCAACTGGTTCGAGCGCGAAGCTTTCGATCTGTATGGCATCGTGTTCGAAGGCCATACCGATCTGCGTCGCATCCTCACCGACTACGGTTTCATTGGCCATCCGTTCCGCAAGGATTTCCCGTTGTCGGGCAACGTCGAGATGCGTTACGACCCGACCCAGCAGCGGGTGATTTATCAGCCGGTCTCGATCGAACCGCGCGAAATCGTGCCGCGCATCGTGCGCGACGATAGCTATGGGGCAGGGCGCTGAACATGGCCCAGACTCAAATCAAAATGACCCGCAACTACGCTGAATTAATGGGTGTCGTCCCGGAGCGTTCAAATGGCTGAAATCCGGAACTACACGATGAACTTCGGCCCGCAGCATCCGGCTGCGCACGGCGTGCTGCGCCTGGTGCTGGAGCTCGACGGCGAGGTGATCCAGCGTGCCGACCCGCACATTGGTCTGCTGCATCGCGGAACCGAAAAGCTGGCCGAGCACAAGACCTTCCTGCAGTCCGTGCCCTACATGGACCGTCTCGACTATGTGTCGATGATGGTCAACGAGCATGCCTACGTGATGGCGATTGAAAAGCTGCTCGGCATCCAGGTGCCGGAGCGCGCGCAATACATCCGTGTGATGTTCGACGAAATCACCCGCATCCTCAATCACCTGCTGTGGCTCGGCGCGCACGCGCTCGACGTTGGCGCGATGACGGTGTTTCTGTATGCCTTCCGCGAGCGCGAGGATCTGATGGATTGCTACGAGGCGGTGTCCGGCGCGCGCCTGCATGCGGCCTACTACCGTCCCGGCGGCGTCTATCGTGATCTGCCCGACACGATGCCGCAGTACGCGGCGCAACACACGCGCAACGAGGCGGCGTTGAAGTCGATGAACGCCAACCGCCAGGGTTCGCTGCTCGACTTCATCGAGGATTTCACCAATCGTTTCCCGACCTATGTCGACGAATACGAAACGCTGCTGACCGATAACCGTATCTGGAAGCAGCGCACGGTCGGGATTGGCGTGGTGTCGCCCGAGCGCGCCAAGGCGCTGGGGTTCACCGGCCCGATGTTGCGTGGCTCCGGCGTCGAATGGGATCTGCGCAAGAAACAGCCCTACGAAGTCTATGACCGCATGGACTTCGATATCCCGGTCGGCACCAATGGCGACTGCTACGACCGTTATCTCGTGCGTATCGAAGAATTCCGCCAGTCCAACCGCATCGTCAAACAATGCATCGACTGGCTGCGCAAGAATCCCGGCCCGGTCATCGTGGAAAACCACAAGGTTGCACCGCCGTCGCGGCTCGACATGAAGCAGAACATGGAAGAGCTGATTCACCACTTCAAGCTGTTCACCGAGGGGATGCACGTGCCGGCGGGCGAGGCCTATGCCGCGGTGGAACATCCCAAGGGCGAGTTCGGTATCTACCTGGTGTCGGACGGTGCCAACAAACCCTATCGTCTGAAAATCCGCGCGCCGGGCTATGCGCATCTGGCGGCACTCGACGAAATGAGCCGCGGCCACATGATCGCCTACGTCGTCGCCATCATCGGCACGCAGGATATTGTTTTCGGGGAGATCGACCGCTGATGGCCAATCCTGATTCAAACAGCCTGCGGCTGAGCCAAGAATCGCTTGCCTTGATTGATGTTGAGGTCGCCAAATATCCCGCCGAGCAGAAACAGTCCGCGGTGATGGGCGCGCTGCGCATTGCACAGACGGAAAAGGGTTGGCTGAAACCCGAGTTGATCGAATACGTTGCCGACTACCTCGAGATGCCGGCGATTGCCGCCTACGAGGTTGCCACGTTCTACAACATGTACGACACCCAGTCGGTCGGGCGGCACAAGATCACCCTGTGCACCAATCTGCCGTGCGCGCTACGCGGAGCGAACGAGATCGCCGAGCATATGAAGCAGAAACTCGGTATCGGTTTCGGCGAAACCACCGAGGATGGGCGATTCACGCTAAAAGAAGGCGAGTGCATGGGCGCTTGCGGCGATGCGCCGATGTGCCTGCACAACAACCATGTCATGCACTCGCATCTCACGACCGAGCAGGTGGACGAATTGCTGGATAACTTGAAATGACGGCTAGGTTGAAATGAGTCTGCTCAAGCCCACCCCAAAAGTTTGTAGCTGGACGCAGGCGCTCGATAATCCGGGTTCGCTCGCGACCTATGTCGCCAACGGCGGCTACCAGGCGCTGCGCCGCATCGTCACCGAAAAGGTGTCGGGCGACGACATCATCGCCGAACTGAAGACCAGCGCCTTGCGCGGACGCGGCGGCGCCGGCTTTCCGACGGGGCTTAAGTGGAGCTTCATGCCGCGCGCGTTCGCCGGTGACAAGTACATCGTCTGCAACAGCGACGAAGGCGAACCGGGCACGTTCAAGGACCGCGACATCCTGCGCTACAACCCGCACCAGCTGATCGAGGGCATGGCAATTGCCGGCTACGTGCTGGGTGCAAAGGTGGGCTACAACTACATCCACGGCGAGATCTTCGACTGCTACCAGATATTCGAGGCTGCGCTGAAGGAAGCCCGCGAAGCCGGCTATCTGGGCGACAAGCTGTTCGGCACCGATTTCGGTTTCCAACTGCACGCGCACCACGGCTACGGCGCCTACATCTGCGGCGAGGAAACCGCACTGCTGGAATCGATCGAAGGCAAGAAGGGCCAGCCGCGCTTCAAGCCGCCATTCCCGGCAAGCTTCGGTCTCTATGGCAAGCCCACCACCATCAACAATACCGAGACGCTGGCCAGCGTGCCATGGATCATGCAGCACGGCGGCCAGGCTTTCCTTGAACTCGGCAAACCCAACAACGGCGGCTCCAAGCTGTTCTCGGTGTCGGGCCACGTCAACAATCCGGGCAACTTTGAAGTGCCCCTCGGCACGCCGTTTCCCGAACTGCTGGAGATGGCGGGCGGGGTGCGCAACGGGCACAAGCTGAAGGCGGTGATCCCCGGCGGCTCGTCAGCCCCGGTGCTGCCGGCCGACATCATGATGGACTGCACCATGGACTTCGATTCCATCGCCAAGGCCGGCTCGATGCTGGGCTCGGGGGCGGTGATCGTCATGGACGAGACCGTCTGCATGGTGCGCGCGCTGGAGCGGCTGTCGTATTTCTATTTCGAGGAATCCTGCGGCCAGTGCACGCCGTGCCGCGAGGGCACCGGCTGGATGTACCGCATCATTCACCGCATCGAGCACGGCGAGGGTCGGCCGGAAGACCTGGAGCTGCTGAACAGCGTCGCGGGCAAGATCGGCGGCCACACCATCTGCGCGCTGGGCGATGCCGCGGCGATGCCGGTGCAAAGCTTCCTCAAGCATTTCGGCGACGAGTTCGCGTATCACGTCGAACACAGAAAGTGCATGGTCTGAGACTGCAATGGCGACACTAAAAATCGAAATTGACGGCAAGGTGCTGGAGGTCGAGAGCGGCAAGACCATCATGGATGCGGCCAGCGCGGCCGGCATCACGATTCCACATTTCTGCTACCACAAGAAGCTGTCGATCGCGGCCAACTGCCGCATGTGCCTGGTGCAGGTGGAAAAGGCGCCGAAGCCGCTGCCGGCCTGCGCCACGCCGGTGACCGACGGCATGAAGGTGCAGACCTGCTCGGAGTATGCGATCAACGCGCAGAAGAGCGTGATGGAGTTCCTGCTCATCAACCATCCGCTCGACTGCCCGATCTGCGATCAGGCCGGCGAATGCACTCTGCAGGATCTGGCAGTGGGCTACGGCGGCTCGTCGTCGCGCTACCAGGAAATGAAGCGCGTGGTGCTTGATAAGAACCTCGGCCCGCTGATTGCCACCGATATGACGCGCTGCATCCACTGCAGCCGCTGCGTGCGCTTTGGCCAGGAAATCGCTGGCGTGATGGAACTTGGCATGGCCGGGCGCGGCGAACATGTCGAAGTGATGCCGTTTCTGGAAAGCCAGATGGCTTCGGAACTGTCGGGCAATGTCATCGACCTGTGCCCGGTCGGCGCACTCACCAGCAAGCCCTTCCGCTACACCGCGCGCAGCTGGGAGCTGTCGCGCCGCCCCTCGATCAGCCCGCACGACAGCCTCGGTTCCAACCTTGAAGTCCACGTTAAGGACAACAAGGTGATGCGCGTGGTGCCGCGCGAGAATGAGGATGTCAACGAATGCTGGCTGGCCGACCGCGACCGTTTTTCCTACGAAGGCCTCAATACGGCCGAGCGCCTGACCCAGCCCATGGTCAAGCACGACGGCCAGTGGGTCGAGACCACCTGGCAGGCGGCGCTGGAATTCGTTGCCGACAAGCTGAAGGCCATTCCTGCCGAGCAGATCGGTGCGCTGTCGACACCGTACCGCCCGGCGGAAGAACTCTTCCTGCTGCAGAAGCTGATGCGCGGCATCGGTAGCGGCAACGTCGATCACCGCCTGCGGCAGTCGGATTTCTCGCTCGACGACAAGGCGCAGGGCGGTTTCTGGCTGGGCATGCCGGTGACCTATATGTCGCGCCTCAACCGTATGCTGGTGGTGGGGTCGAACCTGCGTAAGGACCATCCCCTGATGGCGCACCGCATACGCGAATCGGTGCGCTGGTATGGCCAGCTCAACCTGATCAACGCTGCGGAAGATGAATTCCTCGGCAAGGTGCATGCCAAGCGCATCGTCGCGCCGTCGCAGCTTGTCAGTGCGCTGGCCGGCGTGTGCGTCGCGCTGGCTCAACTGAAAAACCAGCCGGTGCCGGATATCGCCGCTCACGGCGTCGTTGACGATAACGCGAAGAAAATGGCCGAGAGCATTTCGGGCGGCGGCCAGGGCGCTCCAGGCGGAGAGGCGCGCGCAGTCTTCCTCGGCAATATGGCGCAGCACCATCCCGCCTATTCGCAGATCCATGCGTTGGCACAGGAAGTGGCGAAGCTCGCCGGCGCCAGCTTCGGCGTGCTGGGTGAAGCGGCCAACAGCGTCGGTGCGGTGGCAGTCGGTGCCATTCCGGGCTGCGGTCCATTGGGACAATCCGCGGTCAAAGGCTTGAACGTACAGCAGATGCTGGCAAAGCCGCTGCGCGCCTATCTGCTGCTGGGGGTCGAAGCCGAACTCGATACGCATGATCCGGTCACCGCAATCGCCAGCATCAACGCCGCCGAGTTTGTGGTGGTGATGTCGCCCTACAAGGGCAAGTCGCTCGATTATGCCGATGTGCTGCTGCCGATTGCGCCGTGGACCGAAACCTCGGGCACCTTCATCAATACCGAAGGCCGGGTGCAGAGTTTCAGCGCCGTGGTGAAGCCCGCCGGCGAAACCCGCCCGGCGTGGAAAGTGCTGCGCGTGCTGGGCAATCTGCTGGGACTGGCCGGATTCGATCACAACGATTCGAAGGACGTGCTGCGCGACGCGCTGGGCGAGACGCCGACCGGATCGGTACAGGCATTTCTCAACAACGAGGTCGCCGGCGTGACGCTGGCGCCGCCGCAGGCGATCGACGGGCTTGAGCGCGTCGCCGAAGTGCCGATTTATCAAACCGATGCCGTGGTGCGCCGCTCGCCTTCGCTGCAGATGACGCAGGACGCCGCGCTGCCGGTGGCACGCATGCACAGCCGGCTGATTGCGCAGCTGGGTCTGCAGGAAAATGGCCGTGTCTCGGTGCGCCAGACAGCATCCGCGCTGACCCTCAAAGTGCAGCGCGACGATCTGCTCCCGGACAACTGTATCCGTATCCCGAGCGGTCATCCGCTGACCGCGGGACTGGGTCCGATGTTTGGCCCGATTTCGGCGGAGCCGGTCTGATGGAGGGATTCAACGTGGACTGGGCTGCCATTCAAACCGTCGTCTGGACGCTGATCAAGATCATGGCGCTGGTGGTGCCGCTGATGCTGGGCGTCGCCTATCTCACCTACTGGGAAAGAAAAATCATCGGCTGGATGCAGGTGCGTATCGGGCCCAACCGCGTGGGTTTCCAGGGTCTGCTGCAGCCGATCGCCGACGGCCTGAAACTGCTGATGAAGGAAATTATCATTCCTTCCGGCGCCAACAAGACCCTGTTCATCCTCGGCCCCATCCTCGCCATCGCGCCGGCGCTGGCGGCTTGGGCGGTGATTCCGTTCACCGATACGCTGGTACTGGCCAATATCAACGCCGGCCTGCTGTACGTCATGGCGATCACCTCGATGGGCGTCTACGGCGTCATCATCGCGGGCTGGGCGTCCAACTCCAAATACGCTTTCCTCGGCGCGATGCGCTCGGCGGCGCAGATCGTGTCGTATGAAATCGCCATGGGCTTCGCGCTGGTCGGCGTGCTGATGGCGGCGCAGTCGCTCAACCTCATCGATATCGTGCAGGGTCAGGCAGGCGGGCTGCATCAGTGGTACATCTGGCCGCTGTTCCCGCTGTTCATCGTGTACCTGATCTCCGGCGTGGCCGAGACCAACCGCGCACCGTTCGACGTCGCCGAAGGCGAATCCGAAATCGTGGCCGGTTTCCATGTGGAATATTCCGGTATGGCATTCGCGGTGTTCTTCCTCGCCGAATACGCCAACATGATCCTGATCGCGGCACTCACGACGCTGATGTTCCTCGGCGGCTGGCTGTCGCCGGTGGGTTTCCTGCCCGACGGCATCGTCTGGTGGCTGCTGAAGACCGGCTTCGTGCTGTTCCTGTTCCTGTGGTTCCGCGCCACTTTCCCGCGCTATCGCTACGACCAGATCATGCGCCTGGGCTGGAAAGTGTTCATCCCCATCACCATCGTCTGGATCGTCGTCGTCGGCGGCATGATGCAGACGCCGTATGGTTATCTCTTCCATTGAGGCGGCCATGAAACGGATCACGAATTTCTTCGGCAGCCTGCTTTTGATCGAACTGCTGCGCGGCATGATGCTCACCGGGCGTCACCTGTTCGCACGCAAGATCACGGTGCAGTACCCGGAAGAGAAAACCCCGCAATCGCCGCGTTTCCGTGGTCTGCACGCCTTGCGCCGCTACCCCAACGGCGAAGAGCGCTGCATTGCCTGCAAACTGTGCGAAGCAGTGTGCCCGGCACTCGCCATCACCATCGAATCGGAACAGCGCGAAGACGGCACCCGCCGCACCACGCGCTACGACATCGACCTGACCAAGTGTATTTTCTGCGGCTTCTGCGAGGAATCCTGCCCGGTCGATTCCATTGTCGAAACCCGCATCCTCGAATATCACGGCGAGAAGCGCGGTGACCTCTACTACACCAAGTCCATGCTGCTCGCCATCGGCGATCAGCAGGAAGAACAGATCGCCAAAGACCGTGCGGTCGACGCGAAGTACCGGTGACATGGCAGGGACTAGTGTCGTGAATCATAAATAGCGGGACAGGATAAAACGGATGGATTTTTTCGCAGGGCATACCCGACGGCCTGCCGGCCTGGGCACAAGAGGCACGAGGAGGCGACATAGCTGGCTCTATGGTAACGAC
>JBPPMF010000203.1:0-6715 GCA_051305915.1 Thiobacillus sp. | reverse complement strand
TTGCCGTGGGTGTCCCAGAAGTCGGCGGGCAGTTCGCGCACGCCTGCGTACAGCAGGTCGGTGTCTTCCAGCACCTTGTCGTTGAAATAATCTTCGGCGGGCAGCCCCAGCGCACGCGCCTTGATGCGCATGTTGATGTCTTTCGACACCAGGATGACCTGACGCTTGGGGTGGTGGCGCGACAGGAACAGCACCACACCGAGAATCTGGTTGTCGACCTTGCTGGTTGGCAGGCTCAGCGGGATGTCGCCGGTGATGGCTTGGGTCTGCAAAAACAGCTTGCCGGTGGCAGCGTTGTGGCTGTGCGACGCGAGCGGCACGCCGTCCTCGATATTGTCGAGCTTGCTGACGATCTCATCAAGAAAGCGGCTGGCCTGGCGTGCGTTGCGCGAGACTTCGGTCATCCCCTTCTTATGCTGGTCGAGTTCTTCCAGCGTGGCGATCGGCACGTAGATGTCGTGCTCCTCGAAGCGGAACAGGCTGGTGGGATCGTGCATCAGCACGTTGGTATCCAATACGAAGAGCTTGGTCTGGGCGGCGGCTTTTCTCGGCATGGTGTAGGGGTGATGTAGGTTGAGGATGCGTTCATCCTACCTCAAGCGGATGGTGGTATGTCGAGCCAAGAAGTTTAGTTAAACCCCGCCCGCCAGCGCGGATTCCGAGGCGGATTTCTCAGTAGAATGTCTCGTTTAGTCCTCTGGGTTTGCGCCGCCACATGATCCGTCGATTGGCCTTGCTGTGCCTGGTCTGGGTATGGGCGTCGCCGCTTTGCGCCCAGGTCAGCGCACATCTCCTGCTGCAGGATTCGCCGCTGGCCGGGTTTCAGTACCATGCTGGCAAGGCGCTGTGGCCGCAGATGCAGGTGGGCGATGTGCTTACCCTGATTCGCGAGCCGGACAATGCCCATGATGCCAAGGCGGTGCGGGTGGAATGGCAGGGCCACAAAATCGGTTATGTGCCGCGCCGCGAGAATGGCGATGTGGCGCGTTTCATGGACGGAGGGCAGGTGCTGGTGGCCCGTATCGCCCGGCTGGCCGAGGTGCGCGATCCGTGGTCGCGGGTGCGCTTCGAAATTATGGTTCCCCTGGAGCCCTGAAGGAGGACGTCATGAAACGACTGATTCTATTCATGCTGATGGCATTTGGCTGGCTGACGCCGACGGCGGCGGCTGATTTGCCGCTGGCAAGCCTCAGCCTGCCGCCCGGTTTCGCGGTCGAATTGTTTGCCCGCGTGCCCAATGCGCGGCAAATGGCGCTTGGCAAGGACACGCTCTTCGTCGGTAGCATGCGCGCCGGCAAGGTCTATGCGATTCCACTCAAGGGCGCGCGCAAGCCGGTGGTGATTGCCGATGGTTTGAACCTGCCGGTGGGCGTGGCCTTCCGCGACGGCGACCTGTACGTGTCGGCGGTCAGCCGCATCCTCCGGCTGCGCGACATCGAGGCGCGCCTGAACAAGCCGCCGCGTCCCGAGGTCGTCAGCAGCGCCTATCCCACCGACACCCACCACGGCTGGAAATTCATCGCCTTCGGTCCCGACGGCAGGCTCTATGTGCCGGTGGGTGCGCCGTGCAATAGCTGCGAACCCGACCCGGATCGCTATGCCACGATCACCGCGCTCGATGTGGCAAGCGGCAAGCTTGAGGTGGTCGCGCGCGGGGTGCGCAACAGCGTGGGATTCGACTGGCAGCCGCACAGCGGCGAACTGTGGTTCACCGACAATGGGCGCGATCAGATGGGTGACGATGTGCCGCCGGACGAGTTGAACCGGCTTTCCCGACCCAGCCAGCACTTCGGCTATCCGTACTGCCACGGCGGCGCGATTGCCGATCCCGAATTTGGCAAGGCCCGCCGGTGCAGCGAGTTTGTGCCGCCGGTGCAGAATCTTGGCGCGCACGTTGCCAGCCTCGGCATGCGCTTTTACACCGGCAAGCAATTCCCCGAGCGCTACCGCAACGCCGTCTTCATCGCCGAGCACGGCTCATGGAACCGCAGCAGCAAGGTTGGCTATCGCGTCAGCGTGGTGCGCCTGCAGGGCAACCGTGCGGTGAGCTACGAGCCCTTCGTCACGGGCTGGATGCAGGACGAGGACGCCTGGGGCCGTCCGGCCGACGTGCTGGTGATGCCGGATGGCAGCCTTTTGGTGTCGGATGACCATGCCGGCGCGATTTACCGCGTCGTCTATCGCGGCAACCGGTAAAATGTCAGTGTTCCGAATTGGAAATTAGCGACATAAAAATGCCGAAACCGTCCCCATCCTTTGTTGCCGCGCTCGCCGGGTGTCCAACCCGGCTGCGCGCGCCGTCGCGGCTGGAAACGGTTTCGCCATTTTTATTCTGCGAAGGTCTTTTCGGGGCAATGTCCCCGTCGCGAATGTCCAATTCGGAACACTCATGAAACTGCTTGTTCTCGATACTTCCACCGAATATTGCTCGGCCGCGCTGTGGCTGGACGGCCGCGTCCAGGCATTCCGGGTGCTGGCTGAGCAGCGGCATAGTTCTCTGCTGCTGCCGATGGTCGACGAACTGCTGCGCGAGTCGGATATCACGCTGCGCCAGCTTGACGGCATCGGCTACGGCGCGGGTCCCGGCTCATTCACCGGCCTGCGCATCGCCTGCGCGGTGACGCAGGGGCTGGCGTTCGGCGCCGATCTGCCGGTGGTGGGCGTGTCCACGCTGGAATCGATTGCCGAGCAGACCGGTGCCGAGCGGGTGCTGACCGTGCTCGACGCGCGCATGGCCGAGGTGTACTGGGCAGCGTACGAGCGCGACGGCGCAGGCTGGCACACGGTGAGCGAACCGCAACTGGCGCTGCCCGAATCGGTGGCCGTACCCGATGGCGATGACTGGATCGGTGCCGGCAATGGCTTTGCCGCGCTGGGCGAGGTGTTGCGGCCGCGCCTGGCGGCGCAACTCGCCCGTATCGACGACACCATCATGCCCGACGCGGCGGCGATGGCGCCGCTGGCCGCCCGGGCGTTCGAACGCGGCGAGGGCATGGACGCTGCGCTTGCCGCACCGATTTACCTGCGCGACAAGGTGGCGCTGACGGTGGACGAGCGCCGCCTGAAAAAATCCGCATGAGTGCCTTGCCAGACATCCCCGTCCACGAAATCGCCCACCACCTGCGGCCGATGACGGAGGCCGATCTGCCGCGCATTCACCGCATCGAACTGGCGAGTTACGAATACCCGTGGACGCCCGGCAATTTCGCCGATTCGCTGCGGGCCGGTTACAGCATGTGGGTGCGCGAAGCCGAGGGCGAGGTGATCGGGTATTACACGTTGATGGCGGCGGCGGGCGAAGCGCATCTGCTCAACCTCACCATCGCGCCGATGTGGCGCCGTCACGGTCTCGGGCGCGATCTTCTCGATCACTGCCTGACACGCGCGTGCGATCACCGCGCTGAAAGCCTGTTTCTTGAAGTGCGCACCTCCAACACTGCTGCCATTGCGCTGTATCACAGCAGCGGCTTCGTCGATCTGGCGGTACGGCGGGCCTACTACCCGGCGCGCGACGGCCGCGAGGACGCCCTCATCATGAAGAAAGCTTTGTCATGTTGAGCCGCGACGATGTCTTCAACGAACTCGGCATCGGCCCCGCCTGGCGCCTGCGCGAGACGCCGACCGCCCCGCTCTCGACTCCCGACTCTCCACTCTCCGCTCCCGGCTATACCTGGGACACGCTGGCCGAAGCGGTCGCCCATTGCACCGCCTGCAAACTCGCCGCCACCCGCACCCAGGGCGTACTCGGCGTCGGCGACCACAAGGCCGACTGGCTGATCATTGGCGAGGCGCCGGGTGCCGACGAGGACGCGCAGGGTGAACCCTTCGTCGGCCAGGCCGGCAAGCTGCTCGACGCCATGCTGGCTTCGATCGGCCTGAAACGCGGCGACAACGTCTACATCACCAACGTGCTGAAATCGCGCCCGCCCGGCAACCGCAATCCGGAACCGGACGAAGTGACCGCCTGCCGGCCCTACCTGCTGGCGCAGATCGAACTCATCCAGCCGAAGCTCATCCTCGCGCTGGGACGTTTCGCCGCACAAAGCCTGCTCGACACCGACGAAGCCATTGCGCGTCTGCGCGGCCGGGTGCACCAGTTCCAGCATGTGCCGCTGGTGGTGACCTACCATCCCGCCTATCTGCTGCGCACCCTGACCGACAAGGCTCGCGCGTGGGAAGACCTGTGTCTGGCGCGGCGGACGATGCAGGGTTTGTAATTTTTTTGTCCGCGAAGGACGCAAAGGGGCGCGAAGTAAAAACCCTGAAGGTTTCTCGTTTTTCTTGGCGTGTCTTCGCGTCCTTCGCGGATCGTATTTTGTTTTCGGAACATTCGATTTATGAAACTTCTGCATTCCGCACTGCGTTTTCGTGTCAATTACTTTTCCGATCTTGGCCGCCATCAGGTGGTGGTATGGATGCCGGGCGACACGCCGCCGGTCGACGCCCAGGTCGATGTCGGGCCGAAGATCGAGCATGAGATCCCGAACGAGGCATTCCGCAGCGACATCGCGCCGCTCCAGCAGGGGCGTTTCTACCCGTCGCAACTGCTGCGCGCCGACGACGCCCCGGGTCCGATGTTCCGCGTGGCGAAGCTCAATGAATCCAGCTTCCTCGCCAACTTCAGCCATCCGCTGCAGGGACGCATTTTCAGTATCGACAGCGGCAAAAGCGATGTCTCGACCGAGCCGGTCGGCAAGGTTGAGCAGTTGCTGGAGTGGAGCGGCATGGAAACGCAGACGCAGACGCCGACCGATTTCGAGGGGCCGGATGCGTTCAGCCGCGAGGACGAGTTCCCCGATACCGAGTTCTACGCGCTCGCCCGCAAGGTGACCCATGTCGACGCCGTGTGCGCGCGCCGCATCCAGGCGTTGTACCGCACGGTGCTACCGGAGAATGCGCGGGTGCTCGACCTGATGGCTGGCTGGCGCTCGCACCTGCCCGATACCGTTCAATCCGCTGTAGGCCTGGGTCTAAATGAAGAAGAGCTGGCAGACAATCCACATCTTGCCGAGCGTATCGTGAAGGATATCAACGCCGACCCGACACTGCCGTTCCCCGACGCCAGCTTCGATGCGGTGGTGTGCACGGTGTCGTTCGAATACCTGACGCAACCGCACAAGATCGTGGCGGAGGCCAAACGGGTGCTGAAGCCCGGCGGTATGTTCGTGGTGACGCTGTCGCACCGCTATTTCCCGCCCAAGGTGATCAAGCTGTGGACGCAGCTGCACCCGATGGAGCGCATGGCCTGGGTCGGCATGCTGATCAAGCGCGCCGGCTTCAAGAAGGTGGAAACCTACGTCGAGCGCGGCCTCAAGCGCCCCAAGGACGATCGCTATGCCGACAAGCTCGCCGAGTCCGACCCGCTGTTTGCCACCTGGGGCGTGGCATAAACTAAGCTCATACAACAATCACAGGAGGCAGACATGTTCAGATGGCTCAATGGTTTCAAATGGGTCGGCGCGGCATTCGTGGCGTTGACGCTTTCCGGCTGCGGCTACAACACGCTGCAAACCACCGACGAGGACATCAAGGCCACCTGGGCCGAGGTGCTGAACCAGTACCAGCGCCGCGCCGATCTGGTGCCGAATCTGGTCAATGTGGTGAAGGGCTACGCGGCGCACGAGCAGGAGGTGTTCATCTCGGTGACCGAGGCGCGGGCACGGGTCGGCGCGATCCAGGCAACGCCGGAACTGATTAACGACGAAGCCGCGTTCCAGAAATTCATCGCCGCACAGGGCGAACTCACTGGTGCGATTTCGCGCCTGCTTCTGGTTGCCGAGAACTACCCGCAACTGAAAGCCGACGGCCTGTTCCGCGACTTGCAGGCGCAGCTTGAGGGCACCGAGAACCGCATCACCGTTGCGCGCAACCGCTACATTGCCGCGGTGAAAACCTATAACGTTACGGTGCGCTCTTTCCCATCCAATCTCACCGCGATGGTGTTCGGCTATCAGATCAAACCGACATTTACGGTGGAAAATGAGGCTGCCATCACTGCACCGCCCAAGGTCGATTTCGGTACGCCCGCACCGGCCGCGCCGGCGGGTTATTGATCTGCGGATGAACCGGCTCGCCGTGGCGCGCTTCGCGTCCGGTTTTCTTCTGTTGCTATGTGCGCTGTCTGCCTGGGCACAGGTGGCCGTGCCAGAACTGTCGCGCCGGGTCACCGACCTGACCGCCACGTTGAGCACCGACCAGGTCGCTGCGCTGGAAAGCAGACTGGCTGCATTCGAAGCGCAACAGGGCAGCCAGATTGCCGTTCTCATTCTCCCCACCACTCAACCCGAAGACATTGCGCAGTTCGGCATCCGCGTCGCCGACAGGTGGAAAATCGGTCGCGCAAAAATCGACGATGGCGTGATTCTGATCGTCGCCAAAGATGACCGCCAGTTGCGGCTGGAAGTCGGCTATGGGCTGGAGGGCGCGATTCCCGATGCCATTGCCAAGCGCGTGATCGCCGAAACCATCACGCCCTACTTCAAGGCAGGCGATTTATACGGCGGTATCGACGCGGGCGTGCAGCAGTTGATGCGGCTGATCGAGGGTGAGCCGCTGCCGTCCCCCAGCGCGACGGAGGACAGCGGGAATGATGGCCCCTTTGTCATGCGTGTCGTCGGTGGCATGGCCATGGGCTGGCTGCTCTCCATGCTGATGAGCCGCCCGGCCGCAGGGGGAATCGCCGCGCTCGGCAGCGGGGCGGTGGGGGCGATGCTGC
>JBPPMF010000190.1:0-4124 GCA_051305915.1 Thiobacillus sp. | reverse complement strand
CGAACGACACAACCGAATTGCGCTCAACATTGCTTTTCACCTGCGCAGCGCCACCCGCGGCAAACCCTGCCGCGCCTTCATGGCGGACATGAAGCTGCGTCTGGCGGGCGGCACGACCTATTACTATCCGGACGCCATGCTGGTGTGCGATCCGGACGATGACCACCCTATCTACAAACAATCCCCCTGCCTCATCGCCGAGGTACTGTCCCCGGGTACTGCCACGGTGGACGTGCGCGAGAAATGGGCGGCCTATCGCGGGTTGGCCAGCCTGCGCTATTACCTGCTGGTCGATTCGGAACGGCTGTGGGCCAAGGTCTTCTTTCGCGATGAGCACGACGCTTGGTTCGAGCAGGAGTTGTCTGCCGAAGACCGCATCGACGTGGCTTGCGACGGCACCAAATTGACGCTGACGCTGGACGATCTATACGAGGATACGGGGCTGCTCGTTGTCTGAGTCGGCCGGCATGCGTTCGCCGCTAATCATCTGGATCGGCAGCGACGGCAAACCCGGCCACGTCAATCAGTCGCGCGGGCTGGCCGAGGCGCTTGCGCGTGCCGTTCCCACCGAAACTCATACCCTTCGCGCCCTGCCCGCCTGGCGCGCCTGGCTGGCGCTGCTGCTGAAGCGTTTTCCCGACAAACCACTGCCCAAGCCCAACCTGATCATCGGCGCGGGGCACGCCACCCACCTGACGCTATTGGCCGCACGACGCGCGCACGGCGGGCGCGCAGTGGTGCTGATGAAGCCGAGCCTGCCACGCCACTGGTTCGATCTGTGTATTCTTCCGCGGCACGATGACATTGCGGAGGATGCGCATACGCTGGTGACCGATGGCGCGCTGAACCGCATCCGCCCGGCGACGGCACGCGATGCCAACCACGGTTTGCAGTTGATCGGCGGCGCCTCGCAGCATTTCGAGTGGGACAGCGACGCCGTCCAGGTGCAAATCAAAAGCATCCTCGCGCGCACGCCCGACATGCAGTGGACGCTGACCACCTCGCGCCGCACCCCGGCAAATTTTCTGGCGCTGCTACCGCAACACCCCAATCTGACTGTCATTCCCCACACCGCCACCTCGCCCGACTGGCTGCCCGCCCAGTTCGCGCGATGCGGCACCGTGTGGGTAACGCACGATAGCGCTTCGATGGTATTCGAGGCGTTGACCGCAGGCGCCCAGGTCGGCGTGTTCGATCTGCTGGCCAACCCGACAAGCCGCGTCGGCCAGGCGATTGCCCACCTCGACGATGCGCAGCGCATCACCCGCTTTTCGAACTGGTGCGCCCACGGCACATTGCGCCCCAACCTGCACCCGCTGGCCGAGGCAGATCGCTGTGCGCGAATCATCTTGCAGCGCTGGTTTGATGTGCCGCAAGTTAAAGCAACTCCCCGACGATGACAGCCGTCAATCAACTCTGTATATTGGCCATATTGGCTACATTGGCCATTACAAGGAAACATCATGATTGCCGTGACGTCTGTTGAAGCCCAGAGCCGCTTTGGCGAATTGATTGATCGGGCGCAACGCGAACCGATCGAAATTACGCGCCGCGGCCGACCTGTTGCCTACGTGGTTTCCGAGCACGACCTTAAAGAGCTGCAAGACGTGCGCAAGCGCCGCGAGGATGCGGTACGGTGGTATGCAAGCTACAAGCAACACACCTTGCCCACGGCTGAAGCCGCGTCGCTGACCGACGCCGACATCAACCGCCTGGTCCATGAGCTTCGCTAGGTGGGTGGTTCTGGATACCGGCATTCTGGTCAGTGCAGCAATCCGTCCGGACTCCATCCCGGCCCTCGCCCTGGAAAAATCCTTGCTGGATTTCGATGTCTGCGTCAGCCGCGAAACGCTGGCGGAACTGGAATCGGTATTGAGTCGATCCAAGTTCGACCGCTATGCTCCCAAGGCCCAGCGCGAAGCTTTTATAGCCGGCTTTCGGGAGCAGGCAACCATGGTTGATGTGTCGATCATCGTCACCGAGTGCCCGGACCCCAAAGACAACATGTTTCTTGCGCTGGCCGAAGCAGCCATCGCCGAGTTGATCATCTCCAGCGATCCACATTTAACAAACATGCATCCCTGGCGCGGAATCCCCATCCTTCCGCCAGCAGCCTTTCTGGTCGGCATCAAGTAAAGCCGGCATTGCATATCGTTGAATCGCACATGACCGCCGCACGTAAACTGACCGTCCTGCAACTATTGCCCACGCTGGAATCCGGCGGGGTGGAACGCGGCACGCTGGAAGTGGCGCAAGCACTGGTCGAACACGGCCACCGCGCGCTGGTGATGTCCGCAGGCGGACGACAGGTCGAGCCGTTGGTTGCATCGGGCGCCGAACACTTCGCCTGGCCCATCGGCAAAAAATCATTCAAAACCCTGTTGCTCGTCGGCAAGCTGCGCAGGTTTTTGCAGGAACAAAAAGTCGACATCATCCATGCGCGTTCGCGGGTGCCGGCGTGGATTGCGTATCTGGCCTGGCGCGGTATGGATCCGGCGACGCGACCGCGTTTTGTCACCACGGTGCACGGCATGTATGGGGTCAACCGCTACAGCCGCATCATGACTCGGGGCGAAGCCGTGATTGCGGTGTCCAACACCGTGCGCGAATACATCCTGCACAACTACCCCGACACGCCGGCGGATCGTATCCAGGTGATCCATCGCGGCGTCGATGGCCAGTCCAATCCGCACGGCTGGAAGCCCGACCCCGCCTGGCAGCAGGCTTTTTTTGCCCAGTTTCCGCAAGCCGAGGGCAAGCAACTGGTCACCCTGCCCGGTCGCATCACCCGACTCAAAGGGCACGAAGACTTCATCGAATTGATCGCACGACTGAAACAACGCGGCATACCGGTGCACGGTCTCATCGTCGGCGGCGCCTCGCCATCCAAGCAGCGCTACCTGAAAATGTTGCACGATCATGTGCGCAGCAAGGGATTGGAAGCCGACATCAGTTTCACCGGCCAGCGCGACGACCTGAAGAACATTTTGGCGATTTCGAATCTGGTGCTGTCGCTCTCAACCCAGCCGGAATCGTTTGGCCGCACCACACTGGAAGCGCTGCGGTTGGGCGTGCCGACGGCAGGGTACGATCACGGTGGTGTGGGGGAGATATTAAGCACGCTCTATCCGGTTGGCCTGCTTCCGCTCGACCGCCTAGACGGATCATGCCAGCGCATTGTCCAATTGCTGCTACATCCAGAACCGGTTCCGGCCGGTGAATCTTTCCCGCTGCAGGCCATGCTGGATAAGACGTTGGCGCTGTACGCGCAACTGGTGCGCATGCCACGTAGACGGGACACACAATGATAAAAAACATATCATGGAATTTTGCGTATCGACCTGAACTGGTGCTTTTGCCCCGACATCGTCACGCACACGCACACGCACACGCAACATCATTTAACGGACCCCCTGATCGATGAAACAAATCGTATGCATGAAGTGGGGGGATAAATACCCTGCTCATTATGTCGACAAGCTCTATGGCATGGTCGCGCGACACATCACCGCCCCATTTCGATTCGTCTGCATGACAGACAGACCGGAGGGCATCCGACCAGAAGTGGAATGCCTGGACTGCCCAACGGTGCCGATCTCATCACCACGCAACAACCTTGGATGGCGCAAAGTCTCCCTCTGGAACGACCATTTGCCCAACATGGAAGGGGATTGGCTTTACCTGGATTTGGACGTCGTTGTAACCGGCTCTCTGGACGACTTTTTCGAGTATGAACCCCAACTAACCTACATCGTCATGCAAAACTGGACGCAGCCCGGGCAGGGTATCGGTAACACTTCCGTGTTCCGGTTTCGCGTGGGTAGCCACCCCTATCTGCTACACGACCTGGTGACCAATCAGGCCGACGTGTTCCAGAATTTCCGCAACTCCCAGACATACATTTCACGCAGCGTCAAAAACATTGCGTTCTGGCCAGACGAGTGGTGCATTTTATTCAAAACCCACTGCATCCCGCCCATGCCGCAACGCTGGTGGCAAGCACCATTTCTGCCGCCTTCGGCGCGGGTGGTCGCATTTCCAGGCGTCCCAAACCCTGATGAAGCG
The DNA here is from genome assembly GCA_051305915.1 of Thiobacillus sp. Lineage (GTDB taxonomy): Bacteria > Pseudomonadota > Gammaproteobacteria > Burkholderiales > Thiobacillaceae > Thiobacillus. The sequence goes on along the minus strand of JBPPMF010000190.1, from coordinate 59 downwards.
GTCGAGGGTCGTTGGCCAGCGGCTTGGTACAAACAGTTCTACAAACACATCCTGCCCGC
>JBPPMF010000139.1:0-8769 GCA_051305915.1 Thiobacillus sp. | reverse complement strand
CGCCGCTGGGTCGCCAAACACGGCACCGACTTCAAACACTTCGCGGCCAAGAACGTCATGCAGCTCAACGACACCCACCCGACCATCGCGGTGGCCGAGTTGATGCGCCTGTTGCTTGATCAGGAAGGCTTGCTGTGGGATGAGGCCTGGGCGATCACTTCGCAGTGCATGGCATACACCAACCACACCCTGCTACCCGAGGCGCTGGAACGTTGGTCGGTGGCGCTGTTTGAACATCTACTGCCGCGCCTGCTGGAAATCATCTACGAAATCAATGCGCGGTTTTTGCGCGAGGTGTCGGCGAAATGGCCGGGCGACATCGAGCGCCGGCGCCGCATGTCGATCATCGAGGAGGGTGATGTGCGGCAGGTGCGCATGGCCTGGCTGGCCATCGTCGGCAGCTTCTCGGTCAATGGTGTTGCCGCGCTGCATTCGAAGCTGCTGAAGGAAGGCTTGTTCAGAGATTTTGTCGAACTGTGGCCGCACAAATTCAACAACAAGACCAATGGCGTGACACCGCGACGCTGGGTGGCTCACGCCAACCCCGGGATCACCGCGCTGATCAGCAGCAAGATCGGGGAAGACTGGATTGCCGACCTGGCACAACTGGAAAAACTCAAGCCGCTGGCAGCGCTGGAAAACAAGGCGTTTCACGCCGATTGGCGTGCGGTGAAGCGCGCCAACAAGATTCGCCTTGCCGCAATGGTCAAGGCGGAGTGCGGCGTGGAGTTCAATCCCGACGCGCTGTTCGATGTACAAGTGAAACGCATCCACGAATACAAGCGCCAGTTGCTCAATGTGCTGCACGTCATTCACCTATACAACTGCATCAACCGCGGACAACTGGATGGCTGGGCAGATCGTTGCGTGCTGATCGGCGGCAAGGCGGCACCTGGCTATGTCATGGCCAAGCGCATCATCAAGCTCATCAATAATGTGGCCGACGTGGTCAACAACGATCCGGACGTCAACGGTCGCCTGAAGGTGGCTTTCCTGCCCAACTACCGGGTGAGCAGCATGGAAATCATCGCGCCGGCGACCGATTTGTCGGAGCAGATTTCAACTGCTGGCAAGGAGGCTTCCGGCACCGGCAACATGAAGTTCATGATGAACGGCGCGGCGACGATCGGCACGTACGACGGCGCCAACATCGAAATTCTGGAAGCGGTGGGCGAGGAAAACTTCTTCCTGTTCGGCTTGCGTGCCGATGAGGTTGAGGCGATGCGCGGTCATTACCAGCCGGCAGCCTACATCGAGCGTGACCCGGAATTGCGCGAGGTGATCGATCTGCTGGCCTCAGGCCATTTCAACCCCTTTGAACCCGGTATTTTCGACATGATTCTGGATACCTTGCTCAGCCCGAACGATCCGTGGATGACACTGGCCGATTTCCGGGGCTATGTCGATGCGCAGAAACGGGTGGCGCAGGCGTGGCAGGACGAGGCGAACTGGACGCGCATGAGCATCCTCAACACGGCGTCGAGCGGCTTTTTCTCGACCGATCGCACCATGCTTGAGTACAACCGCGATATCTGGAAGCTGAAGCAGGGAAGCGGGGCTCGGTGATTTCAAGACAAGAGTGTCTCGTTTTGACAACACGCTGTGGCTAAAAAGCCCGGCCACAAGGCTGCTACTGTTTGGGCTGCGCGTGATTGTCATATAATTGATCCCTAATAGGATGTGTGATTGTGCGGCAAAGGACTTGTTCCGATTCCGTGCTTAAGCCCACCCTTGGCGATCCGAAACAACCCGATTTCATCCCTTCACCTTTTGGAGTATTCCATGCAAATCAAACAACTTACTGTGGCAGTTGCTGCTGTTCTGATGAGCACACCGCTGTTCGCTCAAGCGCCTGCAACCCAACCCATGATGCAGGGCGTGATCGGCATGGCTCCGGAAGCGGAAGTTCCGCCGGCATCCAGAAGCGCCGACCAGTGGGCGGCGCGTATGGCCGATTTCACCAAGAACATGTCTGCGTTCAAGGATCCCGCTGCGTTTCCGTACTGGATAAACGCGATGAGCGATCCCTCCATGGTCGCTGCAATGGGTGATTCCATGCTGGAGCCGGGCAACTGGCTGCACATGATGACCACCATGACACAGCCCGCCGCGCTCAACAATTATGCGCAATTCGTGACGGACCCCACGATCTACGCCCGTTGGGCTGGGGCGATGGTGGACCCGATGTGGTACACCAAGATCGCTACCGATATGGTCAATCCGCGCAAGATGATGGGCTGGATGATGCTGCCGACGGATCAGCGCCTGATGGCGACCAGCATGAAGATGCTGGATCCCAACCTCTACATGAAATTCATGATGATGCCGACCGATCCGCGCGGCATGGCGTTGATGTTCGCCCCCATGAATCCCCAGCTTTACGGCAGCATGGCGGGTGGATTGGTCAACCCGCAGCTGGTTGGCGGCACCAACTCGACATGGGGCAAGTTCCTGTACCCGTCGCAGCCGGTGGTCTCCGTGCAGCCCCGCGCACCGCTTGAACTGCCGATCGATCTGACCGATCCCCGCACCTACGGTAACGTGCTGAACATCATTCCGGGTATGCCGAGCATGCCTAGTTTCGGCGGTGGACAGGGCGGCGCGCAGGATTCCGCGATGCCGTTCCCGTTCAATATGATTCCTGGTGTCGGCCAGACCGCTGCGCTGAGCATGCCCGGTATGCCAGCCATGCCTGTCATGATGCAGCAGCAGACAGGCGCACCTGCAACCCTCACCCTCGGCGGCGACACCCTGTTCAAGACCGGCAAGTCGTCGGTCAGGGATCTAACAGCGGAAGGCCGTGCCAAGCTTGACGAACTGGTCGCCGGCATCAAAAGCTTCAGCGCGATTGATTCGATCAAGGTCACTGGTCACGCCGACAAAATGGGTCCGGCTGCCCTCAACCAGAAACTGTCGTTGGCACGCGCCAGGACGATCTCGAATTACCTCAAGTCCAAGGGCGTGAAGGCAGCTTCGTTCACGACCGCGGGCATGGGCGACACCAAACCGCTGGTTGATTGCGACATGACGCAGGCCAAGGACGCCCTCAAGGCTTGCCTTGCACCTAACCGTCGCGTCGAAATCGAAGTCAGCGGCGCCAGGAAGTAAGCATCCTGGTCATGCGCATCCTACGGGTGCGCGCCCACAAAAAAGGCCGGAAATTCCGGCCTTTTTTGTGGGCGTTTGCTTGGCGAATTGCGGCGCTTATGCGGCCTGGACCGGTATTTCGTGGCGCGTATCGATGATGCGGTTGCTTTCGCCCACGTACACCAGTTCGGGCGAATAGCGCGCCAGCTCCAGTTCGTGGTAGACCGCGTAGGTGGCGATGATGACTAGGTCACCCGGATTCGCCTTGTGCGCGGCCGCGCCGTTCACCGAAATGATGCCGGAATCGCGCGTGGCGCGAATGGCATAGGTGGTGAAACGCGCACCATTGGTGACGTTATAGATTTGGATCTGCTCGTATTCGTGGATGTTGGCCGCGTCCAGCAGGGTTTCGTCGATGGCGCATGAGCCTTCGTAATGCAGCTCGGAGTGCGTGACGGTCGCCCGGTGCAGCTTGGACTTGAGCATCGTTCTTTGCATGACGGTGCCCTCACAAAAAAAGGATGTGCATTATATCAAAAGGGTATTGGTCACACTTCAGGCTGGATCGGCCAAGTTGAAGTCGACATTATCGATCAGCCGGGTTTTCCCCAGCCAGGCTGCGCCCAGTGCCACCAGACGGTTGCTGTGCTGCGTGGTCGCCTGCAGAGTTGCTGCATCGCGCAGCGCGACATAGTCGACCCGCCAGCCTGCCATCTTCAGGTGGCGGACGGCAGCGGTGCATCGTGCTTCGTAATCCCGCTCGCCCCCCTGCACCGTGGCGACGATGGCAGCGAGTTCCTGCTGCAAGGCTGCCGCCTGGATGCGCTCGGATGGGCCGAGATAGGCGTTGCGCGAACTCATCGCCAGGCCGTCGGGTTCGCGCAGGGTGGCGCCTGCAACGATCTCGATGGGCAGGTTGAACTGCCGCACCAGTTCGCGAATGACGAGCAGCTGCTGGTAATCCTTCTTGCCGAACACCGCCACGCGCGGTTGCACCAGGCTGAAAAGCTTAAGCACCACAGTGGCGACGCCGCTGAAATGGCTGGGACGGAATGCGCCGCACAGATCGTTCGCCAGGCTGACGGGCGGCTGCACAGTGAAGGTCTGTGGCACCGGATACATCTCGGTCACGTCGGGTGCGAATACGAAATTACAGCCGGCGGCGGCGAGCTTTTCGCAATCGGCGGCAAGGGTACGCGGGTAACGCTCGAAATCTTCGCCTTCACCGAACTGCAACGGGTTGACGAATATGCTCGCCACCACCGGCTGGCCATGCTGCTTCGCCAGCTCGACCAGCGACACATGGCCCGCATGCAGGTTGCCCATAGTCGGCACGAACGCGGTGCCGGTCTCGCCGGCGAGCGTGGCGCGAAGTTCGGCGGCGGTATGAAAAACCTGCATCAGAAGCTGTGTTCGGCGGCGGGGAAGCTGCCGCCCTTGACTGCCGCGACATAGGCGCGCGCCGCTGCCTCGATGCCGTCGGCGCCGGCCAGGAAATTCTTCGAGAATTTCGGCGCCCGCGGGTATAGGCCCAGCATGTCGTACAGCACCAGCACCTGGCCGGAACAATTCACCCCGGCGCCGATGCCGATGGTGGGAATCGTGAGCGCCTCGGTGACGGCCTGCGCCAGCGTGGCCGGCACCATTTCCAGCACGATCAATCCGGCGCCGGCAGCTTCCAGCGCACGTGCGTCGGCGATCAGTTGCGCAGCGGCGGCGTCCTCCCGCCCCTGCACCCGGTAACCCCCGAGCTGGTTCACCGATTGCGGCAACAGGCCGACGTGCGCGCACACCGGAATGCCGCGCTGGGTGAGGAAAGCCACGGTATCGACCATGACCGCGCCGCCTTCCAGCTTGACCATGTGCGCGCCCGCCGCCATCAGCCGCGCCGCCGCGGCGAACGCTCGCTCGGGCGAAGGTTGGTAGCTGCCGAACGGCAGGTCGGCGACGATGAAGGCGCGTTCGGTGCCAGCGGCGACGCAGCGCGTGTGATAGGTCATTTCGGCCAGCTTCACCGGCAGGGTCGAGGCGTGGCCCTGGATCACCATGCCGAGCGAATCGCCGACCAGCAGCACGTCGACACCGGCCGCATCGAGCACGCGGGCGAAGCTGGCGTCGTAGCAGGTGAGCACGGCAATTTTTTCGCCGCGCTCGCGCATCGCCTTGAGGGTGGACAGGGTGACGTTCATGTCACACCGCGCGGCTGAAGAATTCGCGCGGGCCGCGCATCTTGCTCATGCGTTCCAGCAGCAGCTCGAAGTCGGCTTCGCTTTCCGCGAAGTTGAGGTTGCTGGTGTTGACGATGAGCAGGGGCGCGGCTTCGTAGCGATGGAAAAACTCGCTGTAGCTGTTGGCCAGGCGCTGCAGATAGCCCGCATCCATGCCGCGCTCGAAGTCGATGCCGCGGCGCCTGACGCGCTCCTGCAGCGCGTCGATCGGCGCCTGGAGGTAGATCACCAGGTCGGGCGTCGGCGCTTGCAGGGTGAGATCGGCATACACTTTTTGATACAGCTCGAACTCATCGTCGTCGAGGTTCAGGCGCGCAAACAGCATGTCCTTGTCGATCAGGAAGTCCGATACGGTGCCGCCACGAAACAGGTCGCCCTGGGCCAACTCGCGCAGTTGGCGCGAGCGGTCGAACAGGAAATGCAACTGCGTCGGCAGCGCGTAACGTTTCGGTTCCTGGTAGAAACGCGGCAGAAAAGGGTTGTCGCTGGCGTTTTCCAGCAGCGTGTCGGCACCCATGCGCTCGGCCAGCTTGTGGGTGAGGCTGGTCTTGCCGGCGCCGATCGGCCCTTCGACCACGATGTAGCGGTAGCGGTCGAGACTCATGCGTTGACGGCGGCGGCGGGCGGCGGCAGGACGCTGACAGACTGCTCGGCGCAGGCATCGAGCCAGTCGGCGGCGCGGCCTCGACCGGGGATCAGGGTATCGGGCGCGATTTCCAGCAGCGGCAGCAGCACGAAGCCGCGCTCGGTCATGCGCGGATGCGGCAGCGTCAGGCCCTCTTCATGGAAATGCGCATCGCCGTATAGCAGCAGATCGAGATCGAGCGTGCGCGGGGCATTGCGAAAACTGCGTTCGCGGCCGTGGCGATGTTCGATATCCAGCAGCGCGGCGAGCAGCGCGCGCGGTGCCAGGGTGGTTTCCACCTGCGCCACCGCGTTGATGAAATCGGGCTGATCGACATAGCCCACCGGCGCCGAGGCATATAGAGACGAATGCGCGACCAGACGCGTGCCAGGCAGACGATCGAGTTCAGCCAGCGCGTATTCCACCTGCGCCGCCGGGTCGTTAAGGTTGGCGCCGAGCCCGATGGTGGCCAGGATTGTCATGCACGCACCTTCATGCCGGCTGCGACTCGCCGGCGCCTTCGCCCGGCTTTTTACGCTTGCGCTTACGGCGCGGTTTGGGCGCGCTGTCGGCCAGCAGCATCGCGGCGCGTTCGTCGTCGTCGACCTCCTGGAAGCGCGTCCACCACTCGCCGAGTTCGAGGTCGACCTCACCCGATTCGGCACGCAGCAGCAAAAAGTCGTAAGCGGCGCGGAAGCGCGGATGTTCCAGCAGGCGATACGGACGTTGTCCGCCGCGCTGGTCGAAGCGCGGCTGCAGTCCCCAGATTTCCTTGATCATGCCGTCGTAGCGGCGCGGGATCGCGAGCTGGCCGCGCTGCGCGTCGAGCACTTCATCCATTGCCATGAACAAGGCGGGTTGCGGCTTTTCACCGGCGGCTTCGAGTGCGCGCCAGCGCTGCAACACCTGCGGCCACAGCAGAGTGCCGAACAGGAAAGCCGGCGAGGCCGGTTTGTCCTGCGCGATGCGCGCGTCGGTGGTTTTCAGCGCGGCGGTGATGAAGCGCTCGCCGACGGAGTCGTCCAGAATCGTGTCGAGCAGCGGCAGCATGCCGTGATGCAGGCCTTCGGCCCGCAGTTGGTGCACACCGCGCAGGGCGTGGCCCGACATCAAGAGCTTCAGCGCCTCGTCGAAAATGCGCGCACGCGGAATGTTGGCCAGCAGCGGCGCCAGGGTGGCGACCGGACGGCGGGTGTCGGGATCGATATGGAAATCGAGCTTGGCAGCAAAGCGCGCGGCACGCAGCATGCGCACCGGGTCCTCGCGGAAGCGCGTTTCCGGGTCGCCAATCATGCGCAGCACGCGCTTCTTGCAGTCGGCTACGCCGCCGAAATAGTCGTGCACTTCCTCGCTCAAGGGGTCGTAATACAGCGCGTTGATGGTGAAATCGCGGCGCGCGGCGTCGTCCGCCATATTGCCGAACACATTGTCGGTCAGCAGGCGGCCGTGCTCGTCAGTCGACCGTTCGTCTTCCTCGTCTGCCTCCTTTTGGCCGTTGGAGCGGAAGGTGGTGACCTCGATGGTGACGCGTCCGCACATCACGTGCACGATCTGGAAGCGACGGCCGATGATGCGTGAACGGCGGAACAACCGCCGCACTTCTTCCGGGGTGGCATCGGTGGCGACGTCGAAATCCTTCGGCGTCTTGCCTAGCAACAGGTCGCGCACCGCGCCGCCAACGAGGTAGCCCTTGTATCCCGCCTGCGCCAGTGTTTCGCAAGTTCTCAGCGCGCAGTCGTCGAGCTGGTCGCGGCGGATGCCGTGTTTGGACTGCGGCAGAATCTGTGCGGCAGAGGCAGCGCCGCGCGACTTGCGGCCAAATACTTTGTTGAAGATGCGACGAATCATTGAATGCGCGGAACGAGGTGAATAAAGCAGATGGGCGATTATACAGGCTGGCTAGCGCCCATTTCAGCGGGAATCAAGCCCTCTTCCGCCACAGCGCCGCCGTGCCGGGGCCATACAGGGCTTCGAGCGCGTCCGGGGTCAGCAGCCCGGCCGGCGAGCCCAGCTGCCAGCGCCCGTCGCCGTACAGGAACAGCAGACGGTCGCAATGGCAGGCCGCCCAGTTGGGGTCGTGCAGGGTCAGCACCACGCTGTGCCCAGCATCGGCCTCGCTGCGCGCCCACGCCAGCAGCCGGGCCTGATGCGCGGGGTCCAGATGCGTCAGCGGTTCGTCCAGCAGCGCGATGCGCGGCGCCTGCACCGCCAGCTGCGCCAGCCGGGCACGCTGGCGCTCGCCGCCGGACAGGGTGTCGAGCGGGCGCTGGGCGAGTTCGGCCAGCTCCCAGGTCGCAAGATGCGATGACAGGTCGCCTGCTGTATCGCCGAAGGGAAAGCGCCCTAGCGCAACGAAGTCGGCCACGCTGCCGAAAAACCCGCCTTCGTCGCCCTGCGGCAACAGGCCGATGTGCTGCGCACGGGCCAGCGGCGGCAGCGTATGGAGTGCATTGCCGTCGAGCGTGACTCGTCCGTGCGCCGGCGCGGCACGCCACGCCAGCACGGGCAGCAGGGTCGATTTTCCGGCACCGTTGGCGCCGAGGATGCCGAGCACCTCGCCGGGTTCAAGCGTGAGATCGAGCGATTCGACCAGTGTGCGGGTGCCGGTTTGCAGCGTGAGCTGAAACGCAGTCAGTCTGGGAGCGATGGATTCCATGAAACGATGGCGGCCGGTAATGAATCCGAGCATAGCAGCACAGCGGCCTGGGCGGCATTGTATGGCGGCGCTGCGTATTGTCCGGGCAGGTAAGCGGGTTGATTCGTGGTGTTTGCGCTATCGAACCGCAAGCGTCACAGGCCCTTCGACGCCTTGATGGCCGGCTATCTGGT
>JBPPMF010000127.1:0-5832 GCA_051305915.1 Thiobacillus sp. | reverse complement strand
ACTGGCGAAGCGGCTGGAATTGCCCTATCTCTATCTCGGCTACTGGATCGCAGAAAGCCGCAAGATGGCGTACAAAAAGCAATACCCGCCGCTGCAAGGGTTGGTGGATGAGCGCTGGCAGCTTATATAGCCTGCTCAACCGACTGTGCGAGATGGGGCGTGTCACTCAGTTGCGGATGCCCGGCACGTTCACTTTCTGCCCCTGATTGAGGGCTGCCAAGGCGAGTTCAATGTCGCCATATTCAACTGCGTCAGGCGATAGCTCATTGGCACGGATGGCGACATTGCACCACTGGACACGTTTGGGGAAATCCCAGATTTCGCTGCTACTGGTGCGAAAAGTGGGGAAGTGGGCAATTTCCTTGTTGAAGACCGCTTGCCGCTTGGATTGGGCCAGCCACTGACCACGGACCCACTTGTTGGCCAAGCCGTGGCAGTCCAGGCAGGCAAAGTTGAGTTGCCCGATTTTTCGTGTCAGCAAGGCGTTGCCGCGCTTGATCGCAGCGACCGCGTCTTTCGACATGGTATCTACTTTGATCGGCGTGCCGTTGGCGAGGTGTCGCAGATAAATGGACAGGTCGATATTGTCCATGCTTTGCATCAACAAGTTGTCACCCGTGGTGCTGCGTGCGTGGCGCGTGATGAACTCCTCGACGCCGATTACCTTCTTCAGGCGCGCTTCATAGCGCGGCATGGTGGCGGCCCAGATCTTGAAGCTTTTTTCTGGCGTGGCATGGCACGTCGCACAGGATTTTCCCTGGGAGCCCACACGCGAATAAACCAGTTTGGCGCGGTCTATCGCGGCCATGCCGTCGTTCACAAAGGGATCCAGGTTGTCGCGGGTTTCGATCGGGACGGGGCGCGTGGCGGGATTTTCCAGCTCATCTTTGAAAACGTGCGGCTCCTTGAGCGTCTTTATGAACGCCACGATGTCATGAATCTCTTGCACGCTGAAGAGTTTGTGGGCGCCCCAGGGCGGCATCATGGAATTCGGGTTGACGCTGCGCGGGCCGTACACATAATCGAACAGCTTCTGGTCGGACCGTCCCCAGGTGCCGACAGTGGACAAGTCGGGGCCGATATTGCCGGGCAGCGCCGGGGTGGTCTTGCCCATGACGTGACACGCCACGCAACTGCCGCCTCGCCCCCGGTCGTAAGCAAGTTTCTCGCCGTTTTTGGGGTCGCCGGCTATCGGGCCTTCCAGTTTCGGCGGCGGCGCATAGGCGGGCGATGCGAGATTGGCCAGCGTGTTGTAGTCTTTCCAGTCGGTGGCAGGCCAATCGCTGTAGCGCGACCAGGGCGTGGCGGACGCCGGCTGCTCGAGTTCCATCGGCACAGCATCGCTGTCGAGCGGAAACGCGGCAAACGCCATCGCACCGAGCAGGGTGGATAATGAAAGGCGTGCGGCCTTGGCGCGCGGGAAGGCTGAATTCTCCATTGAGATTCCTCCTGGGTGACGATTAAAGCGAATGCAGCTAAGACGTGTTTGCGCGACAAGCCAAAATATAGACAATTTTCAGGAAAATGAAATACCCGAACTCCAATACCCGATGGTCGCTTCAAGGCGTGTTTCTGGCCGTCGTGTGCATGCTGCTTTCCGGCTGTGCCCTGACCGTCAGCAACCCCAGGGCGCTGCATCCGCTTGAGAACTTTGCGCCCCTTGCGGCCGATTCCCGGGTGTGGGTCGAGCCCGGTTTCGAGGCGTATGGCGAACGGGTTGCGGAGGCCTTGCCGCAGGCCATCGCCGCAGTCGAGGCGGCGCATTACCTGCCGTTCGCCCGTTCGCCGCGCGTGCACGTGTGCGGTAGCGACGCCTGCTTCAAGCGCTATGTGCTGACGCCAAAACTCTCCGCCGCCGTGGTGCCGGACAACCGCTTGATCCTGTCGCCCAATCTCGACGGTCGCGAGAAGCATCGCCTGCCCGCGTTGCTGACCCACGAACTCGCGCACCTGCACCTGGGCCAGCGCATCGGCCACTATCACAGCACGCTGCCGGTGTGGTTCCACGAAGGCTGGGCCTCGCTGACAGCCGATGGCGGCGGTGCCGAATATGTCAGCGACGCCAAGGCAATCGAAGCCGCCCGCGCCGGACGGCGGGTCAATCTCACGGCGCGCGACACGCCCGGCAAGCGCCACCGTGCCAGTGCGTCAGGACTGAATATTTACGAGTTCTACCGCCAGTCCATGCTGCTGGTCGGCTGGCTGAAGACACAGGACGAAGCGCGTTTTCGTGAGTTGGTGCTGGCTGTACAGGACAACTCCGATTTCGAAATTGCCTTCTGGAATCTCTACGGCCAGGCGCCCGTCACCCGGCTCGCGGCATTCTTCGATGGCGTTCAGGGCGACCCCGGATTCAACGATAATGGGACGATCCAAGCTGCCCCCGCAAAACCCTAAATCCACTTCACGATGAAACCCTACCTCGACCTGATGCGCCACGTGCTCGAGCACGGCACCCGAAAAGACGACCGCACCGGTACTGGCACCCTGTCGGTGTTCGGCTGGCAGATGCGCTACAACCTCGCCGAAGGCTTCCCGCTCGTCACGACCAAGAAATGCCACCTGCGCTCCATCCTCCACGAGCTGCTGTGGTTTCTGCAGGGCGACACCAACATCAAATACCTGAAGGAAAACGGCGTCTCGATCTGGGACGAATGGGCGGACGAGAACGGCAACCTCGGCCCGGTCTACGGCCACCAGTGGCGCAGCTGGCCGAAGCCCGACGGCGGCACCATCGACCAGATCAGCGAAGTGGTGAAGACGCTCAAGAGCAATCCCGATTCGCGCCGCATCATCGTCTCGGCGTGGAACGTCGCCGACCTCGACAAGATGGCGCTGGCGCCGTGCCACGCCTTCTTCCAGTTCTACGTCGCCGACGGCAAGCTCTCCTGCCAGCTGTATCAGCGCAGCGCCGACATCTTCCTCGGCGTGCCGTTCAACATCGCCTCCTACGCACTGCTCACGCTGATGATGGCGCAGGTCACCGGATTGAAGCCGGGCGACTTCGTCCATACCCTGGGCGACGCGCACCTGTATCTCAACCACCTCGACCAGACGCGCGAGCAGCTCTCCCGCGAACCGCGTCCGCTGCCGACGATGACGCTGAATCCGGACGTAAAAGACATCTTCGCGTTCCGTTTCGAGGACTTCACCCTGAGCGGATACGACCCGCACCCGGCGATCAAGGCCCCGGTGGCAGTATGAGCGCGCAGAAGAGGTCACGCATCAGCGTCATCGCCGCGCTCGCCAAGAACCGCGTCATCGGCATCGAAAATCGCCTACCCTGGCGGCTGCCGGAAGACCTCGCTCACTTCAAGGTACTCACCCTCAACCACCCCATCCTGATGGGGCGCAAGACTTTTGAATCGCTCGGTCGCCCGCTGCCGGGGCGCACCAACATCGTCATTACCCGCAACCCCGACTATTGTAAGGACGGCTGCCTGGTCGCCGCCTCCATCCCCGCAGCGTTCGCGCTGTGCGCGGACGCCGACGAAGTCTTCTTCATCGGTGGGGCCGACCTCTACGCCCAGGCCATCCCGCTGGCCGACCGTCTGTACCTGACCGAAGTCGACATCGAAGCCGAGGGCGACGCCTGGTTCCCCGATTACGACAGCAGCGCGTTCAGGGAAGTCTCGCGCGAGTCGCACACAGGCGAGAAGGGCGACGCGCTGGCGTTCGATTTCGTGGTGTACGAGCGGGGATAAGCGGAATGATGAGCCCTCCACTATTGTTAATCAGTGCCGCTATGTGACAGTGACGTTAATGAAGGAGAGAAGCCATGTCTGATCTGAGTCCGCTTGAAGAACATTTTCCTCGCCTGGTGTCGGATATCCTGGCTTGCTGGGGAACGCCCACCTGTTTTGAACGGCTACAGGATTTGCTGGTGGATAAGCGTGGTGGCCGCCAGGGTTTTCCGGCGGAGGTGTATTCCGATCTGTTCATGTTGCTGACGCTTGTTCCCGAACCAAAGGGTCCTTACGACATCTGGAGTGACGCACAGGATGTGGATACAAGCTCGTGAAATGCTGAGAAATCAAAGGGACAAGATGGGTGTAAAAGACAACAACGAAACTTTGCAGTGGGGTGCAGCATGAGCGGTTTGCCCAAATGCCCGCAGTGCGGTTCGGAATTCGCCTACGAAGACGGGGCCATGTATGTGTGTCCGGAATGCGCGCATGAATGGGCCAAGGATGCGCCGGCCGGTGCGGAGGAAAAACGTGTGGTGCACGACGCCAACGGCAATGAACTGCAGGACGGCGACACGGTCACGGTGATCAAGGACCTGAAGGTCAAAGGCTCGTCCGCGGTGGTCAAGGTTGGCACCAAGGTCAAGAATATCCGCATCGTCGAAGGCGATCACGACATCGATTGCAAGGTCGAGGGTATCGGCGCGATGCAACTGAAATCGGAGTTTGTCAGGAAGGCGTAGGGAAGCGGCGCGACGAATTTCGTCCTGCCTACTAAAAATGAAAAACGGGGCCGCGGCCCCGTTTTTCATTCACTGCATCAACCCGATTAGCTGAGCATGTCAGCCCAGATGTTCTGCGCCCAGGATTCGGCGTAGGCGAAGTTGAGTTCGTCACCCTTGCCGGTGGCGCCGCCGTCGGGCTGCGTCACGTAGCCTTTGCCGGCCTCGTAGCGGAACACGTTGGCGACGTAGCCTGCCGTGGTGTCGGAGGTGGCCGAGTAGCAGGTGTTGGCAACGACCGGGAGGGGGTCGGGCTGACGGCCTGCCAGCAGTTCGACGATGGCCGCGGCGCACACCTTGGCGTGGTTGGTGGCCATGTGGCCGGACTTCGGCAGGTTGGACAGCACCGAGTCGCCCAGGATGTGCACGTTGGGCACGGTGGTCGACTCGAAGGTGGCGAGGTTGACCGTGCACCAGGCCTGGTTGCTGTCGTTGCGTGCGCCGGCCAGACCGCAGACTTCGCCCGCGCGCTGCTTCGGCACCACGTTCATCACGTCAGCCTTGACGTCGTCGAACTCAGTGGAAACCACCATCTTGGCGCCATCGACTGAGAACGGCGCGTTGTTGGGACGGTACTCGATCATGCCGGGGTAGTAGGTGTTCCACGCCCAAGTGAACAGCCCTTTCTTGGAGGCAATGTCCGGGTTGCCGTCGAGCAGGATGATCTTCGACTTGGGCTTGGCCTTGGTGAAGTAGTTGGCGACCAGGCTGGCGCGCTCGTAAGGTCCGGGCGGGCAGCGGTAGGGCGCGGCCGGCACCGACATGACGAAGACGCCACCGTCGGGCATTTGTTCGAGTTGTTTCCGGAGGTGCGCGGTTTGCGGGCCGGCTTTCCAGGCGTGCACAACCTTGCCGGCGGCTTCGGCTTCCTTGAAGCCTTTCACGCTGTCGGTCAGCATTTCGACGCCGGGGGCGAGCACCAGGCGGTCATAGCCGATGCTGGCGCCGCCGCGGGTGGTGACCACGCGCTTGGCCGCATCGACGCCGGTCACGTAGTCCTTGACCATCTTGATGCCGTGCTTGGGCAGGTTGTCGTAACCATGGGTGATGTCATCCATGGTTTTCATGCCTGCCAGCACCCAGTTGGAGATCGGGCAGGACACGAACTTGTCGTTCGGCTCGATCAGGGTGACGTCGATGTTCGGTCCCCACTGACGCAGATATTTGGCGCAAGTGGCGCCGCCGAAGCCGGCACCGACCACGACGACGTGCGGGCGGGCTGCCGATGCGGCCGGTGCGCCAGACTGCGTGGCGCAGCCGGTCAGCGTGATCGCAGCACCCGCGCCGGAAATTTTCAGAAAATCGCGACGATTCAAAGTCATGTTATGGGTCTCCTTGATGGATTACTTCAGGCTGGCGAAATA
>JBPPMF010000115.1:0-27534 GCA_051305915.1 Thiobacillus sp. | reverse complement strand
CGACGCCCGGCAGGCGGCGGACAACCCGCAGGCGGAAATCACGCTGGGTGCCGACAAGGGCTATGACGCCCAAGAGTTCATCGATGCCCTGCAGGAAATGAACGTCGTACCCCACGTCGCGCAGAACACCTCGGGGCGCCGCTCCGCGGTACCCGATGTCATCGCTGCCAGTGCGGGCTACGCCATCTCGGTGCAGAAGAGAAAACTCATCGAGCAGGGCTTTGGCTGGGCAAAGACCGTCGGACCTGTCCGCCAGGTGATGGTGCGCGGACTGGAAAAAGTTGATCAGATGTTTGTGCTGACCATGACAGCCTACAACCTCACGCGCATGCGCACACTGGGAAAAATCCGTCTGCAGACGGCGTGAGGGGCGGGAAGTGAGGGGAAATGAGGCTCAAAAGGTTGAAAATAGGTCCAATGAGAGCAGAAATCCAATCATGCGAGCGAACCGGATGAAAAATCGAACGCTTGGCGCAAGCGTGCCACGCATCCGCGTGGGGTATTTCAGCAGCCTGTTAAGGAACACGAATTTCACTGCACTTCAGGAAGTGTCGCGGGACGGGCAGTTCCAGTCATTCCGAAATTCCGGACGCAAAACTCGGGAAACCGGTATCTGGGTTCCGTTGCCTTTGCTGTGCTTGCGGTTGATTTGTATAGGCCTGCAAAGGCCTCTCCGGGGCTCGCTATCCAGCGCTATGACGCTGGATATGACGGAATCGGATACGATAATCTTCGCCATCATTTGGCGAGCGAGCTTTAAAACACCCGCCTCTGAGCCATCTTCGAGCTGAACCGCCATACGAAATGACGCTCAAAAAGAGACCGGATTAAATTCACTTCGAACCGCCATTTAAATCCCGCTGGCGTCGGATTGAAGGATGACCGCTATCTGTCACTGAACAGATCCCAACAAACGGGCAAACCAGCTTTTTCTTTGCCGTGCCCCATCGCTCAGGCACGTCAGAATCGCCAGCGGCCATCCTTTGCTGCCGTTATTACTTAATCAGAAACGCTTCTTTTGAATGCCCTTTGGCCAACTCGTCCGCCAGCCATCTCGGTGAACGGCCACGGCCCGACCAGGATTCCCCGGTGGCAGGATTGCGGTACTTCGCAGCGACGGGAGTACGCGCTTTGGCTTTCTTTGCGCCCCCTTTCAGGTCATCAGGCGTGATCCCGAATTCCTTCATCCTCGCTTGAATCTCTGCGACGACAGAAGCGGTTTCCGCGCGACGTGCCGTCTCAGCTTGCTTCAACAGCGCTTCCGCTTGCGCCTTCAACTCTTTGTAAGTTGACATTGTATTTTCCTTTGTTAAGTTGGATCCTATTGATAATAGGTCATGCATTATAGATTATCCGAAACCAGCAAAACCATAGCATAAAACGCTTGTCCATCTGCCTATCTTCCGCCCAATTGGTAGAAGTCTGGAGGCTTCCTCCATCATTTCCAATGCATCCATCATGCCGATGGTGCTGCCACGACCAGGGAGATTCAAATTAATTCAATATAGCAGCCATCCGGACAAGCCAATCAACACACCACTTTGATTAATAAGGGTTTTTATTTAAGAATCGAAACGACCCCGCAATAACGAGTTGGCAAGCGGCGTCCAAAGCGATTACCTACCTGCAGAGGCCAGGTATTGGATCCTGTTTTGATTCTGCTCGAGCGAATCAATAACCGTCACCCGCAATAGCCAGCAAGCGACGACAGGCGCGAATCCGCACAGGACGCCCGCTTGCCGGGTCACACATCCCGCCTGTGCAATAACCGTGATCGCTCTCCCATGCATTCGTAATCGCCCACCTGATATTCGCGGCAGACATTCGGCCGGCGTTCGTAGATCGTGCATCGCATGGTGCTTCGATCCAGTGCGGCACACCAACCGTCCTCAAGGCGATGCATCACCCACCCACCCCACTGGTCCTGGGCTATCAACCTCATCGGGACGTCGTCCTCGCCCATCAGCAAAACTTCCAGCCTGCAGCAGCAGGCCTCACAGGTCGCGCACGAAATGGCGGGGCTGTCGTCCGTATCGCTTGTCGTGTTCATATCTTGCATTGTCCCATTCAAGCAGGAATTCCTATCTAGGATGTAAGAGACCGATTTCAAAGGGGTCATGATGATTTTTGCCAATCGCGACCAGGCCTCCGACCAACTCGTAGAAGCTTTGAAGACTTACAGGGGTCAGCATCCGCTGATTCTCGCCATCCCGCGCGGCGCGGTGCCAATGGGGCTGCGGCTGGCACGGGCACTGGACGGCGAATTGGATGTGCTGCTGGTGCGCAAGCTACGCGCGCCGTTCAATCCGGAATTCGCCATCGGTTCGATCGACGAATCGGGCTGGACTTATATTGCGGATTACGCGGAATCGGCCGGCGGCACCCCGAGCTATCTGCAACAGGAAAAGCAGGCCCAACTGGCCACGATCCGCCAGCGCCGTGCGCAGTACACGCCGCTGCGCCCGCCGATTGATCCGGCAGGGCGCATCGTCATCGTGGTGGACGACGGGCTGGCCACCGGGGCGACGATGATTTCCGCGCTGCATGCGCTGCGCGACAAGAGGCCGGCCAAGCTGATCTGCGCGGTGCCGGTGGCGCCGCCGGACACATTGGAGAAAATCAAGGGCTATGCCGACGAAGTGGTGTGCCTGCAGGCGCCCGAGTTGTTTCAGGCGGTTGGACAGTTTTATACGGATTTTCCGCAGATCGACGACAGCGAAGTCGAGGCCATTCTCAGGCAGGCCTGAAGGCATTCATCCGCAGAAGCACCCGCAAGGGGTAGGCCGCGCGTAAACGCGGCGAGGACGCCGCTCCCACAAACACAGCCTAACGCGGCTTCACCCGCGTGCCGTCGCCGATCTTGTCGTCCGGGTGGCTGACCACGCGGGCGCCGACATCCAGCCCGGACAGGATCTGCGTCGCCAGGCCGGCACGCTGGCCGGTCTCGACCGGGGTCAGGCGGGCCCGCTTGCCATCCACCGCGAACACGGCCCAGCCCTCGCCATAACGGAACAGCGCGCTGGTCGGCAACTGCAGCACGTCGTCGGCCTCCCAAAGCACGAAGCGGGCTTCCACCCGGTAGCCGTCGCCCAGCGACTGCCAGGCCTCGCGCGGCGCGGCGAAGTCGACGATCACGCGCACCCGCTGTTCCTCGACGCCGAGCGCCGAAATCTTGGTGAAGCCGCTCGGCTCGACCACCCGCACCGTGCCCGCCACGGCCGCCTCGCCGCCCCAGCGGTCGAGGATGACTTTGGAACCGGGGGTGATTTTTACCGCGTGGGTGGACAGCACCTCGACCTCGACTTCGAGGCTGTCTGGATTGCCGATTTCGAGCAGCGGCTGACCGGTCGCCACTGCGCCCTCGCTTTCCTGCTGCAGCTTCAGCACGCGCGCGGCAACCGGCGCGCGCACCTGCAGCACGTCGGCCGCGCCGCCGGCCTGCAAGCTGGTGGTGCTGGCGACGGCGGCGCGCGCGGTGTCGAGTTCGAAACGCGCCACCCGGACCGAATGTGCGGCGGCCTGCTGCGCGGCACGGGCACGGGTTTCCGCCGTGCGCGCGGTATCGAGCGCCTGCGCGGAAATGAAATTCGATTCGCGCAGCGAATCGGCGCGGCTGCGATCCTGCTGCGCCAGTTGCGCCGCCGCCGTGGTGGCGGCAGCATTCTGCCCGGCCACCGCCAGCGCGGCCTGTGCGGCGCTCACCTGCGCCTGCGCCTGCGCGCGGGTGCGCGGATCGAGCGCCACCGCGCGCAGCGGTTCGATCACCGCCAGCACCTGCCCGGCCGTGACTGCATCGCCCGCCTTGAGCCCGCTGCGGCGCACGTAACCCGCCACCGGGGCGGTCACCTGATAGCGCTCCATGACGCGCGTCTTGCCCTCCTCTTCCACCGTCACCACGAGCGGCGCGCGCTTCACCTCGGCCATATCCACCGGCTGCGCACGCGGCATCAGGCCGAGCGCGAGGCCTGCCGCTACCAGCGCCGCAGTGGCCAGTATTCCGATTTTTGCGCGTGACTTCATGCTGTCGTCGTTGCCCTATTCGCGAGTTTTGAGGACGGCCACCAAGTCCAGCCGGCCGAGGCGCAGCCACAGCAGAAAGGCGGAGATCAACGCGGAACCGATCACCACCGCCGCGCCCATGGCGTAGTTTTCCGGCGTCAGGATCAGCGGCAGCCGGTAGAGCTCGTTCTGGAACGCCACCACCAGGATGCCGACCAGCCCCACGCCGACAACGAACCCGGCGGGGATTGCCGCCAGCGTCAGCAGCGCCAATTCGCCTAAAAGAATATAGGCGATCTCGCCGCGGGTGAAGCCCAGCACGCGCAGGCTGGCGAGTTCGCGGCCGCGCTCCGACAGGGCGATGCGCGCGCTGTTGTAGACCACGCCGAAGCCGATGGCGCCGGCCAGCAGCGTGGCCACCAGGTTGTAGAACAGGATGAATTCGCCGATGGTGGCGTAGAAGCTCTGGATCGCCGCCTTGTTGGCGACCATGCCGAGCACGCGCGGGCGCGCGTGCAGGCGCGCGTAGAGTTCAGTTTCCATCCCCGGCTGCACCGCCAGATACGCGCCCGACACCGTGTTGCCCTCGCGCATCAGCGCGTTCAGAGATTCCTGCTGCATGTAGGCCGAGACGCCAAGAAACTGCCTGGTGATGCCGAGGACCGGCACCTGCAGCACCGGGCGGCGGCCTTCCAGCACCTCCACCGTCAGCATGTCGCCCGGCTTCACGTGCAGGATCTCGTTCGCCAGGTGGTCGGTCAGCACCACGCCGCCGGGGGGCACCGCCACCGGCTTCAGCGTGCGGTCGAGCGAGCGGTGCAGTTGGCCTTCGGGCTGAATGCCGAACAGCACGGCGCGATGCTGGTAGTGCCGGAAGCGCAGGATCGCCGGCACGTCGCGAAAGCCTTCCACGAAGTCGACCCCCGGCAGCGCCGCCAACTCGTGCAGCGCACGGCCAGAGGTGGGCTCGATGAAGGCAAGCGCCAGGTCCTCGCGTGCGGCCTGGCGAAACTGCACGTCGACCATGAAGTCGATCGCGCCCTTCTGGTAATTGCCCACCATCATCAGAGCGCAGGCGCAGGCGATGCCCAGCACCGTCAAGAGCGATTTCAGCGGCCGCCGCTCGATGTGGCGCAGGATCATCCGCGTCGGCGCGGCAAACCAGCGCTGCAGGCCAATGCGCTCGACCAGCGTGGTGCGGTAGGTCGCCGGCATTTCCGGGCGCATGCCTTCGGCCGGCGACAGCCGCACCGCGCGTGCGACCGAAAACAGCGTGCCGCTGACCGCCGCGAAGGCGCTGATGCCAAGGGCGATCAGGATCACCCCGGCATCGAGCCGGTAGTCGAGGTAGGGGAAGCGGAACGTCGTCTCCATGTAGACGTTGGAGAGCCCCTGGCCGAACCAGGCGCCGAGCGCCACGCCGCCCGCCACGCCGAGCATCGTCATCAGCAGCACCAGCTTGACGTAATGCGCGCCGATCGCCAGATAGGGATAGCCGAAGGCCTTGAGGATGGCGATCTGGTCGCGCTGCAGCGCGATCAGCCGGCTCAGCACCACGTTGAGCAGGAAGGCGGCGACGCCGAGAAAGATGCCGGGGAACACCGTGGCCGTGGTCTGCAGCTGCTTCAGTTCCTCGGACAGGAAGCGGTTGGAAAACTGGGTCTTGCGCCCGTAGGCGCCGGTGCCGCCATAGGAGCCGAGCACCGCGTCGACGCGGTCGATCACGTCCTGTTCGTGAGCGCCGTGCGCCAGCGTCAGGCTGACCTGGTTGAAGGCGCCTTCCATATCATAGGCCGCTGCCAGCGCATTGCGCCCCATCCACAAGACGCCGTATCGCTTGAAATCCGGGAACATGGCGCCGGGCGCGATCTGGTAGACATACTCCGGCGACACCGCGACGCCGACCACGGTGAGCTGCTTGCGCTTGCCGTTGATGATGGCGGCGAGCGTATCGCCCGGCTGGAACCGGTGCGCGTCGGCGAAGGTGTCGGACAGTACTACCTCGTCGGTGCTCCACGGCTGCACCATGCGTCCGCGCTTCACGTGCAGCGCATTGAGCAGCGGCTCGCCCTGGTCCGGCAGCGACAGCAACAGCCCGGTGATGGGATCGGAAAAGCCTGCCACCTCCAGCTTCACCCCGGCCCGCACCCGCGTCTCCGCACGCTCCACGCCGGGCAGCGCGGCGAGCCGTTCAGCCACCGGCTCGGGTGCCCGCTTCAGGCTGACGAATACTTCGGCGAAGCGGTATTCGCTGTAGAAGCGGTCGCGCGTGGCAGTCAGCGAATCGTAGGTGGAAAGCGACATCACCATGGTGGCGACGCCGCCCATGATGACCGCCGCGATCGCCAGCACCTGGCCGCGCAGATGCCACAGGTCGCGAAAGAGTTTGCGGTCGAGGGCGCGCATGGTCTTACCAGCTCAACTCGTTTGCCTGCTTCTTTTCGGCATTGGCGTGAATGTCGGCGATCTGGCCGTCGGACAGGCGGATCACGCGGTCGGCCATGGCGGCGATGCCGGCGTTGTGGGTGATCAGCACCGTCAGCGTGCCGAGTTCGCGATTGACCTTTTCCAGCACCTCCAGCACCACCACGCCGGTGGCCGAATCGAGCGCGCCAGTCGGCTCGTCGCACAGCAGCACCGCCGGATTCTTGGCCACCGCACGCGCGATCGCCACCCGCTGTTGCTCACCACCCGAGAGCTGCGCCGGAAAATGGTCGAGGCGGCTGCCCAACCCCACCAGCGCCAGCGCATCTTCCGGTCGCATCGGGGAGGTCGAGATCTCGGTCACCGCAGCGACGTTCTCGCGCGCGGTGAGGCTGGGGATCAGATTGTAGAACTGGAACACAAAACCGACGTGCTCACGGCGAAACTGCGTGAGCTCGGCTTCGGAAGCGCCGGTCAGCATGTGGTCGAGATAACGCACCTCGCCGCCGCTGGGCGCGTCAAGCCCCCCGAGGATGTTCAACAGCGTCGACTTGCCGCTACCCGAGGGGCCGAGCAGCACCACCAGTTCGCCGCGATAGAGCGTGAGGTCGATGCCGCGCAGCGCAAGCACCTCGACCTCGCCCATGCGGTAGACCTTGGTGAGGCCGCGGGCGACGAAGATGGCGGGGCTGGCGTTATCCGCTGGCATGCGACTCATCATGGCACACCCGTGGTTAGAGAGTAGCGATCCTCTTTGCTTTGTCATTGCGAGCACAGCGCGGCAATCCAGCGCATTGATCAAGTGGGCATTCTGGTGCTGCACCGCTTCGCACGCTACTTAAATCGTTTTTGCCGGCAGATGCTTCGCAAACCAGGCCGCAGCCTGCCGCGCCACTTCCTCCAGGGTGCCGGGCTCCTCGAACAGGTGGGTGGCGCCGGGAACGATCACCAGTTCTTTTTCCTGGCAATGCAGCTGGGCGTAGGCCTGCTGGTTGAGTTCGACCACCCCGTCGTCCAAACCGCCCACCAACAGCAGCGTCGGCGCAGCCACAGTCGCCAGTGCTTCGCGATTCGCCAGGTCGGGGCGGCCGCCGCGCGACACCACGGCGCGCGCTTCCGCACCCAATATCGCCGCTGCCTCGATCGCGGCAGCGGCGCCGGTGCTGGCGCCAAAAAAGGCGAGCGACAATTCGTGGAGAGCGGTTTGGGACACCACCCAGCGCGCAGCGTCCAGCAGACGTTGCGTCAGCAGGGCAATGTCGAAGCGACAGTCGTAATCGCGGTCTTCCGCCGGCGTCAGCAAATCCATCAGCAGGGTGCCAACGCCGGCCTGCCGCAGCACCCCGGCGACGTAATTGTTGCGCGGCGAATGGCGCGACGATCCGCTGCCGTGCGCAAACAGCACCAAGCCGACGGCGCGATCGGGAATCTCCAGCATGCCCTCGATGGTGACGTTGCCGGCGGGAATGTGGGCCAGGGTCGACGTGTTCATGCCCGGCTCTCACGATGCATGGCAATCGGAATGCGGCGATTGCCGAAGGGATGGCTGAACGCGCCGAAGCGGCCGGCGATGGCGCTGCCGCAGTGCGGGCAATGTCCGTCCGGCGTGAGCTTGTAATCGTCGATGCGATACCAGTCGCGCACGATCAGGGGTTCGTGGCAATTCGGGCAGGACGTGGTGCCGCCGGCGGTGTCGTGCACGTTGCCGGTATAGACGTAATGCAGGCCGACCTTCAGCGCGATGTCGCGTGCACTGGTCAACGTCGACGCCGGCGTGGGCGGCGCATCCGGCATCTTCCAGTCGGGGTGGAAGGCGGAAAAATGCAGCGGCACATCGGGGCCCAGTTCGCGCAGGATCCACTGGCTCATCGCCTCGGTCTCGGCGTCGGAATCGTTGTGGCCGGGGATCAGCAGCGTGGTGATCTCCAGCCACGCGTTCGTTTCATGCTTCAGATACACCAGCGTGTCGAGCACCGGCTGCAGATGCGCGCCGGTCAGCTTGACGTAGAAATCGTCGGTGAAGCCCTTGAGGTCGACATTGGCCGCGTCCATTTTGGCGAAGAATTCGCGACGCGGTTCTTCCGTGATGTAGCCGGCGGTGACCGCCACGGTCTTGATGCCGCGCGCATGGCAGGCATCGGCCACGTCCATCGCATATTCAGCGAAGATCACCGGGTCGTTGTAGGTGAAGGCCACGCTCTTGCAGCCGGCCTGCTCCGCAGCTTTGGCAACCTCGTCGGGCAGCGCCTGGTCCACCATGGTGTCGGTCTCGCGCGACTTGGAAATATCCCAGTTCTGGCAGAACTTGCAGGCCAGGTTGCAGCCGGCGGTGCCGAAGGAAAACACCGACGAGCCCGGGTAGAAATGGTTGAGCGGCTTTTTCTCGATGGGGTCGACGCAGAAGCCAGACGAGCGGCCATAGGTGGCCAGCACCATCTGGCCGCTTTCCATCTTGCGCACGAAGCACAGGCCGCGCTGCCCCTCGTGCAGCTTGCAATAGCGCGGGCATAAGTCGCACTCGATGCGGCCATCGGGCAGCACCCGCCACCAGCGCGCGGGGTAGTGCGACTCAGGAATGCTCATACGCCCCCTCCTTTTCCTTCCACTTGCTCACGGTGTAGCGCGACAGGCGCACGTCCTCCGCCCAGAAATCCATCGGCAACCCGGCCTTGCGCTTCAAATGCGCCAGAAACTCGGCCGGCTCCGGCAACTGTTCCCACACCTGCGGCAGAAAAGTGCTGCGGTGATTGGCGTACTCGAACACCACGCCGTCGGTGTTCGGGCGCAACAGCGCCAGCGCCGCCGCTTCGTCGTTCACTGCCAGCGCTTCGCTTGCTGACAGCACCGACACCTCGACCCGAACGTCGTCGAATTCCGCGCGCGAAAGCGGCATGAAGCGGGGGTCGCGGAACGCTGCCGCCACGGCGTTTTCCCGCACATCCAGCCCCAGCGGGCGATACGCCTCCAGAGTGCCGATGCAGCCGCGCAGTTCGCCCTGGCGGGTCAGGGTGACGAAGCTCGCGCCCGGCTCGGCCAGCCAGTCGGCCTGCGCCGGCGGTGCCGCGTCCTGCCCCAGCCTGGAGGCGATTTCCGAACGTGCCAGCTTGAGCAGGGTTTCGCCCTTTTCCGTTTCCGGGTCCGGCTGGTCCGCATCGCCCGCGGCCGTGAAAGCAAAAGCGGCGTAGCCCACCACCCGCTCGGGATCGCCGGCGGTTTCGCTGGAATTGCGTACATCCAGCGCAACCGGATGCAAGCCATGCTTGCGTGCTGCCAGCAGCAAGCCATTGATCGGCGTGGCACCGCACGCCTGCTCGTGGTTGAGATGGGAATTCAGCGTCAAGATGGCGTCGACCGTGCCGTGATCCACCTTGCGGGCGACTGCATCGGGCAGAAAATGCGACAGGTCGGAACTGATCACGATCAGCGTCTCATCGCCGCCCCACACGGTTTCCAGCACTTCCGCCACTTCGGCGGCGGTGGCCTCGCCCACTGCCAGCGGCAGCAGTTGAAAGTCGCCCAGCACATGCTGCAGAAAAGGCAGCTGCACTTCCAGCGAGTGCTCCATCTGGTGCGCCGCTGCGCTGGTGACCACCTGCGGCAACCCGGCCAGGCGCTGCATGCCCTCGCAATCCAGCGGCACCTCGCCGAGCGGCGTCGCAAAGCGCTCCGCTACGGGCAGCGCCAGCCCCCGCACATACACACGGTGCGTCGGGCCGAGCAGCACCACCCGGCGAATACGGTCGCGCAGCCCACTCAGCCGGGCATACGCGCTGGCGGCAACCGGGCCCGAATACATATAGCCGGCGTGCGGTACGATCAGCGCCTTTGGCGGACACTCCAAGTCGGCCAGCCTGGGATGGGCCAGCAGATCGGCAAGCGTTTGTTTGAGCACGGCAGGATTGTCCGGATAGAACATTCCGGCAACAGCGGCAGGTCGAATGGTAAACATACAATTTTTCCTCTGCATTCAGATTAGTCAATCTGGGGGAAAATCCAGAATTTCAAGCTGGCCCTGCCGGGAATCGCGTTTCCGCCGATAATGTCGCTGTCAAGACGACCCAGATCGTCACTGTTTTAGAAAGAAGGGGAAGGCATGAGTTCATCCAAGGCGGCCGATGCGGGCGCACTGTTGAAAGCGATCCTGCAGGAATCGACGACCGAAGTACTGGTGTTCGACGCCGAATCGTTGCTGATCACCCAGGCCAACCCCTCCGCCACGCACAACCTGCAATACCCGCTCAAGGCCCTGAAGCTGCTGACGCCCCAGGATTGTCTGGCCGAGGAAGACGCACAAAGCTTTGCCACCCTGCTGGCCGTGCTGCAGAGCGGAAAAAAGCACCGGGCCTCGATCCAGACCCACTGCCGTCGCCGCGACGGCACCCGCTATCCGGTCGAAGCCAAGCTGTTCCGTTCAGTCGGCGACGGCAAATCGATCTTCATCTGGATCGCCAGCGACGTCAGCCAGCGCGAAGCAACCCGACAGGCACTGGCGCATTCGGCATCGGACCTGCGTGCCATCGTGGCACACATCCCCGGCATGGCCTACCAGGTGTTGCGCAAGCCGGACGGCAGCACCTCGCTGCGCTACGTCAGCGAGCAATCCGCACAACTGCTCGGGATCAAGGCGTCCGCCCTGCGCACCGACCCGGAACGCTTTTTCAAACTGGTCATGGAGGAGGACAAGGCCGATTATCTAGCCCGCCTGACCAAGGCAGGCGGTGGTCATCTGAGCTTCAACTGGGAAGGCCGCATCTGGATGGAGGACTGGAAGGACGTGAAGTGGGTGAACATCCGCGTCAGCCAGCGCGAAACGACCGATGGGCAGATCTGGGACGGCATCCTGCTGAACGTCACGCACAGCAAGCTGGCAGAGGCGGAAATTCGCCGCTCGCGGGCGCAATTGAGCGCGCTGGCGGCGCACGTCGAATCGGTCAAGGAGCAGGAACGCCAGCACCTGTCACGCGAAGTGCACGACGACCTCGGCGGCAATCTGACCGCCATCAAAATCGGCCTGTCGTGGCTGATGCGGCATATTCCGCCCGGCGAAACCAGCCTGATCAAACGCGCCGCCTATCTCGACAAAGTGGCCGATCAGACCATCGAGGCCACGCACCGCATTGCGTCCAGCCTGCGGCCACCCGTACTGGACTTCGGCATCGTCTCCGCGATCGACTGGCAACTGAAACTCTTCAGACAGACCACCGATATCGTCTGCGAACTCAGTGCGCCCGATGAAGCGATTCCGCTCGGTCCCGACGCCGACATCACCGTGTTCCGCATCGTGCAGGAAGCGCTGACCAACGTGGCCAAACACGCGCATGCCACGCGGGTCAAAGTCGCCCTGGCGCATCACCAGGGCGACCTGCAGGTAACCGTCACCGACAATGGCCTGGGCATCCAGCCGGCGCAAATCCAAAACGGCGAACATGGGTTTGGCCTCCTCGGCATGCGCGAGCGCGCTGCCGCGCTGGGTGGCGAACTCAGCATCCAGCCGGCCAAACGCAGCGGCACCCAGGTCAGCCTGCGCATCCCACCATCCACTCCGCCCGTCAGGACCAAATAGCGGCATAATCTATCCAAGTACCCAGCAGAGACCGCCCGTGGCTGTAGCAAAACCCTATCGCATCCTCATCGTCGACGACCACGCCATCGTTCGCGAAGGGCTCAAACAAATCCTGACCGAAGTTGACGACATCGAAGTCGCCGGCGAAGCCGACTGTTCCAGCCGCGCCCTGCAAATGGCGCGACGCGAGCCCTGGGACCTGGTGCTGCTGGACATTTCCATGCCCGACCGCAACGGCCTGGAAACCCTGGAACTGTTGAAAAAAGAGCACCCCAGCATCAAGGTGCTGATGCTGTCCATGCATCGGGAAACCCAGTATGCCGTGCGCGCGCTGAAGACCGGCGCTTCCGGCTACCTCAACAAACAAAGCGCCCCCGACCAACTGGTCGAAGCCATCCGCCAAGTTGCCTCCGGCAAAAAATACATCAGTGCCGAAGTCGCGCAGGAACTCGCCAGCCAGATCAGCGGTGAACGCGAAGGGCCGCCGCACGAAATGCTATCCAACCGCGAATACCAGACCCTGTGCATGATCGCCTCCGGCCTGCCCGTCTCCGCCATCGCCGACAAGCTGGCCCTGTCGGTCAAGACCATCAGCATGTACCGCGCCCGCCTGCTGAAAAAGATGCAGCTCAAGAACAACGCCGAACTGACCCACTACGTCATCAAGCGCGGGCTGCTCGATTAGCGCCTGAAATTCCGGCTTCCGGCGATGCGCCCGGATGACCCCAGACCAAGCGCAAACCCCACGCACTGCCCGTTTGCTACACTCGCCGCATGAACCCACAACTCAAGGCAGACGGCCGCTTCTGGCTCACATTGGAAGGCAAGAATTTCCTCGGCCGCGGCCGCATCGAACTGCTGCAGCGCATCCGCGAAACCGGCTCCATCTCCAAAGCCGCCAAGGCCATGAAAATGAGCTACAAGGCCGCGTGGGATGCTGTCGATGCGATGAATGGCGCATGGCAGTCGCCGCTAGTCGAAAGCGGCCCCACCGGCAGCCGGTTAACCGAAGACGCCGAGCGGCTGATCGCGGCGTTCCAACAAGCCGAAGCGCGCCACACCGCGTTCATGCTGAAACTCACGGATGGCCTGTAGCAGGCTCATTCATCGACTGGCGTGTAAAGGAATGCCGGCAAACAGCGGCAGCTAACACCGGATTGCTCGGGATTGCAGATATCAAAGACCGGGCTTGAACCGGAAGCCGCTACAACAACTTGTCCACATCCGCGTCGAGTCGATACCCCACGCCAACGACCGTTTTGAGCAGCAGCGGGAACTTGGCATCGTCACCGAGGTAGCGACGCAGGCGCGTGACCGGGCGATCCAGTGCCCTGCTCTCGACATCGACATCGGTGCCCCAGGCGATGGCAATCAACTGTTGGCGGGTCAGCAACTGGCGGGGGAACATTAGAAACGCCCGCAGCACCTCGAATTCCCGTTTGTCAAGCAGGATCGATTGCCCATCGGGCGACTCCAGTCGGTGCTCGTTACGATGGAGCATCCATCCGGAAAAGCGGTATACGCGGACAGACGCTTCGCGGGGATCGACCGATTCGATCCGCGCCAGACTCAGCGCCTGCCGGATCGTGGCCACCAGCTTACGTGGCTGAATGGGCAAGGATAGCCGGGCATAAGGCTGAAAGCCGAGCGCAGCGGTACGGCCTGGAAACACATACGATCGATCCAGGACAATCACGGGAATTGCCGGCTTGTCCACAAGCCATCCCGGCCTGTCCGCGCGCTGCTCCATGCCCTCCAGGGCAACGATCAGCACGTCAACCGGCGGCGGCGGGGCCTCCATGTCGGTTGGCGCGATGACCTCAAACCCCTTGCTGCCCAAATAATCCAGCAGCAGACCACGCGTCAGCGGATCGGGGTCGACCAGATAAATTTGCGGATCCAATGCAGCCGCCACCCTGGCTTCAGCGCCGGTTCGGCGCGAATCAGACGGTACCGAATAGGGTGGATTCATCGGCTGCTGCACACGGTGGATTTCCTGGCTGTGATCAGCCGAAGCGCCCGGTAATGTAATCCTCGGTTTGCTTCACGGTAGGTTTCAGGAAGACATCATTCGTGCGCCCGATTTCAATCAATTCGCCCATGTACATGAAAGCGGTGTAATCGGACACACGGGCCGCCTGCTGCATGTTGTGGGTAACGATGATGATGGTGTACTTATCCTTCATCTCGTTGACCAGTTCCTCGATCTTGGCGGTCGAGATGGGGTCGAGCGCGGAGGCCGGCTCGTCGAGCAACAGGATGTCCGGCTCCAAGGCAATGGCACGCGCGATCACCAGGCGCTGCTGCTGGCCGCCAGACAGGCTCATGCCATTTTCGTTGAGACGATCCTTGACTTCGTTCCACAGCGCTGCGCCGCGCAGGGCTTTTTCCACCGCTTCATCGAGCGTGCTGCGGTTGTTGATCCCCATGATGCGCAGGCCGTAGGCAACGTTCTCGAAAATGGATTTGGGGAATGGGTTGGGCTTCTGGAACACCATGCCGACGCGACGCCGCAGCAGGGCGACATTCACGTCCTTGTCGTAGATATTCTTGTCCTCGAGCAGGATTTTCCCTTCGACCCGGCAAATGTCGACCAGGTCGTTCATGCGATTGAAGCAACGCAGCAGCGTCGACTTGCCGCATCCGCTGGGCCCAATGAACGCGGTTACCCGGTTCTTGGGAATTGTCATGTTGACCTGATTAAGCGCCTTGGCCTCGCCGTAATAAAGGTCAAGATTCTCGACACGTATGGCCACCTCGTCGGTGTGCTCCTGCTGGGCACGGTCAAGATTGCCAATCTGTATCGCGGGGGTGTGCTGGGTGGCAGCATTCATTTTTCAACTTTCCTTAAATCAGTCATTCGTATTGGCAATCGGATGATCAAACGCCTTCCAGTCCGCGCAATCTCTCGCGCATCCGGTTGCGCAACATGATCGCGAACAGGTTGAGCACGATGATGATGACCAACAGCAGGAGCGCGGTGGCGTAGACCAGCGGGCGCGCGGCTTCGACGTTGGGGCTCTGGAAGCCGACATCGTAGATATGGAAGCCCAGGTGCATGAACTTGCGCTCCAGATGCAGGAACGGGAAGTTGCCGTCCAGCGGCAAGCTGGGCGCCAGTTTCACCACGCCGACCAGCATCAGCGGCGCCACCTCGCCGGCAGCGCGTGCCACGGCAAGAATCAGCCCCGTCATCATCGCCGGGCTGGCGAT
The DNA here is from genome assembly GCA_051305915.1 of Thiobacillus sp. GTDB lineage: Bacteria > Pseudomonadota > Gammaproteobacteria > Burkholderiales > Thiobacillaceae > Thiobacillus. The sequence goes on along the minus strand of JBPPMF010000115.1, from coordinate 12,335 downwards.
CGGCAACACCGTGCGCCACAGGGTCTCGGCCTTGGTGGCGCCAAGGGCGAGGCTGCCTTCGCGGATGGTGCGCGGCACCCGCGACAAACCCTCCTCGGTGGCGACGATGACCACCGGCAGGGTGAGCAGCGCCAGCGTCAGCGACGCCCACAGAATGCCCGGGCTGCCGAAGGTCGGCGCCGGCAGCGCTGCCGCGAAGAACAGTTCGTCGATCGAGCCGCCCAGCACATAGACAAAGAAGCCCAGGCCGAACACGCCATAAACGATCGAAGGCACGCCGGCCAGGTTGTTGACCGAAATGCGGATGGTGCGGATCACCGGCCCCGGCTTGGCATATTCGCGCATGTAGATCGCCGCCATGATGCCGAGCGGGGTGACCATCACCGACATCAACAACACCATCATCACCGTGCCGAAGATGGCCGGGAAGATGCCGCCCTCGGTGTTGGCCTCGCGCGGATCCTCGCTGACGAATTCGTAGAACTTGTGGACGTAGAAGCGGATCTTCTGCCACACGCTCATCGCGTTCGGCATATACATGTCGGCCACCTTGGCCAGCGGAATGTCGACGATCTGTCCATCGCTGGTTTCGACGCTGACGCTGTCGCGCTCGATATCGACGCGAATCTGGTCCATCTTCTCCTGCAAGGCCAGGTAATTGGCTTCGCGTGCTTCGCGCTCCCGGGCGAGTTCCGCCTTGGCGGCATCGGTCAGTTTGTCGTCGATCTCCAGACCACGTTCACGCAGGCGGACTTTTTCCAGCGCATAGTTGATCTTGCCGATATCGCTTTTTTCGATGCGCAGCGCTTCCCTGAACAGGTCGTTGGAGCGTTCCAAACGTTTCTGCGCTTCTTCCCAGGCCGCGGGTCCCTCGGCCACCACAACGCCTGCTTCCTTGACTGCCTTCAGGTGGCCGTAGAAGTTGCCCCATTCGCGACGTTCGATGGCGAGCAGATCCTTGGGGTAAGTGAACTCGCCCAGCATGGGCGCGGGAAACCACTTGAAATCAACGCCGGTGAGGTCCTTGTTGCCCAGCTTGAACAGATAACGCTCGGCAAACAGGTCCTTGGTGACGACCTCGTAGCCCTGCTCGCGCAGACGGACGAGCGACACCTCCTGCTTCTCGCGTATCTCGCCGATCAGGCGCGAGCTGGAACCATCCCGCTCCTGATAAGTGACCTCGGTGACCGGCTTGGGCCAGAAATGGGTCAGGCCGCGTGCGGCAATCAGCCCGACCACGCCGTACACCATGATCAGCGACAGGGCGACCGCGCCCGCGGTCGTCCAGATCCAGGGTTCTCCGCTTTTGTACCAGTTACGCATGGCGATTCTTTCTTAAAGTGAACTGTATTTTTCGCGCAGGCGATGCCGCACAAGCTCTGCCAGGGTGTTCACCACGAAGGTGAACGCGAACAGGACCAGTGCCGAGAAAAACAGCAAGCGATAGTGGGTGGTGCCGACGGCCGCCTCAGGCATTTCCACCCCGATGTTGGCGGACAGGGTGCGGAAGCCGGTGAAGATGGAGAAGTCCATTACCGCGGTGTTGCCGGTGGCCATCAGCACGATCATGGTCTCGCCGACCGCGCGCCCCATGCCGACCATGATGGCGGAGAAAATACCGGGGCTGGCCGTCAGCAAAACCACGAAGAACAAGGTTTGCCAGGGCGTCGCGCCCAATGCCAGCGATCCCGAGGTGAGGTGCTTGGGCACGCTGAACACCGCGTCCTCGGCAATCGAGAAGATGGTGGGAATCACCGCAAAGCCCATGGCGATGCCCACCACCAGCGAGTTGCGCTGCTCGTAGGCGATGCCGAGTTCGTTGGTCAGCCAGTGCGGCATGTTGCCGCCGAAGAAGGCCGCCTCGATCGGGTGCCCCAACTGAATGGCCGCGTAGATCACCAGAATGACGACAGGAATCAGCAAGGCGGCTTCCCAGCCGGCGCCGATACCGGCCGTCAGCCGCTGCGGCAACATATGCCACACATAGGCCGTGATGACAAAGCTGAACGGCAACATGAAGATCGCCATCAGCGTGCCGGCAAGGTTGTTGTCGACCCAGGGCGCCAGCCACAGGCCGGCGAGGAAGCCCAGGATCACCGTCGGCAGCGCTTCCATGATCTCGATCGACGGCTTGACCACGCTGCGCATCTTAGGTGACATGAAATAGGCGGCAAAAATCGCCCCTAGCACCGCCAGTGGAACCGCCACCAGCATGGCGTAGAACGCTGCCTTCAAGGTGCCGAAGGTCAGCGGCGCGACGCTGAATTTAGGTTCGAAATCGGAGGTCGCAGCGGATGACTGCCAGTTGTACTCCGGTTCCTGGTAGCTCTCGTACCAGACCTTCTGCCACAGCGACGAGAAGGAAATCTCAGGGTAATCGTTCTCCACTCGCGCAGCCTGGATGACGTCTCCGGCGCTCTCGACCATGACGGTATTGGCGCGGGGGGCGATGCCAAGCACGCGCACCGGTTCGCTGCCAGTCGAGCGCATCAGCAGCAGGCGATTGGAGGTGGCGTAGTAGAGGCCGATATTGCCCTTATCGTCGCCAGCCAGGAAACCCTTGCGGAAATGCTCCGGGGTGATGATCGTCACCCGGCCGGCCATCGGCTTGAACGAGCGGATGTGCGTCAGATGATTGATGTTGTTGTCATCGCGCACCTGAAACCACTGCGCGACCTTGCCTTGGTCGGTACCGATGATGAGCGAGAAGCCGCCACTCAGGATCGTCGCCGCGGTGATGGTTTCACCCTCCGGCACCAGCGCAACCGTCTGCACCAGCCGCGGGCTTTGCTTATTCATCACATCGTAATGGCTGACAAAGCGACCGCCGTGTACCACATAGAGGTCGCGCTGCTTCACTTCCAGCAGGAGCTGGCTGATCTCGCCCGGCACCGGCGGCAGTTCGATGCCGAAGCGTTCGGTCGTCACTTCACCCGTGATCATGTTGCTGCTGCCCTCGAAGGCGGCCAGCACCAGGCGGCCATCCTCGGTCTGCGCCACGGCGGTGGTGTTTTCATCGCTATGCTGCATGGTCAGGCGCTTCAGCGCCCGGCCGGCCTCGTCGATCAGCAGGGGTTCGTTCCCCGCCGGGTAAGCGATTGTCGGCGTGATGGTGCGGATATCCTTCTCGTGATCGTCAGTATCCACCTGGAAGGTCACCTTGAAGTCCTGCTCCAGAACCAGCATGCGGCCGTCGGACAGCCCGTAAGCCACGGCTTGCTGGAAGGGGGCGCCTGCAGCGAAGCTGGTGATGTCCACGCCCTCCGGCAGGGCCACTTTTTCCTCGGCCATGATGCGGCCGTCACGTAAATCGAAAAAAGTGACATTGCCGCGATCGGACATACGCACGCCGATTTCGGCCTGTTCCTCAGAGGTCAGGTGGACAGTGGCTCCCGGCACGACCTTGGGAACCAGAAATTTTTGCAAATCGTCCATCTGTGCCGGCATAAAAATCGGCACAACGACGCTTGCCAGATAGAAAAAGATGGCGCTGATAGCGATGATCACGCTCAGCCCGCCAAAGGTCATGACATGCTTGAACAGCCTGTCCTTGGCCATGCGCTGGCCAGTATAGCCACCGACCTTGCTGATGTTGGTTTCAATCTTTTCCATGATTCACCGCGTAATCTTTGTATGCGCTGCAACACCGTAATCGGTGCTTTTAAAGAAGGGTGAGCCTTGCGCTCAACCCTTCCAGAGGCGTCTACTTCACTTGATGGAACTGTTTAAAAGCCTCGATCAGCGCAACCGGCCGACCTTCCTTGCTGGTTTTCTTGTTCATTGCATAGATCACTGTTTCACCCTTGGGGCCGGTACCGACTTCAGTGAAGGTGTAGGTGATCTCCTTGTTGACCAGGTAGTCCTTGAAGTCCTGCCAGGTGCCGAACACAAGGAAGCGGCCATCCTTGATCACCTCGCCGTAGAACGGACCGGCGACTTCCATCTTGCCGTCGTAGAACTGCTCGGCCAGGGAAGGCTTGTTGAGGTCCTCGGCTTCCTTTTTCTGGATGCCGAACACGATGGTTTCGCCTTCCGGGCCTTCACCGATGCGGGTGCGGGTGTAGATCAGCTCGTCGACGTCAAGGAAAGCCTGGTAGTTCTTGGCATCGGCAATCGGATAAATCCGGCCGTTTTCATGGAACACCAGAAAGTAGTGCTGGGTGGGTGCCGTGACCGGCTGGGCTGCGGCGACTGGCGCCAAAGCTTGGGCAGTTGCGGCCGGCTTGCTTGCTGGAGCATGGGCCGTGCTCGACTGCGTGGCGCAACCGCTCATGACGCCGAGCACGAGCACGGACGTCAGGGCATAAGGAAGGAATCGCTTGTTTTCCTGCATGATTTGGGTCTCCGTTGTGAGTCGGCCGGACACAGCCTGCAAACGGTGTGTCCGGCTTGGATGGGCTTACAGGATTAGTTGATGCCCAGATCGGTCAACGCCTTGGCAGCCATGGCGGCAGGCATCGGCACGAAACCGTCCTTGATCACGACTTCCTGACCCTGCTTCGACAGCACCAGCTTGACGAACTCGCGCTCGAGCGGAGCCAGCGGCTGGTTCGGGCGCTTGTTCACGTAGACGTACAGCACGCGAGCCAGCGGGTAGGTGCCGTCGATTGCGTGGGTTGCGTCAGCTTCGACGAAGGGTTCGCCATCCTTCTTGGCCAAGGGCAATGCACGCACGCCGGAGGTCTTGTAGCCGATACCGGAGTAACCAATGGCGCCGACCTGGCCAGTGACACTCTGCACCACCGAGGCGGAACCCGGCTGTTCGGCGACGTTGCGTTTGAAGTCGCCCTTGCACAGCGCTTTTTCTTTGAAATAGCCGTAGGTGCCGGACACCGAGTTACGACCGTACAGAGCGATGGTACGGCTGGCCCATTCGCCGGTCATGCCGACCTGGCCCCAGCGGGTGATCTCTTCCGTGCCGCCACACTTGCGGGTGGCGGACATGATTGCGTCGACCTGCGGGATCGACAGACCGGGAATAGGGTTGTCCTTGTTGACGTAAACCGCCAGGGCGTCGATGGCAACCGGCACCGGGGTGGGCTTGTAACCGTACTTCTTCTCGAAGGCCTCGATTTCTTTGGCGTTCATCATGCGGCTCATCGGGCCGAAGTTGGCGGCGCCTTCGATCAGCGCAGGAGGCGCGGTGGATGAACCGGCACCCTGGATCTGGATGTTGACGTTCGGGTAGTTGCGCTTGTAGGTCTCGGCCCACAGCGTCATCAGGTTGTTCAGGGTGTCGGAGCCGACGCTGGTGAAGTTGCCGGACACACCGCTGGCCTTCTGGTAGGTCGGCAGGGCGGAATCGACCTTGACGGCCTGGGCCACGGCGGCATGGCTGACCAGAGTGCAGGCCAGGAAGCCAAGTGCGGCAACGATTTTGTTCTGAACCATATGCTTAATCTCCAATAAAGAAATAATGAGAGGTGGGACTGTTTTCCAATTTCAAAACTGCGCGAACAATCGACTTCAGTTGCCCAGCGATCGCTACGATATGGGTTAACTGTTACGGTTTCATGACGATTGAGGTGTTTTCGGAACAGGGTCGGGCAGCCCCCGACGGGCCGGGGACGATGTTGTCGTGGTGATCGTCTTTGCCAATGCCCGGGTGAGCTTCGGGCCAAGCCGGCCAGGTCATTTTCCCGTCACATCGAAGCGGCACACTCCATGGCGACCTGTTGCCGAGAGGCCGCTTCATGAATGCTTTGCATATCGCCCTGGTAACCGAAACCTATCCACCCGAGATCAATGGCGTGGCCATGACGCTGAGCCGCCTGGTCAGCGGCCTGCGCGCGCGTGGCCAACGAATATCGTTGATCCGTCCCAGACAAGCCCAGGACGGCGCGACAGGAATCGATGGCGATGAACGACTGGTCATGGGGCTGCCCATTCCCGGCTATACCGGATTGAATTTTGGATTGTCCAGCAAGCGGCGATTGTGCGAAGTCTGGCAAAAAACCCGGCCCGATATCGTCCATATCGCCACTGAAGGCCCCCTCGGCTGGGCGGCGATTGCCGCCGCCCGCTCGCTGAAAATTCCCGTTGTCGCGGGCTTCCATACCAACTTTCACAATTACAGTCGGTACTATGGCCTGGGGTTTTTGCAACGCCCCCTCAACGCCTATCTGCGACGGTTTCACAACCGCGCTCAACTCACGCTGGCCCCCACGAAACATCTGGTCGAGCAACTCGAGGCCGATGGCTATCGCAATCTCGGGGTGATGGCGCGCGGGGTCGATACGTCCCTGTTTCACCCGCAACGGCGCGATCTGGCGCTTCGGCAATCCTGGGGCGCCAGCGAGAACGATGTGGTGCTGATTTACGTCGGACGGCTGGCCCCGGAAAAGAATCTGGCCTTGCTGCTCAGCGCCTTCAGCGCCATTCAAAGTCAGCAACCGAAAACTCGATTGGTCGTCGTCGGCCATGGCCCGGCATTCCAGCGAATGCAGCAGGAACATCCAGACGTCATCTTTTCGGGTTCCCGCACCGGCGAAGACCTGGCACGTCACTATGCCAGCGCCGATCTCTTCCTCTTCCCCAGCCTGACCGAGACCTTCGGCAACGTGCTGCTCGAAGCCATGGCAAGCGGCCTTGCCGCAGTCGCTTTCGACTACGCCGCGGCCAGAGACCATCTGCAACAGGGGATCAACGGCATGAAGGCCGGCTATGGCGATGAAACTGAATTCGTGCGGCTGGCCCAGGAACTTGCCGTCAACCCGGAAACCCTGCGCCACCTGGGCCAGGCAGCCTATCTGACCGCCCAGCGCCTGGATTGGGACAGCGTGTTCAAACGCCTGCTGGAAGACTACCGGCAGCTACTTGCCGGATAGACGCTATATCTGGTGCGCGACCAACAAGGGACGATCCGCAGCCTCAACAATGCGGCGATACAGGTCGGCCAGCTTCGCCGCCAGCCGATCATCCGCCCATTCCCGGGCATAGTCGCGCGCATCCTGGGAGAGCCCGCTACGCAGAACGGGGTCACTCAACACGCGAACCATCGCCGCGGCAAACTCGGCGACATCATCCTTCGGCGCCAGGCAGCCACGCCCCGGCGAGAGAATGTCGCAGGTCCCCATCGCCGCTAAAGCCACCACCGGTAAGCCACTGGCCATGGCCTCGATCAATACCAGGCCCTGTGTCTCGGTGCGCGAGGCAAATACAAAGCAGTCCGCTGCCGCGTAGCAGTCCGGCAGATCGTGCTGGCGGTCAAGATAACCCAGAAAACGTACGGCATCGCCCAGCCCCAGATCCTGAGCCTGACGATGCAGCGCCCGTTCCGCGGGTCCCTCGCCGGTAATCAACAAGGTCAGGTTGGGCACTTCGCGCCGTGCCAGCGCAAATGACTCGATCAGGAAATCGATATTCTTTTCGAACGCCACCCGACCCACGAACAGGGCGCAGGGCTGTTCCGCCGTCAGGCCATGGCGCTGACGAAAGCGAAGACCATCGCCCTGGGTAAAGCGATCCAGCGGAATCCCGGTTGGCATGACATGCATGGGTACGCTCACGCCATATTGCCCGAGTCGCTCGCGCATCGCAGTCGAGGGAACGACCACCCCATCGAGGGCATTGCACTGGCTCCGCGACAGCCGTCTTGCAAGGCCACGCAACCACTCCGCAGGCAGAAAGGGCGCGTAATGATGCAGGTATTCCTCGAACAGGGTGTGATAAGTGGCGATCACAGGTTTGCCCAGATGCTTCGCAGCAGACAAGCCGGCATAGTGGGCAAGGAACGGGGTCTGAATATGGATCAGGTCGCAGTCGGCCGCCTCTTGGCGTACCGCGGCACGCAGCGCGGGCCACGACATGAGTCGATCTTCAGGGTCCCGCGGAACCGCCCGGCTTCTGACCCTGACGACGCCCTCCCCCTCCGGTTCGTCGGCGTAACGCGGCACCACCAGACGCACCTCAACACCTTCGGCAGCCAGGGCCTGGCGGAAAGTCTCGATGGAGGTGGACACGCCATTCACGCGCGGGAAATACACATCCGAAACCATCAGCACGCGCATCAGACGCTCACCCTTGCCTGCTCCGGCAGCATGGTGCATGACGGCTCAAGCGGCAGTTCAGCCAGATCGCCATCCCATTTGATCAATTCGAGACGGCCATCATGGTGTTCGACAATTGCCGTACAGGAGTCGACCCAGTCGCCACAATTCACGTAGGTCAGCCCATCGATCTCCTTGATCGATGGCCAATGGATATGGCCGCAGATCACGCCATCGAGACCCCGGTCGCGAACATTGCGGATGACCGAATCCTCGAAATCGAAGATGAACTCCAGGGCCTTCTTCACCTTGCACTTGGCATAGCCGGCCAGCGACCAATAACCAGGAATGCCCAGTCTGCGACGAACCCAGGAACATGCGCCGTTCGATCGAACCAGCGCGTTGTACGAGATGTCGCCGAGTATCGCGACCCACTTGTGATAACGGGTCACCTGATCGAACTCATCGCCGTGGACGAGCAGGAAGCGGCGGCCATCCGCCGTGTCATGCACGTATTCGTTGAGCACGACAATGTCCCCGAAGGTGGTCTCGTGATACTCGCGCAGCGCTTCGTCGTGATTACCCGGAATGAACACCACCCGCTCGCCGTGGCGCGCGCGACGCAGGATTTTCTGAATCACGGTGTTCTGTGCCCTGCTCCAGTAAATGCCGCGGCTCATCGACCAGAAGTCAATGATGTCGCCAATCAGGAAAAGATTCTCTGCTTCATGTTCACGCAAGAAATCGAGCAGGCGCTCGGCCTTGCAGCCACGGGTTCCCAAATGAATATCAGAGAGAAAAATGGAGCGCACACTTGTCATGCGCGAATCCTGACAAAGGAATGTGACAGGAAAATGACTTATTTCCGGCCGCTTCTGCCCCCAGCCGCCACACGTCACATGAACGTAACGTTTGCCGCCTATTGTGGGGAATCCGTCTTTTACGCCACCTCCATGAGCCACGAAGAATCGCGCCTGCATCTGGAAGACATTCTGGCCCATACGCGGCTGGTGGCCCTGCTGCAACCCCTGCTCGACTTGGAGGAAGGACGGGTGATGGGCTACGAGGCGCTGTCGCGTGGACCGTCCAACAGCCCCCTGCACGCGCCACAGACGCTCTTCCGCGTGGCCGAGCAGCACGGACTGCTGGCAGCACTGGACTGGGCCTGTGTGCGCATGGCGCTGAAGACGTTTGCGAAACTGAATCTGCCGGGGCGATTGTTTATCAACCTGTCACCCGCCAGCCTGCTCGACACCAGCTTTGCGCCTCTGGCAGTCGTGGCGGCACTGTGTGAGACGGGTCTGAATCCGCATCAGGTGGTGATTGAAATCACCGAGAACGCCACCGCGCTCGATTACAGCGAACTGCGCCAAGCGGTAGCAGGGCTGCGCGCAGCCGGGATCGAGATCGCCATCGATGACCTCGGCGAGGGGTTTTCCAGTCTGCGTCTGTGGTCGGAATTGAAGCCTGCCTTCGTCAAGATCGACAAGCATTTCATTGCCGACATCCATCAGGATCCCCACAAGATCCTGTTCGTCCGGTCGATCAGACAGATGGCCGAGAGCGCCCACTCCTGCGTAATTGCCGAAGGCGTGGAAACCCTGTCCGAACTGGCAGTCCTGAAAGATATCGGCATCCGCTTTGCGCAGGGTTACCTGATCGGGCGCCCTTCTCCGGTGCCGATCAGGTTGCCGCCGAGCGAGGTGATGACGTGCCTGCAGTCCGGCAGGGTCAGCGTGTTTCCGATATCACAGGGGCGTGGCGGCCTGTACGTATCGGCCGACAAGCTGGTGATGGCCGCGCCGTCCGTTACGCCTCAAACAACCAGTCAGGAAGTGCTTGACCTGATGCTGCTGCAACCCGATATCCATGCCGTAGCAGTAGTCGACCAGGGCATTCCGGTCGGCATCATCCACCGCCCCGCCTTGCTCAATCGCTTCATCGGCCTGTATCGGCGTGAACTCTTCGGCAAGAAGCCCTGCTCCGATTTCATGGATGCTGATCCACTGATCGTCGACAAGGCAACGCGCATGACCGAACTCTCCGAACTGGTGGTAAAAAAAGGCAAGGAAGCCTTTACCCAGGGCTTCATCATCACCGGCGAAGGGCGCTATCTGGGAATGGGATCGGGCTTTGACCTGATGCGTGAAGTCACCGCGATGCAGATCGTGGCCGCGCGCTACGCCAACCCGCTGACCGGTCTGCCCGGCAACGTGCCGATCCAGGAACACATGGAGCGGCTATTGATCAACGAGCAGACCTTCATCACCGCCTATTTCGATCTCGATCAGTTCAAGCCTTATAACGACGTCTACGGTTTTCGTCGCGGCGACGACATGATTCTTCTGCTGGCGAGCATTCTCCGCGAGGGCTGCAATACCGAACTCGATTTTGTAGGCCACATCGGCGGCGATGATTTCGTGGTGCTGTTTCAAAGCCCGGATTGGGAGATGCGCTGTCATGGCATGCTGGCGCAATTCGACAGCAAAAAACTGGCGCTGTTCAACCCCGAGCACGTCGAGGCCGACGGCTACCGCAGCGAAGACCGTCGCGGCACCATGGCTTTCCATGCCCTAGTCACGCTATCCATCGGTGCGCTGCCGGTCGATCCCACGCACTTTCACCACTATCAGGAAGTGGCGCGCGCAGCCTCCGAAGCCAAGCACATGGCCAAACGCATCGAAGGCAGCAACCTGTTCATCGACCAGCGCAAATTGCCTTTTGGCCGGCGGTTGGTGGAGGAAGCCGGCCTAGTTGAAGCGGCCCCAGACCCCAGCGTAATCCAGACTTTAAACCCGGAAACAGGAACCGCCTGCAGCACGCCGTCATAGCAGCCGTCCGGCGTGCCGGCTGCATAACCGAAGTTGGCTGGCGCATGCCTGTCATCACGGCATATCCAGACGGATCGTGACCACGGTCATCGACCATGGCAGCAGCACGCATGAAGCTATTCAAGTGACCTTTAACAAGACGGTCACACTTGATTCTTATGATGTGCACACATTTGTAACAAACCCAGCTGAAAGCTCATCATGTGCACCGCCCGTCCCCCTGCTCAAATCTCGTTGTCACGCGGTTTCACCCTGCTTGAACTTCTGGTGGTGCTCGTCATCCTCGGGCTGCTAGCAGGTTACGTCGCGCCGAAGTACTTTTCCCAGGTCGGCAAATCCGAGGTGACGACTGCGCAGTCGCAGATTGGTGCGCTGGAAAAGGCGCTCGACCAGTACCGCATCGACACCCGACGCTATCCCACTACCGAGCAGGGACTTGCGGCACTGAGTGTGAAGCCGGCCGACGAAGCGCGCTGGGGCGGCCCCTATCTTAAAAAAGCGGTGCCGAACGATCCCTGGGGCAATCCGTATCAATATCGCATGCCGGGTGAGCACAGCGAGGTGGATATTTTTTCCTTTGGTCGTGACGGCCAGCCCGGCGGCAGCGGCGATGGTGCCGACATCGGCAACTGGTAATGCGCTATCGGGTTAAAGCCTTGCGACCCGGCGCGGGCGTGACAGCATTGACGGTGGACGCGCTTGACGAAGCCGAGGCCGTTGCACGCCTGCAACGCGAAGGCGCACAGATACTGTCCATCGTTGCCGAGCGTAGTCAATGGCTGACGACACGGCGCGCGCGCTTTCCCTTGCTGCTGTTCACACAGGAACTGATCGCATTGCTCGACGCCGGGCTGAGCTTGACCGAAACCCTGGAAACACTGGCCGAGAAGGAAGGCCGGAGCGAGTCGCGTCAACTGATCGAACGCCTGCTCGCCACCATGCGTGAAGGCCGCCCGTTTTCGGCCGCACTGGCGGCGCAAAACGCGGCTTTCCCTCCGCTGTATGCCGCCACGGTGCGTGCGGCGGAAAACACCGGCGACCTGTCGCCTGCGCTCGCCCGCTATGTCGGCTATCAGAACCAGATCGACACGGTGAAGAAGAAAGTCCTCTCGGCGTCGATCTATCCCCTGCTGCTGATCGGCGTCGGCACGCTGGTGATCGGCTTTCTGCTCGGCTATGTGGTGCCGCGTTTTGCCACCGTGTATGCCGACTCCGGGCGCGACCTGCCATGGATGTCGCAGATGTTGCTGGCCTGGGGCGAGGCGGTTGAGGCGAACGGCGGCTGGATCGCGCTGGGCGCGGCAGGCGTCATCGCCGGCCTGGTGCTGGCGGTGGCGCAGCCCGCCACCCGTGCGGCGCTCACCCGGCTGGCCTGGCGCATCCCGGCCGTCGGCGAGCACCTGCGCACCTTCGAACTGGCGCGCTTTTACCGCAGCATCGGCATGCTGCTGGTCGGCGGCATTCCGATCGTTTCTGCGCTCGGCATGGTGTCTGGCCAGCTCTCCGCCCATCTGCG
>JBPPMF010000044.1:0-9380 GCA_051305915.1 Thiobacillus sp. | reverse complement strand
GCGGCGGGAGTGATTCTGCTGTTAGGTCTCGCCGCCGCCCTGCCCCTAATCATCCTGGGTAGCCTGTCACGCGAGGTGGTCGCGCGCGTTCGCGGCCGCCTGCTGACCGTCGGGCATCACGGCAAGACGGTGTTGGGACTGCTGTTCATGGGGCTGGGCGCCTTGGTGCTGAGCGGGGCCGACAAGGTCGCCGAGGCCTGGCTGCTGGAACTGATGCCGAAATGGTTGATGGCAATGACGGTGAGCCTGTGAAGCCGGCATCATGGAAGGATCAATGCGCTTGCTAACTCGTTCGCAGCGTCTCCGCTGAGCGCCTCTTCAGGGTCGGGATCACACATTCGCAAAGAAGGAAGCGGCCGTTCGGGACCTTCGGGCGGTTAATGTCCGTTCTTGGTTGCACAACCTCCATGAGCGATCCCAGGCTAGCGTCGCCTTTGGCCGAGAACCCGCCGGTCGAGACTGGTCAGTCCACCGTCGCCTCCTCGGCCTTATGTGGAGCGCTACATAAGGCCGAACAAGAGACGGTCTGACACCTCACCTGAACGTCCACTTCTGCCCAACTCTGCCATCTTCAGATGCCGCCTTGCGCGAGCAGCGGCGCAAACAGTGCGGCGATCCCGAGGAAGGAGAAGAAACCGACGACGTCGGTGACCGTGGTCAGAATGATCGACGAGGCGGTGGCTGGATCCTGGCCAAAGCGCCGCAGCAAAATCGGCACCAGCGCGCCGGCCAGGCCAGCAACCAGCATCGAAATGACCATCGCCAGCATAATCACGCCTACCAGCGCCAGCGAGTGGCTCCAGACATACACGGCCAGCCCAGTGGTGGCGGCGACGGCGACGCCGTTGATGAGGCCGGTGAGCGCTTCCTTGCCGACTACGGCGGGCCAGTGGCGCAGGCTGATTTCACGCAGCACCAGCCCGCGCATGGTGATAGCCAGAGCTTGAGCACCGGCGTTGCCGGACTGGCCGGCCACCACTGGCAACAGCACGGCCAGCGCGGTGAACTGCGCGATGGTGCTTTCGAACAGGCCGACCACGGCGGCGGCCAGAAAAGCCGTCAGCAAGTTGATCTGTAGCCAGGGCAGGCGCTTCTTTACGGCGAAAATCGGTGATGACAGCGCGCGTTCATCGGGGCTGGCGCCGACCATGGTTTGCATGTCGACGCTGGTTTCCTCTTCCACCGCGGCCATCAGTTCGGCTTGCCTGATGACGCCGATGAAGCGGCCGTTGATGTTGACCACCGGCAAACTGCTGATCGGCTGGGTCATCAGGGTTTCGACCACGTCTTCGCGCGGGTCGAGATCGCGCACGAAGGCGACCACGCTGCGTGTGATGTCGGCCAGCGGCAACTCGCGCACGGCCAGTGCCAGGTCCTGCACTTCGACGCAACCGGCAAGCCGGCCCTCGTCATCGATCACGAACAGTTCACGCAGGCCGCTGCGGCGGATATGGCGCAAGCGCTCGATCGCTTCGGCCACGGTCATGCCGGTGCGCAGAGGGCTGACGCGCGGGTCCATCATGCGGCCAGCGCTGTCTTCGGGGTAGGCAAGCAGATCGCGTAATTCGTGCGCGACTTCGGTATTCAAACGCTGCAGCCAGATTTCACGTTGTGGCGGATCCAGTTGCGTCAGCACTGCGACGCTGGCCAGCGGATCGGCCTCAGCCAGCAGATGCTGTGCCTGCGCTTCGGGCAACTGCTCCAGCACGTCTAGCGCGACATCGGGCGCCAGCGATTCCCAGGCGCGCATGGCGGCATGGGCCGGTTGCACGGCAATCAGCGCGGCGGCGTCAGGCGCGGGCATGGCCTCGAACAGGCGCGCTGCCTCGTGCGGATAGTCGAGCAGAAAGCGATGCGTCAACGCCGCGTCGGCGGGTGCCAGTTGGGGGGCGAGCGATTCAGCGTTCATGCTGTGCCTCCGTCAGGGCTGGCTTTTCGGTAAGCGTGGGCACTTTGGGCAACAACGCCAGGCCGCCTTCGAGCAGGCCCGACAGCGCCTGCCAGTAACCGCTCGCAAACAATATCGGCAGCGTGGTCTCGCTGGAGAGGTTGGCCGGCGGCGGTGCGGTGCGGCGCAGCGCACGTGTCAGCGCATCGCGCGTCATCACCCCTACCAGGCGGTCACCGGGTTCGACCACCGGCAGCAGGGAACTGCTTTCCCAGCCGGGATGGGCCGGCGTGGCGGACAGGGGTGCATGCGCGGTCAGCACATGAATCGGGCGCTGCATCAGTGTCGCCAGCGTGGCGCCATCCGGCGCTTGCAGCAAAGCGCTCAGGCCGACCAGGCCGACTAGCCGTCGTTCGTGATCGGCGACGAAAACCAGCGGGTGTGCGGGCGTTTGTTTTAAGCGTTCCAGTGCGTCGACGGCGTGCGTGTCGGCCGGCAGCATGGCGATGTCGGGGTCGGCCCAGGCACCCAGCGTGTCCTCGGCATAGCCCAGCAGCAGGGTTGAGGCGAGCGCAGTGGCGGTGGGCAAGCCGGCGATCAGCAACCTGCGCCGGGATTCGGGCAGGTGACGCAGCACCGCGACCGTCGGCTGCGTGCCCATCGGCGCCAGCAGTTCGAGCGCACGCGCATCGACAAGCGCGGTGATGCAACCCGCTGCCCGGTGCGGCAGCATGGCTGCCAGCACGGTGGCACCGAGCCGCGCAGGCGTATGGTCAAACACTGCGGCGGCTTCGCTGGCCGGCAGCGACTCGAGCACCTGCGCGGCCTGCGTCGGGTGCCCGCGCATGAAGGCCAGGCTGAGTGTGTGGTCGCGGTCCTTGGCCATGGCTTGCCGACTCAGTTGCTGTCGTGGCGCGTAATGAGCACGATCGCCTCGTCGTGATAGACCCGTCCGGGCAGCGCGACGCGGCCGGAATCGGTTTCCAGCACCAGCGAGGTGGCGGTGATGTCGACGATATGGCCTTGGTGGCCGGACACGCGGACATGCTGGCCGAGACGAAATGCCTGGCGCAGGTAATGCGCGCCGATCAGGTTGGATACATAGCTGCGCGCGCCCAGGCTGACGGCGATGGTCACGCCACCGATCAGCGAGGCCGCGAGTACGGTGGCGAAAATGGCAAGCCAGGTGACCTTGAGGCCGATCTGGTCGGCGCCTACCAGCAAGGCCATGACTAGCGTCGCGCCTTGCGCCATACGCGCTAGCGCGTCACGTTGCGGCGCGGCCAGCCCAGTGGCGGCGGCCCGCACGATTTCGGCCACAAAGCCCGATAACACATAACCGGCAGCCACGATTAGCAAACCGGCGGCCAGAGTGGGCAGGTAATCGACCAGTTGCTTCAGCCAGTCGGTAAAGGTTTGCAAGCCCAACATTTGCGTGGCTGCAGTCACAAACAGCAGTAGCACCACCCAGTAGACAACGGCACCGAGTATCGCGGCCGAGCGGCCAATACGCCAGCGCGCCTGGCCAGTGCTGCGCGAGATCAGCGAATCCAGCAACGCCGCGCCGCGCTGGGTGGCCACTCGCAGCAGCCGTGCGAGCAACCAGCCGACCAGTAGCAGCGCCAGCGCACCCAGCAGGTGCGGCAAATGCGTCAGCAACAGTTCTAGCGTGGCCATGACAGCCTGGTCCAGCGCTTCGGTGAGATTTCCCATGCGGCAATCTTACCTCAGGCTTTTTATGGCTTGAGGAACGAAGGGGGACAGACCACGGATTCCCAATGGCTGCATTGAGGTGCGAAAGTGGTCTGTGCAATGCCCGAGGTCAATGACCGCAACGGGTCGGGAGTAGCATTCGAGAAAGTATGAAGCGGACATTCGGCGTTTCTGATCGCGATTGACCGGTCAGAACCTTAAGCGGCTTCCAGTTCAACGTGCACGCGTCGGCCAAGTGCGGTGGCGATGTTCACCAAGGCATCGAGCGAGAACCGGGACACGCGTCCGCGCAACAGGTCGTTGATGCGCGGCTGGGTGACGCCGCAATGGGTGGCGGCCTCAGCCTGTTTCCAGTCGTTGGCCTTTATGATGGCGGCAATCTGTCGCATCAGATCGGCCCGTGCCCGAAGATTGGCGGCTTGTTCTGGCGTGTCGGCAATCGCATCCCACACGCTGTCAAAGGTTTCGATCTCTGTCATTTGGCACCTCTCAAAAGTTCGGCGTATCGGGACTTGGCAAGCTCGATATCGCGTTTGGCCGTGGCCTGTGTTTTTTTCTGAAACGCGTGCAGCACATAGACCGCATCGGCCAGCCTTGCCGTGTAGATCACGCGGTAGGTGCCCGTATCGTCCCATACCCGGATTTCCTCGACGCCCTTGCCGATGACCGGCATGGGCTTGAAATCGTCCGGTTGCTCGTTGCGCTGCATCTTGTCCAGCTGGTAGCCCGCATCCTGCCTGGCGTCCTCAGGAAAATCCCGCAAGCACTTGAGCGAGTCCCCAAGGAATCGAAGTGGTTTCATGGCTTGTATATACTGCTTTGGATATAAAGATGCAAGCTGAACTGACCCGGGTATTTCGGACATTTTCCCCAGTTGGCGCCTGCGATTCCCCTGTGGGAGCGGCGCCTTCAATCGTGGCCCCCCCCATTTTTTTCATTTTTCGGCACGCTGAAAAAAGTTATTTAACTTTCGCGTATTTCGAATGCGGAAAAGTTAGGTTAGGCTTGCTTCAATATCGACCATGTGTCAGACTTTGTCGTGTTTGAAATACGCGAAAGTTATGACGAATGGCACTACACCTCGTTGGCGAGACGCTTGACAAGGCTCGCAGCCACTATCTTGCCGAGAAGGGTAAGCTCGTCAAGTTGATGCGGGGCATCTATGTTGATGCCAATGACGACATAGAGCAGACCGTCCTTGCCCATGCCGTCCGTATTGGCCGCTACCTTTATCCCAACGCTTACCTCTCGGCAGCCAGCGCTGTCTTGCTGGGGCCAACTCGCGACGGTCGCCTCTACCTGACCGGGCCGCGCGTGCAACGCACCCGTATCCGGGCACTGGAGATCATCCAGAGCAAAGCTCCGTCGAAACCCTCTCTTGCCTCCGCGGCCGTCGCTGACAGCCTGGGCGAGTTTTCTGTCAATGTCTCTTCGATCCGCCAGAGGTTTTTGGAGGCCTTTCGCCTGCGCAGTGAACACGCCGCGTCCATCGATGCGGCGACGCGCGAAGCCATCGCCGCCCGCCTCGTCGAGGAGTACGGAAGCCCCAAGGTCGCAAGCGATGCGGTGTGGGCACTGGCCCGTGAAAACGACTGGTACCGCGAGGGCGAGGGGGCTGAGAAGTTCTTGCTACGCGGCCCCTCGGTTGCGCCCCCACGCAACGAAGCCGCATTCGCGCTAACTGTGGCTTGGCACGGCCTGCCGATTGGCACCCTCGTTCACGATGGCTTCGAGTGGCGGTGGTCGCAAATCGACGGCGGCGTGCCAATGCCTCCCGTCCTTCGCCAGACGATGCCTGGCAGGTTGCCGCCCTTCGTGGTCTCGCTGCTGCCGGAAGGCTGGCTCGAAAGCGTCCTCAATAACCGGGACGAGCGGGCCATGCTTCGCTCGGGCAGGCGCTACCTGTCCAACATTACGATGGCCGAGAACACGGGCGAGCTTGCTGTTCTGCCAGTTGATGTTCTCGCCACACCGCTCGCTCCCTACACGGCAGCGGGCATGTTCACGGGCACCTACGCGGGGCCGGGGCGCGGCGCAATGGAGCAGGACTTCGAGCACAACCTCGCCACTCTCTATGCGCGCGCTGAAACCCCGCGCATCTCCGGCGTGCAGATCAAGGCACCGATGACACTCGCCCCGGACGGCAGGCTCACGCCCGGTGTCGGCACGCCGTTCACGCACATCCTGAAGCCCGCGGGAACCAGCGGCTTCGAAGCCTTGCCACTGGTCGAATGGGTCGGTCTCGATCTGGCAAGGGCAGCCGGGTTCGCTGTCCCGGCAACCGCCCTGATTGCGATGCCGGAGGGGATGCCTCCCGCGCTTCTGGTTGAGCGGTTCGACATTCGCACGGACGCCGATGATCAGCGCCTGCTGGCGATGGAAGACCTGTGCTCGGTGCTTGATCTCCCACCAAAGGCCAAATACGACGGCACCATCGAACGCGTGGCGCGTGCCTTGAGAGGACTGTCTACGTCGCCTGACGAAGACCTCCTGATCCTCATGAAGCGCGTGGTATTCGCATGGCTCATCGCCGACGGTGACATGCACCTGAAGAATATGGCTGTTTTGAAGATCGCCGAACCTGGCAATGCAGCCTTCCGCAGCGTTCGGCTTGCCCCCGTCTACGATACGTTGACGACACGCGTCTTTCCCCGGTTGGAGCATGACCGCATGGCGCTAAAGCTCAACGGCAAGGATGAGCGCTTAAAACGCGCTGACTTTCTCGCAGTCGCTGCGATAGCCGGACTTCGGGCATCGGACACCCATGCCGCGATTGATGATGTTCTGGGTCGGATGCAGGTCGCAATTTCCACGATCACGCTGCCCAAGCACCCTTCCTACGGACCATCGGGCGAGGCTGCCGTGGCCAGAGCGCTAGATATATGCCGGGAGCGGATTAGCTCATTCGCGTGAGAAGGCCCTTCCCGCCCCGCGAGGGGTGGCTTGTGGCTTGGTTGGCCTCCTGCAAACCCTGTTTGATGCTTTCAAATGCGGTATTCATCGTGTCGACCCTTCTTTCCACGGCCAACTCACGCTACCTTGACATCAAAATGCCGGCAACACCTTCCCTGTGGGAGCGGCGTCCTTATGCTCTCCGGGTATCGCCGCGATTACGATTTTGTGCAAACACCACGGCATCGGGCCGAGGCGACCCTCCTACGTCCCCGTTGGGGGCAGCGATTGTCTCGAAGCGCTACACACTGCCATGTCGTGCCCAGAATTTGGCGGGGGTCACAACCGGGTAACGCTCTGCCAACGCCAGCAGATCCTTGTCGCCTGTAATCAGGTATCGATATTTCCGGCCTGCATGGCGGCCAGCAAGGTACCCAGCACTGGCAGGTCATTCCTGTCACGTAGCGCTGCGTCTTCCACCAAAGCAGGCTCAAGCGGTTCGGCCTGGATGGACAATATATCCACCAGATCGTCGATTTCGCTAGCCGAAAGGCCGTGGCGGGCAGCGAGGCGAGGCAACACGCGCCGCAATTCTTCAATAATGAATGTCGGCAACACAACCTCGACTGATCCATGCCGCCAGGGCGTGATGATTTTGCCTGGAAGGCTGCCTGGATAGGCGATACCCGAAAGCAGGACATTGGTGTCGAGCACGACCCGCAAGGCGGATGACATGTTCAGTCCGTGGTCCGTCGCCTTTGTTCATGGCGATCTTCGACAATGGCTGTCTCGATCTCGGCCATGCCAGTTTCCTCGGGCTCGCCGGCAAAGCCTGTCTCAATCCGCTTGCATAGCGCGTCAAAACGCGCCTGCATACGCCGGATGCGTTCAAACAGCCGCGCGTCGACCAACGCCGCGACGGGCTTGCCATCCTTGTTGATCACCACGCTGTCGTGGCGATATTGCACTTGGTTTAGCATCTCGCCCAGATTCTGGCGAAAGGTCACGGCACTTGTCTGGGTAATCATTTCGGTCTCTGTCGATCAGTCATGTTAACCATTATGATCATAAGGTTTGTGGCCGCAATCACTGGCGTAGCCTTCCACTATCTCAAAGTCGTGCGTGATCTCGGCCACCTTGCCGAGCATGATGCTGGCCGAGCAGTATTTCTCGGCGGATAAATGCACGGCTTGCTCAACCCGCTTGGGATCGAGCGCTTTGCCGGTGACGGTGAAGTGGACGTGGATTTTGGTGAAGACTTTGGGGTCGGTGTCGGCGCGTACGGCATCGATGTCGGCGACGCAGTCGGTGACGTGCTGGCGGCCTTTGCGCAGGATATAAACGACGTCGAAGGCGGAGCAGCCGCCCAGTCCCAATAACACCATTTCCATCGGTCGCACGCCGAGGTTTTTGCCGCCGGATTCGGGGGCGCCGTCCATGACGACGCTGTGGCCGGATTCGCTCTGGCCGACGAAGCTGACGCCTTCGATGAGTTTGACGCGGGCTTTCATGGGGTTCCTTCAGGCAAATAAAGTGCGGAGTTTGTACCACAAAATGCCCAGCCATTCGTGCAGGGCAAAGGTGCTGTCGCCCAGTCCGTTCGGGGTGGGAATCAGGTCAAATAGGGAGTCGATGCGGGTGCTGGAAAATTGCAGTCCGGCGGGGATGACGTGAAATCCTTGCGATTCGAATAGCGGTACGGCGCGGCGCAGGTGCCAGGCGTGGGTGACCAGGACGATGCGCCGAACGCCGCTTGCTTGCAGCAGCGCTGCGGACAGGCGGGCGTTGTCCCAGGTGGTGAGCGAGGCGTCCTCTACCCAGCGGGGGGATATGCCGTATTCGCTGTTGAGGATGTGCTGCATGATGCGGCCCTCGGCTAGGACGCCGCCACTGGGTTTGCCACCGCTGACCAGCATCGGCAGGCCGCTGGCGCGGTGCAGGTGGGCGGCGTAGCGCAGGCGTTCCAGGCTGAGGCCGTTGAGGGTGTCGCTGCCGTATTCGGCCGCGTCCAGCCGCCGCCCCCCGCCGAGGATGACGATGGCGTCCGCGGTTTGCAGGGTGGCCGGGTTGACGGGCGTGCTGATTTCCAGGGTTTTCAGCAGATGGCCGCCCACCCAGGGGGTGGATAGGGCATAGAGCGCCGCGGCGGAAAACAGGATGAGCGATCTGGCGAGGCGGGGGCGACGGCGCTGAACAATCAGCCCGGCAATCAGCAGGATGACCAGCAAAAGTGGCGGCAACAGGGCGGCGGCAATCAGGTTGGTGACGAGTAAGCTGGTCATGGCGGGGATTGTATGTCGGCCGTTCGGGTGCGCCAAAATTGTAGTGCTGACATTGGGGAAGTGCGGCAATCTGTGCGGGGTCAGCTGCCGCTCGGCCAGGCGTGCCGGCAGCCTGACAAGGCTTTGCTACAGATTCGCAGACAGTGTTTGACTTTATCCCGGGGGCGCAGTTAAAATGCCCGGCTTTCCGAGATTGTCCTCTGTGCAGAGGTTGGGTCATGAAAACCTTTTCCGCTAAAACGCATGAAGTCAAACGCGACTGGTTCGTGGTTGATGCCGATAACAAAGTGCTGGGTCGCCTGGCCGCCGAGATTGCTCACCGCCTGCGCGGCAAGCATAAGCCGGAGTTCACGCCTCACGTCGATACGGGCGATTACATCGTGGTGGTCAACGCCAGCAAGATGGTCGTGACGGGCAACAAGGAGGAAGGCAAGAAGTACTATCGCCACTCCGGTTATCCCGGCGGTATTTACGAAACGACCTTTGGCAAGATGCAGGAGCGTTTCCCCGGCCGCGCGCTGGAAAAAGCGGTCAAGGGCATGCTACCCAAGGGTCCGCTCGGCTACGCCATGATCAAGAAAATGAAAATCTACGCGGGCGCGGAC
>JBPPMF010000036.1:0-9421 GCA_051305915.1 Thiobacillus sp. | reverse complement strand
GCTCAGGCTCATGTATTTGCGGGTGTTGATGCCGCCTTCGAATCCATCGGGGCCTGCGTCGAGCAGGCGGTTGAGTGCTTTGTGCTGACGCGCGTTGAGCAGGGTGTTCTGATGGCGCAGCCAGAAGCGGGCCTTGACCAGGGTGTCGGCGAAACACCCGGGTCAACTCAGACCCCATTTATTCACATTCTTACGCCAATGCGTTGGCTTATTTGTCCTCATGAACGCAATAGCAGTTGCGTCCGCGGTTCTTCGCCGCATACATGGCGGCGTCGGCCAATTCCACTAGCGCCGTGGCATGGTCCGCGTGATCGGGAGCGATGGCGATGCCGATGCTGGTGCCGATGTGACAATTGTGCCCCTTGACAAACACGGGTTCATTTAATGCGGCGATGATCTTCTCCGCGACGCGCTGCGGTATGGCGGCGTCGGCGAATTCGCGCAGCACGATGGCGAACTCGTCGCCTCCGAGGCGCGCCACGGTATCCACTTCACGCACCAATTCGCTGAGACGCCGGGCGACCTCCTGCAACAGCGCATCGCCCGTCGTATGACCATAGGTGTCGTTCACCGGCTTGAATTTGTCCAGATCCAGGTAGAGCACCGCTGTGCGCTTGGCGGCAGAGCGCCGGGCTGCCTTCAATGCGCTCTCCAGACGTTCGCGAAACAGCAGGCGATTTGGCAGGCCCGTGAGGGCGTCGTAGAAGGCCAGTCGTTCCAGGCCTTCCTCGGCCTCCTTGAGCTTGGAGATGTCCGAGAACATGCCGACGAAGTTGGAGATGCGGCCTTCACTGTCTTTGATGGCGCTGAGGCTGAGCCATTCGGGGTAGATCTCGCCATTCTTGCGCCGATTCCAGATTTCCCCTTGCCAGTAGCCCTTTTCATACAGGGCTGTCCACATCTGGGCGTAGAACTCGTCATCGTGGCGACCGGATCGCAGGATCCTCGGGCTGGAACCGATGGCCTCCTCCTCGGAGTAGCCCGTCATTCGGCTGAATGCCGGATTGACCATCGAAATATTGCTCTGGGCATCGGTCACGATGATCCCTTCCGAGGCATGCCGGATGACGCTCAAGCCGAGTCGCAGCTCTTGTTCCGCCTCTTTGCGCCGCCTGATGTCGCGGACGATGCCGATGGCGCGGAAACCATCGGTCTCGCGGATGGCCGCGAGCGATATCTCGACAGGGAATTCATGGCCGGATTTGTCCAGCGCCACCAGTTCGGTAGCCTTGCCGATCAAAACACCTTGGCCGGTTTCCTGAAAACTGCCGAATTGCGCATGAAAAGCGGACTGGAAGCGCTGTGGCGTAATCAGGTGGTGCAGGTTCTGCCCCATGGCTTCGGCTTCACTGAAGCCGAAGATGCGTGCCGCCGCCGGGTTCCAGTACGCCACCTGGCCACCGCGATCCATTTCGATGATGCCGTCCTGCGCCGAGGCGGACATGCTACGGAAGCGTGCCTCGCTAGCCTGCAGGGCCTGCTGCACCTGATCCCGCTCGTCGACCGCTCGCGCAGCCCGCAGCAATACCAACACCATGGCGCACCCCAGCACCAGCACCATGCCCATCATTTGCGCCAGCGAGCTGTGCTGCAGGCGATCCATCCGGCTCAGCCGGTCGGTTACGTCGTAATAGAGCTCGAACGCACCGAGAAAACGGCCTTGGACCATGATCGGCTGGTAGGTCTCGACGACGTCCGCAGTCGCGACCTGGTTTTCCGCCGTCCGGGACTCCTTGTGCGCCACCTTGGTGAACACCTGTCCCTGGGCCACCATTTCCGTGAAATAGGCGTGTTCATTGCGCATGCCGATATCCTTGGCGTCGGTCGAATAGACCACAACGCCCTCCCGCGAAAAGACCTTGACCTTTTCCAGCTTGAAGTCGGACTTGATGTTCTGGATTTCCGCAGCGAAGCCTTGCGGCAGGCGATCCTGCGCGATGTCCGTCCCTTCCTCATGCAGCGCCTGGCTCAGGTGGCGGGCAAGGCGCTCGGCCTCGTCTTCGGTGATGCTGACCAGCTGTTGCTCGTATTGCGGATGGCTGACGAACAGACCGTAGAGCGGCACCAATACGGCTGAGAACAGGCTCAGCAGCAAGATGTTGCGCAGGAACCCCACCCGCATAGCCGTATTCAACGTCGAGAGGAACCGTGTAGTCGCAGTCATGGCTAAAGTCCTCTGACCGGATGGGAATATATGTTGAACCATACTACCTCGTAAGCCTGGACCAGGCGCGGTTGATTTGGCGCGCCCGCTCGGCGCGTAGGCGTCGGATTCCACCGCCGGGACGATGCGTCGACGGTTTCAATACCGACCTTCAATCGTGAATGCTCATCGGTAATGGCGGTCTAATGGGTCGGACAGACACGATTAACCTGCGCGGCGGGATGGGGTCTTAGATCATCTGGCCAACAGCCAATGTGGCCTCAGGCTTGCCACGCAACAACATACCCACTACTCCGCCCGCGCTTGCCCGTCGGGACCAGGCATCCCTTCTCAACCATCTCGGCCAGTTCCCGATAAGCCGTGGTGCGGCTGGTTTTGGTCAGGCTCATGTATTTGCGGGTGTTGATGCCGCCTTCGAATCCATCGGGACCGGCGTTGAGCAGGCGGTTGAGTGCTTTGTGCTGACGCGCGTTGAGCGGGGTGTTCTGATGGCGTAGCCAGAAGCGGGCCTTGGCCAGGGTGTCGGCGACGGTGGTTTCGGCGGCGCTGGCGGCCGCGGCGATCTGCGCCAGGAACCAGGCCAGCCATTCGGTGACATCGAGTCCGCCGCGCTGGGTGTGTTCGAGGATGGCGTAGTAGCTTTCGCGCTCGCGCAGGATTTGGGCGGACAGGCTGAACAGCCGCATCGGTTGGCGCTCGTCCTGCGACAGGGCCATGTCGGTGAGGGCGCGGGCAAGCCGGCCGTTGCCGTCTTCAAACGGATGCAGGGTCACGAACCAGAGATGCGCGAGGCCCGCGCGGACGAGGCCGTCCATGCCGGCCGGGGTAATGGAAAACCAGTCGAGAAAATCTTTCAGCTGGGCTTCGAGGCCGTCGCGCGGCGGTGCGATGAAATGCACGTGTTCCTTGCCGATTGCGCCTGAGACGACCTGCATGGGTTCGGCGCCGCGCAGTTCGCCGACGCGGATGGCGTGCAGGCCGGAGCGCCCTGTCGGGAACAGCGCAGCCTGCCAGGCGCATAGTCGTTCCGATGTCAACACCTGATCGTGGTGCCGGGTGGCATCCAGCAGCACGTCGATCAAGCCATCCACAGCGTGCGGCGGCGCAGGCAGGCCGGCGGTGGGTAGCCCAAGATGGCGCGCGACCGAGGAGCGCACGGCATCAACGTCGAGCCGTTCGCCTTCAATGGCACTGGTGGTCAGGCCGTCTTCCACCAGGATGCTTGCCACGGCTTCTAGGCTCAGGCTGCTGTCCAGCAGCCGCGCCGCGCCCAGCGCTTTGCCTTGCGCCAGCCGCGCCTGGGCGAGCATGGGGGAAAGAGTGGCATCGTTCCAGCGAAAATGCGGCCAGTCGACGTGTTGCCATATCAAGGATTGAGGCGTTTGCAGGTCTAATCGCTCCACAATATGGAGCGATTATGGGCTGTAATCGCTTCACGCTCAAGTTGTCCAGATGGCAATTCGCTATTTCTTCTTACCCGCCTTTGCCGGTGCGGTCTCCTCCCGCCCCAGCAAATAATCCAGAAACGCCCGCGCCACCACCGACAGCTGCCGCCCGGCCGGATACACCGCGTACCAGTGGCGCAGGATCGGAAAACCCACGACGTCGAGCACGGCGAACTGGCCGGGCTGGTTCAGCGTGAGCGCATGGTGCGAGAGGGCGGAGATGCCCAGCCCGGCGAGGATGGCCTGCTTGATCGCTTCATTGCTGCCCAGCTCCAGTCGTGGGTGGATGTTGAGGCCGTGCCCGGTGAAGATGCGTTCGATGGCGTTGCGGGTGCCGGAGCCTTTTTCGCGCATCAGCCAGGGTTCCCTTGCGATGCGTTCGAGCGGAATCTTCTTCTTGTTCGCCAGCGGATGGTCCGGCGCGGCCAGCACGATGATCGGGTTGTCCATAATGGGGGTGGCGACGACGTCGATGTCCTCGGGCGGCTGGCCGACGAAGTAGAGATCGTCCAGGTTGTCGGCCATGCTGGCCAGCACCTGCTCCTTGTTGGTGACGCGCAGGCTGACGTCGATACCCGGATACAGCTTGACGAATTCGCCCAGCAGGCGCGGCGCGAAATACGAGGCGGTGGTGATCGCCATCAGGCTGAGCTTGCCCTGCTTGAGCCCGCGCCGCTCGTCCACCGACATGGTGTAGTGGTCGAGGATGTCGAAGATTTCGCGCGTGGCCTTCGCCAGCTCCTGGCCGTCGGCGGTAAGGCGGATTTTCTTGCCGACTTGCTCAATCAGCGGCGCGCCCACCATGTCGGCCAGTTTTTTCATCTGCATGGAGACGGTGGGCTGGGTGAGATAAAGCTCTTCGGAGGCGCGGGTGAAGCTGCCCAAGCGGGCGATGGCTTCAAAGATTTCCAGTTGGCGGAAGGTGGTGTGGCGGCGCATTTATACTGAGGCGGACACTGAACAAGCATAGATTATAGTCTATGTAAGCAATAGAAATTATCGACTGTTATTGATGGTTGGACTCCTGCAAGATGCGTCCATCGTGTCAGGCCGCTGGGGCGCTACACGGAAACCCACCCCTTTCTGTAGGAGGAAATTATGGCTGTTAAAACCTATAACGCCGGTGTGAAAGAGTACCGTCAGACTTACTGGACGCCGGACTACACCCCGCTGGATACTGACCTGCTAGCCTGCTTCAAGATCACCCCGCAAGCGGGTGTGCCGCGTGAAGAAGTCGCCGCAGCCGTGGCTGCCGAATCGTCAACCGGCACCTGGACCACGGTGTGGACCGACCTGCTGACCGACCTCGATTACTACAAAGGCCGCGCCTACCGCATCGAAGACGTGCCCGGCGACGACACCTGCTTCTACGCATTCGTGGCCTACCCGATCGACCTGTTCGAAGAAGGTTCCGTCGTTAACGTGCTGACCTCGCTGGTCGGCAACGTGTTCGGCTTCAAGGCGCTGCGCGCCCTGCGTCTGGAAGACATCCGCTTCCCGATCG
Source organism: Thiobacillus sp. (assembly GCA_051305915.1). GTDB lineage: Bacteria > Pseudomonadota > Gammaproteobacteria > Burkholderiales > Thiobacillaceae > Thiobacillus. The sequence continues at coordinate 4,308 of JBPPMF010000036.1, read as the reverse complement.
CCTACGTCAAAACCTGTGGCGGCCCGCCCGCTGGTATCCAGGTCGAACGTGACCGCATGAACAAGTATGGCCGTCCGATGCTGGGCTGCACCATCAAGCCGAAGCTGGGTCTGTCTGCCAAGAACTACGGTCGCGCTGTGTACGAATGCCTGCGCGGCGGTCTGGACTTCACCAAGGACGACGAGAACGTCAACAGCCAGCCGTTCATGCGTTGGCGTGACCGTTTCTCATTCGTGCACGAAGCGACGATGAAGGCCGAACGCGAGACCGGCGAGCGCAAGGGCCACTACCTGAACGTGACCGCGCCGACCCCGGAAGAGATGTACAAGCGTGCCGAGTTCGCCAAGGAAATCGGCGCACCGATCATCATGCACGACTACCTCACCGGCGGTCTGACCGCCAACACGGGTCTGGCCAACTGGTGTCGCGATAACGGCATGCTGCTGCACATTCACCGCGCCATGCACGCCGTGCTCGACCGCAATCCCCATCACGGTATTCACTTCCGCGTGCTGACCAAGGTGCTGCGTCTGTCGGGTGGTGACCACCTGCACTCCGGTACCGTCGTCGGCAAGCTGGAAGGCGACCGCGAAGCAACCCTGGGCTGGATCGACACCATGCGTGACAGCTTCATTCCGGAAGACCGTTCGCGCGGCCTGTTCTTCGATCAGGACTGGGGTTCCATGCCCGGCGTGATCCCGGTTGCGTCTGGTGGTATTCACGTGTGGCATATGCCCGCACTGGTGAACATCTTCGGTGATGACTCAGTGCTGCAGTTTGGTGGCGGTACGCTCGGCCACCCCTGGGGCAATGCCGCGGGCGCCGCCGCCAACCGCGTCGCGCTGGAGGCCTGTGTGGAAGCCCGCAACCAGGGTCGTGCCCTCGAAAAAGAAGGCAAGGACATCCTGACCGCCGCAGCTTCGCACAGCCCCGAACTGAAGATCGCCATGGAAACGTGGAAAGAGATCAAGTTCGAGTTCGACACCGTCGACAAGCTGGACGTTGCTCACAAGTAAATTGCGTTGATCGCACGGTTATTCCGGACTGCACCCAAGGTGCGGCCCGGTGACCAAAGCCCAATTTGAAAGGAAACAAAATGTCTGAAGTAATGGATTACAAAAGCCGCGTGAGCGATCCCGCCAGCCGCAAATTCGAAACTTTCTCCTATCTGCCCGCGATGGATGCAGCCAATATCCGCAAGCAGGTCGAGTACCTGGTGAAGAAAGGCTGGAACCCCGCCATCGAGCACACCGAGCCCGAGTACCTGATGGATTCTTATTGGTACATGTGGAAGCTGCCGATGTTTGGCGAAACCGATGTGGATGTGGTGCTGGCCGAAGCTGAGGCCTGCCACAAGGCCAACCCCAACAACCACGTTCGACTGATTGGCTATAACAACTTCAACCAGTCGCAAGGTGCGGCCATGGTGATTTTCCGCGGCAAGACTGTTTAAGCAGCGGATAGGCTTTACACCAAGCCCTCGCTGCCTGGTACCGGTTCCCATATAGGGCGCCGGAACCGGTCGGTTGAGGGCTTTTTTTGTCTGTCGCATTGTCTGTCGCAAATCCCCAGGCCGCTTGCTAAGCTGCCTGCGTATTTACGATCCCCATTCAGGAGCCGTCATGAGCAATATCGTCGACCAATACCGCATTACCCAGGAACCCTACTACCGCCCCGTCGCTGACGAAGTCGAGCTGTACGAAGCCGCTTACTCCGTTCGCATGCCGATGATGCTCAAGGGTCCGACGGGGTGCGGCAAGACGCGCTTTGTCGAATACATGGCTTACAAACTGGGCAAGCCGTTGATCACGGTGGCGTGTAACGAGGACATGACGGCTTCCGACCTGGTGGGCCGCTTTCTGTTATCTGCAGCGGGCACCGAATGGCAGGATGGCCCGCTTGCCCTCGGCGCCCGTCACGGCGCCATCGTTTATCTTGATGAAGTGGTGGAAGCGCGCCAGGACACCACTGTGGTGATTCACCCGCTGACGGACAACCGCCGCATGCTGCCGCTGGAAAAAAAGGGCGAGGTGGTGCACGCACACCCCGATTTCCAGATTGTGATTTCCTACAATCCCGGCTACCAGAGCCTGATGAAGGATCTGAAGCAGTCGACCAAGCAACGCTTTGGCGGTCTTGATTTTACTTACCCCGAGCATGGCATTGAAACTGACATCGTGGCGCACGAATCCGGCGCTAGCGCCGACATTGCCGGCAAGCTGGTGTCGATTGCCGAACGTTCGCGCAACCTCAAGGGGCACGGCCTCGACGAGGGTCTGTCCACCCGCATGCTGATTTATGCGGGCAGCCTGATCGCCAAGGGCGTGAACCCGCAGGCCGCCTGTCGTGTCGCGCTGGTGAGTCCGATCACCGACGATCCCGATATGCGCGACGCACTGGACGCAGCGGTGTCTACGTTCTTCTGAGCGATGCAGGATTGGCTCTGACCCATCGGGTGACACGCGGCGGGCTGCCGGTGCTGCGCCTGCCCTACGATCTGAGGTGAACCATGTCGATCAAACTCGAAGACTACGCTGAACTGCTGGAAGACCTGTCGCCGCACAGCCAGGAGGCGCTCAAGGCCAACTGGCACGACGCGACCAAGGTGTTCTCGCCGCGCGGGCTGGATACCTATCTCAAAGGCGTGGCCGCTATCCGTGGACTCGGCAAGGGCGACTCGCTGATCGAGGCCTGGATTACGGATGCGCCGCAGGTGGCCAAGGAGGTTGGTGAGGACGTGATTGGCGACCTCGTCACCGCCGCGCTTTCGCTCGCCTCCAGAACCTCGGGCTCGGTGATCGAGCTGCTGCTGGCAACGTCGCCGACTGCGGCCAACCGGCTCGGCGACGCACAACTTTTTCTCAATTACCTGCAATTCATCAACACCCTGATTGCGCAAGCGCCGCGTGGCGTGCGTCCCATGCTGGACAAGCTGGAAGTGCTGTTCAAGCAGCTGACCCTGGGCGGCCTGCGACGTTGGGCACTGTGGGGCGCGCACGCGCACCGCACCAATTACGAGGAGCAGATTCGCTACTTCAGCCTGGAGTCGAAAGACTCAATCGCGATGCTGCAGAAGGAGCGAAAGGGCACGCTGCTGGTCGATGTGCAGCGGCGTATCAACATGTATCTGCGGGCGCTGTGGGCGCGCGATTTTTTCATGCGCCCGACATCTGGCGATTTCGAATCGCGCGAAGGCCACAAGCCTTATATAGAAGACTATCTGTTGCATCTACCGGATGCGTTCGACGACTTCACGATTGAAGGCCACGAACCCGCCTCGGGTTTGGAGCTTTACCGCGCCACCGCCGCACACTGCGCCGCCCATATGGTTGAAACCCGCCAGCCGATTTCCGCCGAAGCACTCAATCCGATGCAGATGGCAGTGATTTCGGTGATTGAAGATGCGCGCGTCGAGGCACTGACGATCCGCCGCTTTCCCGGTATGAAACAGTTGTGGTGCAAGTTGCACACTGCCACGCCCGAGATGAACGCCAGCATGGGCGATTACCTCAATCGTCTGGCGCGTGCGTTGCTGGATGACAGCTATACAGATAACGATCCATGGATCGTGGAGGCGCGTGGGCTGTTTGCGCTGGCGCAGGACAAGCTCGACAACAACCACACCTCGTGGGAAATCGGCGTGCAACTCGCGCACAGCTTTGCCCAGAAGCGCATCCCGTTCAATCCGCGCACCGACCTGCTCACTGCGCTCTACCGTGACGACAATCGCTACTTCTGGGAATTTGAAGAGTTTGATTTCAACAAGGCGGCCAGTGCCGGCTATGAATCCACCAAGCAGGTTCGCAAATATGTGAACGTGATGGAAATGGCCAATGAAGTCGAGGTCGAAGGCGCGGGCGACGACGCCGAGGAAATCTGGGTGCTGCCCACCGAGCTCTATCCCTACGAGAACATCGGCGATGAGAGCAACGGCAAGAGCTGGAACGAACTGGAAGGCAAAGAGCCCTTGTCTGACCCCTTCCACTATTCGGAGTGGGATTACCAGATTCAACTGGAGCGTCCGGCCTGGGCGACGGTGCAGGAAAAGCGTCCCAAATCCGGCGACCTGCAGGTCATCGACGACATCACCGCCAAGTACAAGCGTGAAATCCATCGCATGAAGTTCCTGCTCGACGCGATGCAGCCGCAGGGCGTGCAGCGCATCCGCAAGCTGGAAGACGGCGACGAGATCGACATCAACGCGGCGATCGCCAGCTTCATCGACATCCGTCTTGGCAACCAGCCCGATCCACGCATCATGATGCGTTCGGTGCGGAAGACGCGCGACTTCTCGATTTTGGTGCTGCT
>JBPPMF010000178.1:0-1990 GCA_051305915.1 Thiobacillus sp. | reverse complement strand
GATCAAGGGGGTGACTTCTATCCGGCCCGACCTTGGAGTATCGTCCCTCTATGCCTTCTGTCGACAAACCCATGATCGGTCTGGCCCTGGGCAGCGGTTCCGCACGGGGTTGGGCGCACATCGGCGTCATTCGTGCCCTGGCCGAGGCAGGCGTGCAGCCGGACATCGTCTGTGGCACCTCCATCGGGGCCTTGGTGGGTGCGGCGTATGCGTCTGGCGAGCTGGACCGTCTGGAGGATTGGGTGGGGGAGCTGACGCTGCATGAGGTAGCGAGCTACTTTGACCTCAGCTTGGGTGGCGGCATGATCAAGGGCACCAAGCTCATCGACTTTTTCCGCAGACAGCTCCAGGATCAGGACATCACCGCCCTTTCCATGCGCTTTGCAGCGGTGGCCACCGACTTGGCCAGCGGGCGGGAGGTCTGGTTGCGCGACGGCAAGGTGCTGGACGCGGTACGGGCCTCAATCGCGCTGCCTGGCCTGTTCACTCCGGCCCGGCGCGATGGTCGCTGGCTGGTGGACGGCGGGCTGGTCAACCCTGTGCCCGTCTCCCTGTGCAGGGCCATGGGCGCCGAAATCGTGATTGCGGTGGACCTCAACACGGACCTCATCGGTCGCCATTTCAGGCGTCACCAGCCATCCGCAAAGGGGGAGACGCAGGCTCCGGAAGGCCGGTCCGACCGTTTGATGAAACAGGTCCAGGACAGGCTGAGCACCCTGCAACTGCCCTGGAGCTGGCGGGAGGCCGACGACAGCCCGCCCTCCCTATTCGATACCATCGCCTCCAGTCTCAACATCATGCAGGTGCACATCGGCCGCAGCCGCCTCGCCGGCGAACCGCCGGACATCATGATTACCCCCCGCCTTGCCCATCTGCAGTTGCTGGAATTCCACCGCGCCGCCGAAGCCATTGCCGAGGGCAGGAGGGCCGTAGAGGCCGTGTTGCCCATGCTGCACGGAGCGGGCGCGGACGTCTAGCAATAGGGACACAAGCTTGTGAGGCGCGGGGGCTGCGTTTGCCTGGATACGGTTACGGATCAGGTAGATGCCAGCCGGGCGTTGCAGCGGGTCGATGCGGGCGTTGCCGGGTTACGCTTTCCTGCGGCGGTCGAAGCCCGGTACGCGCTGCCGGATGAGGCCGCCCATCCAGGTATGCTGGTTGTCGCATGCACTGCGTCTGAGGTTATAAAGCCAACCACGCATAAATACTCTTAAAGGGTTCATCCCGGTACTCCGTAGTGGTTTGCGTGCGGGAAGCCATATTGGCTTTGCAGCAAGGAATGCGCCAGGTGCAGTCATCGGCTAATAAATCAACGAGTTACGACAGGAAGGCGCCAAACGACAGCAGAGTTTGTCGTGCGATATGTAAGAAATTCCGACGCTTATTTGCCTGGCGAAGATTTGCCATGGTCCATCAGTCACTCAATGCACATCGCTGCATACCTGCGCGCATTCCGCGTAATCAGCGCGACAGCAGCTCAATGTATGGCTGGTAGCTGTAGCTGCGATTCTTTTTCTGGCCGGTCATTTCCGTCACGATGCCCAGGTCCTCCAGTACCTTGACGGCCGCATTGGCGGTCGGAAAGCTGGTGTCCAGACTCTTGCGTACCCGCTCGATGGTGAAGCGCGGCATCATCGGCAGCATTTCGAACAGCCGATAGCTGGCAGGACCGGCCTTAGCCGATTCGAGCAGACGGCGCCGGTCGGCCGCCACCAGAGTCGCGATGGCAATGATGCCGCGTTCGGCCTCACTGGCGGCTGTCGCCACGCCTTCGAGGAAGAACGCGACCCAGGACGCCCAGTCGCCTTCGGTGCGGATGATCGACAGACGCCGGTAGTACTCCGCTTGATGCTGCTTCAGGTAGCCGCTCAGGTACATCAGCGGCTCGGGCAACAGGCGCCAGTGTTCGAGCAGCACTGCGATCAGCAGACGTCCGATACGGCCATTGCCGTCGAGGAAGGGGTGGATGGTTTCGAACTGGGCATGTGCC
>JBPPMF010000384.1:0-6315 GCA_051305915.1 Thiobacillus sp. | reverse complement strand
CCTAGAGCAGGCCGGCCTCGCGCCCGCCTGGGCCCGCCTGTATGCCGCACGCGGCGTCAACCATCCCGGGCAGGTTGCGCACCGTCTGCCGCAACTGCTGCCGCCAGCCGGCCTGCTGCATATCGAGCGTGCCGCCGCCTTGCTGGCCGACGCCATCGCGGCGAACAAGCGCCTGCTCATCATCGCCGACTACGACGCTGACGGCGCCACCGCCTGTGCAGTCGGCGTGCGCGGCCTCCGCATGCTCGGCGCACGGGTTGATTTTCTGGTACCCAACCGGCTCGAACACGGCTACGGACTCACCCCTGACATCGTCAAACTCGCCGCCGAACGCCAGCCCGACCTCATCGTCACCGTCGACAACGGCATCGCCGCGGTCGACGGCGTGGCGGCAGCGAACGCGCTCGGCATTCCGGTGTTGGTCACCGACCATCACCTGCCTGGCGACGCCTTGCCGGACGCCGCCTGCATCGTCAACCCCAACCAACCGGGCTGCGGTTTCGCCTCGAAAAATCTGGCGGGCGTGGGGGTGATGTTTTATGTGCTGCTGGCGCTGCGCACCGAACTGCGCCAGCGCGGGACATATGCCAGCCAGCCCGAACCCGACTTGCGCGCCCTACTCGATCTGGTCGCGCTCGGCACCGTCGCCGATGTGGTAAAGCTCGATGCCAACAACCGCACCCTGGTCGAAAACGGCCTGGCGCGGATGCGTGCCGGCAAGGCCTGCGCCGGCATCAATGCGCTGTTTCGCGCCGCCGGACGCGAACCCGCGCGCGCCACCGTGTTCGACCTCGGTTTCATGCTCGGCCCGCGCCTCAACGCCGCCGGACGCATCGACGACATGGCGCTCGGCATCGAATGCCTGCTGGCCGACGATCCCGCCACCGCGCAGACCTTGGCACAGCAGCTCGACACGCTCAACCGCGCCCGCCGCGACGTCGAGGCTGGCATGCTGGACGAAGCGCTCGCCATCCTCGCCCGCTTCAACCCCACCGACAGCCACAGTCTTACCGCGTATCAGCCCGACTGGCACATCGGCGTGATCGGCATCCTCGCCTCGCGGCTGAAAGACAAATTCCACCGCCCCACCATCGTGCTGGCCCGCAGTGAAAGTGGTGAACTCAAGGGCTCGGGGCGCTCCATCCCCGGCCTGCACCTGCGCGACGCGCTCGATCTGGTCGACAAGCGTCATCCCGGCCTGATCTTGAAATTTGGTGGTCATGCCATGGCAGCCGGGCTCAGCCTGCCCGCCGACCGCCACGATGAATTCAGTTTGGCCTTCGAGACCGTGGTCCGCGAGTTGATCGACCCAGCCGATCTGGACGGCATGATCGAAACCGACGGCGAACTGGATGACGCCGACCACAGTTACGAACTCGCCGAACAGCTCGACCATGCAGTCTGGGGACAGGGTTTCCCTGCCCCGCTGTTCACCGCCACCTTCGATGTACTGGCACAACGTGTCGTAGGCGAAAAACATCTGAAGCTGAAGCTGGCGCGCGCAGGCGCCTCGTTCGAGGCCATGAGCTTCTTCCACGCCGACCCGCTGCCCGAACGCATCCGCGCCGTCTACGCCCTGATGCCCAACGAATTCAATGGACAGCAATCGCTGCAGCTGAAGTTACAGCACTGGGAGCCTGTCAGCTGAGGTTTTTAAGTGTGGGCAAACAGAAGGAAGTCGCCCTCCTGTTTGACACGCGCCCATCAGCCCACCTTCGGCAAACGCTCCAGCGCCGCGTTGATCGCCTCTTCCGGGTAGGCGAAGTCTTCCAGCTTGCCGCTGAAATAGCTGTCGTAGGCAGCCATGTCGAAGTGCCCGTGGCCGGACAGATTGAAGAACAGCGTCTTCGGCTCGCCGCTTTCCTTACAGCGCAGAGCCTCGTCGATGCAGGCGGCGATGGCATGGTTGGATTCGGGCGCAGGGACGATCCCTTCGGTACGGGCAAACATGACGCCGGCCCTGAAGGTGGCGAGCTGCGGCACGGCCACCGCTTCGAGCAGTTTCTCGTGATAGAGCTGCGATACCAGCGCCGAGTCGCCGTGATAGCGCAGGCCGCCGGCGTGGATGCCGGGCGGCATGAAATCATGGCCGAGGGTGTACATCAACATCATCGGCGTGAGCTTGGCGGTATCGCCGAAATCGTAGGCGTAGTGCCCGCGCGTCAGGGTCGGGCAGGAGTCGGGTTCCACCGCGACCAGGCGCACATTTTTACCGGCGGCCTTGTCGGCAAAAAAGGGAAAGGCCGCGCCGCCGAAGTTGGAGCCGCCGCCGCAGGGAGCGAAGATCATGTCGGGGTAATCGCCCGCCTTCTCGAACTGCATCTTCGCTTCCAGCCCGATTACGGTCTGGTGCAGCAGCACGTGGTTCAGCACGGAGCCCAGCGCATAATTGGTGTCCGAGCGCGAGGCGGCATCTTCCACCGCTTCGGAAATCGCCAGGCCGAGCGAGCCTTGGTTATCGGGGTCTTCGGCCAGCGCGGCACGGCCGGAATTCGTTTCCATGCTGGGGCTGGCGAACACTTCCGCGCCCCAAGTCTGCATCATGGAGCGGCGGTAGGGTTTCTGCCCATAGCTCACCTTGACCATGTACACCCGCACGTCGAGTCCGAACATCTGCCCGGCTAGCGCCATCGAGCAGCCCCATTGCCCGGCGCCGGTCTCGGTGGCAATCCGCTTGATGCCGGCCTCGGCGTTGTAATACGCTTGCGCCACCGAAGTATTGACCTTGTGCGAGCCAGCCGGGGAAACGCCTTCATATTTGTAATAGATCTTCGCCGGTGTGCCCAGCGCGGCTTCCAGACGATGCGCACGAAACAGCGGTGAAGGACGCCACAACTGATAGATTTCACGCACCTTCTCGGGGATCGGAATCCACCGCTCAGCCGACATTTCCTGCTCGATCAGGCTCATCGGGAAAATCGCCGTCAGTGCATCGGGGCCAATGGGCTTGCCGTCCGGACCCAGCGGCGGCGCCGGCCGGTTCGGCATGTCGGCGACGACGTTGTACCAGTGGGTGGGGATTTCGGATTCGTCGAGCAGAAACTTGGTTTGCGGCATGGCAGTCTCCCTTGTTGTTTTATACGTTCGCTTCATATCGGAGCAACAGGTCCGAACTTAAAATCATCGGCCAATCACCGTATGCCGTCAACGGACAGACTGTCGACCCAAGCTACGCAGGCTGCTGACGGGTGACGAGTTGGGACTGCACCCCTTCGAAGCTTTCGCCTCAGCTATAGCCGTCTGGATTTCCCGACTGCCAGCGCCAGGCATCCACGCACATGCGCGGCAGATCGTATTCCGCACGCCAGCCGAGTTCACGCGTCGCACGCGCCGGATCGGCCCAGCATTGCGCCACATCGCCTGCACGGCGTTCCACGATCTGATAAGGCACTTTTTTTCCGCTCGCCGCTTCAAACGCACGCACCATATCAAGCACGCTCACCCCGTGTCCGGTGCCCAGGTTCCAGGTCTGCACCCCGCCCAGTGCATGCAGCTTGTTCAGCGCCGCCACATGCCCGCGCGCCAGATCGACCACATGGATGTAATCGCGCACCCCGGTGCCATCCGGCGTCGGGTAGTCGCCGCCGAACACGTTGAGATGCGGCCGCCGCCCCACCGCCACCTGCGCGACATACGGCATCAGGTTGTTGGGAATGCCGCGCGGATCTTCGCCGATCAGCCCCGACTCGTGCGCGCCCACCGGATTGAAATAGCGCAGCAGCGCAACATTCCAGCCCGCATCCGCCAGCGCGATGTCGCGCAGCATCTCCTCGATGAAGAGCTTGGAACGGCCATACGGATTGGTTGCAGACAGCGGGAAATCCTCGGTTATCGGCACCGTCGCCGGGTCGCCGTACACCGTGGCGGACGACGAGAACACCACCGACTTCACCCCGGCGGCGGCCATTTCTTCGAACAGCGCGATGCTGCCGGCGATGTTGTTGTCGTAATACAGAATCGGCTTTTCCACCGACTCACCCACCGCCTTCAGCCCGGCAAAATGCACTGCCGCATCGATCGCATAGCGAGCGAACACCGCGCGCAATGCCGCGCGTTCGCGGATGTCGCCGTGCACGAACGCCACCGGCCTGCCCGCAATCTGCGCCACCCGGTCCAGCGACTTCACACTGCTGTTCGACAGATTGTCGAACACCACCACCTCGTGGCCCGCCGCCAGGCATTCCACCGCGGTATGCGACCCGATATAACCCGCACCACCCGTCAAGAGCACCTTCATTTTTCGACCCCTTATCTTTTGGCTATGGAACGATTAGATACCAGGAAACCGGCATTAGTGGATTCATCCGTTGGCGGCGATGAAATCCGCATACGCGGCAGCCAGCCCGCTTTCCAGACTAGTACTGGCGCACCACCCCATGGCATTGAGTCGCCCCACATCCATCAATTTCCTCGGCGTGCCATCCGGTTTGGAGACGTCGAATTCGAGCGCCCCCTGATAACCCACTGCGGCCGCCACGGTTTCGGCCAGTTCGCGAATGCTGAGGTCGTGGCCGACACCAATGTTCATCAGCGGCGGCAGGCCGTCGTTGCGGTCCTGCCCCAGCAACGGAACGAACTGTTCGTCCGGCAGATTCATCAGGTAAACGCAGGCGTCGGCCATGTCTTCGCTATAGAGGAATTCGCGTTTCGGCGTGCCGGTGCCCCACACGGTCACACTCGGTACGTTCGCAAGCTTGGCTTCGTGAAAGCGGCGGATCATTGCAGGGATGACGTGAGAGTTCTCCGGATGGTAGTTGTCGCCGGGTCCATACAGGTTGGTCGGCATCACCGCCAGATACTGGGTCTTGTACTGCCGGTTGTAGCTCCAGCACATTTCAATGCCAGCGATCTTGGCCAGGGCATAGGGGCGGTTGGTCGGTTCCAGCGGACCGGTAAGCAGATGTGCTTCCCTCATCGGCTGCGGCGCGAGCTTGGGATAGATGCAGCTAGAACCGAGGAACAGCAGGCGCTTGACCTTGTTCCTGTGCGCGGCGTGAATGATGTTGGTCTGGATGGCGAGGTTGTCGCGGATGAACTCGGCAGGGTATTCGTTGTTGGCGTGGATGCCGCCGACTTTGGCCGCGGCGAGAAACACATAGTCGGGCTGTTCCACAGCGAAGAAAGCCTCGACCGCAGCCTGGCTGGTGAGCTCGAGCTCGGCGTGGGTGCGGGTGATGATGTTTGAATAAATCTCACCCTCTCCCCGGCCTTCCCCCCTCGAGGGGGAGGCCGTCGTAAGGTTGCGCATGAGTGCCGAGCCGACCAGGCCGCGATGGCCGGCTACGTAGATCTTTGCGTTGAGTTCCATCACGTCACTCGTGGTAATCCATGGTCTTGTAGCCGTGCCTCTTCACCAGCTCATCGCGCTCGGCGGCTTTCAAGTCCTCGCGCACCATCTCGGCCACCAGTTCGTCGAAGCTGATCTTCGGCGTCCAGCCGAGCTTGTTCTTGGCCTTGCCGGGGTCGCCCAGCAGGGTTTCGACTTCGGTGGGGCGGAAGTAGCGCGGGTCGACGGCAACGATGCATTTGCCATGGGCGTCATAGCCTTTTTCGTCAACGCCCTGACCTTCCCAGCGGATGGCCATGCCGAGTTCCTTGGCGGCGGCATTGACGAAGTCCCTGACGGAGTACTGCACGCCGGTGGCGATGACAAAGTCTTCGGGCGTGTCCTGCTGCAGCATCAGCCACTGCATTTCGACGTAGTCCTTGGCGTGGCCCCAGTCGCGCTTGGCATCCATGTTGCCGAGGAACAGGCAGTCCTGCAGGCCGAGCTTGATGCGGGCCAGCGCGCGGGTGATCTTGCGGGTGACGAAGGTTTCGCCGCGCACGGGGGATTCGTGATTGAACAGGATGCCGTTGCAGGCATACATGCCGTAGGCTTCGCGGTAGTTGACGGTGATCCAGTAGGCGTAGAGCTTGGCGCAGGCGTAGGGGCTCCTGGGGTAGAAGGGGGTGGTTTCCTTCTGCGGGGTTTCCTGGACGAGGCCGAAGAGTTCGGAGGTGCTGGCCTGATAGAAGCGGGTTTTCTTTTCCAGGCCGAGGATGCGGATGGCTTCGAGGATGCGCAGCGCGCCGAGGGCGTCGGAATTGGCGGTGTATTCGGGTTCTTCGAAGCTGACTGCCACATGGCTCTGCGCGGCGAGGTTGTAGATTTCGTCGGGCTGGACCTGCTGGATGATGCGGATGAGGCTGGAGCTGTCGGTGAGGTCGCCGTGATGCAGGATGAAGCGGCGGCCCTGCTCGTGCGGGTCCTGGTAAAGATGATCGATGCGGTCGGTGTTGAACAGCGAGGTGCGGCGCTTGATGCCGTGGACT
>JBPPMF010000379.1:0-5212 GCA_051305915.1 Thiobacillus sp. | reverse complement strand
CGTGGTGACGCTCGCCAGTTCAAGCGTCAGCCGGATGGCGCTCCAGTCGGTATCGCTCAGCACAACGGAAGATCAATACTCGTAGCCATAGGCCTAGATGATAGCGCGGGCCTGGTCTGTCTTCAGGTACTTCATCAGCGCCAGCGCGGCGGGGTTGTCGCGGCCGCGCGCCAGGACGACCGCGTCCTGGCGGATCGGTGTATGCAGGCCGGGCGGCACGATCCACGCCGAGCCACGCTTGAGCTTGCCGCCCTCGAAGACCTGCGACAGCGCGACGAAGCCGAGTTCGGCGTTGCCGGTGCTGACGAACTGGAAAGTCTGGGCGATGTTCTCGCCCTGCACGAATTTCGGCTGCAGCGCGGCCAGCAGGCCGAGCTTGTTCAGGGTTTCCACCGCCGCCGCGCCGTAAGGCGCGAGCTTGGGGCTGGCGATGGACAGGTGTTTGAACGCGCCCCGCTTCAGCACCGCGCCCTGGTCGTCGACGTAGCCCGGTTTGGACGACCACAGCGCCAGCCGGCCGATCGAATAGGTGAAGCGGCTGCCTGCCAGCGCGGCCCCTTCCCTTTCCAGCCGGGCCGGCGTTTCGTCGTCGGCGGCGAGCAGGACGTCGAAGGGCGCGCCGTGCCTGATCTGAGCGTAGAACTTTCCGGTGGAACCGAAAGCCAGCTTCGCCTGGTGGCCGGTGGCCTGCTCGAAATCGGCGGCGATGCGCTGCATTGGCGCAGAGAAGTTGGCGGCGACGGCGACCTGCACTTCGGCAGCGAAGACGCTGCAAGAAATCAGCGCCAGGAAGAGCGCGGCCAGCGATGGGATGAGACGAGCGGACACCGTGATATTCCCTGTCGATTGCGACGTGTATTCAATGATCGCCTTTTACCCTGCCTGCTACTCTTCGTCCATCCACGCCAGCACCACGCCGATCGCCAGCTCGGGATCGTTGGTCAGCGTCAGGCATTGCTCGCTGCCGTTGACCAGGTAGAGGTTGAAGCCGGGCCGCTCCAGCACCGGCGACAGGCGCGCCGGTACGTCGTCGTCGCCGCACAGGGTGAAGTGCAGGCCCGGCCAGCGGCCACGCAGGAAATCCAGCGTGGTGTCGTCGAAGAACTGGAACTCCGCCGCGGCATCCGCGATGTGGGTGAGGGTTTCGCGCGGGATCATGCGTCCAGCTCCTCTTCTTCCTCGGCGAACTTGGTCAGGCTCTTGGCCTCGACACCAAGGATTTTCGCCAGCCACGGTGGCGGCGCATCGAGGATGGACTGCAGGCGGGCGATGACTTCGCGCGCGGGGCCGGTTTGCGGGTATTTCATCGGGTGCACGCCGGCACGCACGATCTTGGCAGCGGCAGGCCCCCCCACCGACTGCACGTAGACGACCTGGCAGTCGTTGATGAGCGCGGAGCGGGCCGCGTTCTTGTCCTCGGCCAGATCCGCTTCCAGCGTGGGGCGCACCGCCACCAGGCGGATTTCATCCTTGGAGAGTTGATAGATGAGGAAACGCAGGGCGGAGCCGAAGTGGCCGTCCAGGTTCTCGTCCTTGTTGGATGCCACGGCCACGCGCAGGCTGCCGGGCATGTCGCCTTCGGCGTAGGCCTCGACGGCCGGCAGATCATCGTCGGTATCGACGTCCTCGCCCCACAGATAGCGCACGGCGAGCTTGAGCGATTCCATATCGACGTCGGTTTCGATGGCGGTTTCCTGAGTCTCTTCGGCTGTCAGCGCCTGCTTGAGATCGGTGACGGTGAGGCCGGCGAGCTTGCTCTCGTTCACCGGCAAGCCGAGCTTCTTCACGACCCACTGGGTGAAGGCCTTGGTGTCGACGCCTTCGAGGACACGGGCGGCGAGGGCGATGCGCAATGCTGCGCCTTGGGTGATGGTGGTCATGTCACACGCTCCTGTTCAAGCGGGAAAGGCAACCCTCTCCCCGGCCCTCTCCCAGAGGGAGAGGGGGAAAAACACATCAAGCCACCAGCGGGACGATGCAGTTGTCGATCGGGCAGAGTTCGACGCATTTCGGCGTGTCGTAGTCCCCGTCGCATTCGGTGCAGGTATCCGGGTTGATGATGTAGACGCCCTTCTTGATGCGGATGGACGCGGTGGGACAGTCCGCTTCGCAGTCAGCGCAGGCGGTGCAGAGGTCGGCAACGATTTTGAGTGCCATGATGTTTCCTTTCAGTTCATTCGGCCGCGTCCATGCGCCGGGCGCGCACGGAAATCGGCAGCTTGGGCGGTGCGGGCATCGGGTCGACGTAGTAGGCGCCGCCGTTGTTGAGCTTGATCTCCCCGCCCCACTTGTCGGCCTGGTCGAACTCCATCGAGGTGATGGTGTCCTCCAGGTCGCGCTTGGGCAGGTAGAACACATACTCGCCTGCGGCACCGCGTCGAATCATGATGTTGGCCATTGGGTTCCTTTCGTTTACGACCGCCGCTCGCCGCCGGGTTCAGCGGCAAGCGGCGGGTTACGCTGCGCTAACCCACCCTACGCCGAGTCTCGGATGTAGGGTGGGTTAGGCCGCAGGCCGTAACCCACCGTTTACCGGATCAAGTCGTAGTTGTAGTCAGTGGTCCCCATGCCGCGGGTCTCTTCGTCCAAACGCTCCAGCACGGCGTTCACCAGGGTGGTGAGCATGTACATGGCGCCCTCGTACCCCAGCGTGGTCATGCGATGCAGGTGGTGACGGTCGAAGATCGGGAAGCCCAGGCGGATCAGCGGCACCTCGAACTCCTTGCCCTTGTGCAGGGTGTCGCGCTGGATGAACTTGCCGTAGCTGTTGCCGATGATGAAGTCGGGCTTGTCGGTGAACACCAGCGAACGCAGGTGCCACAGGTCGGCGCCGGGGTAGGCCTTGCAGTTCACGCCGTAGGGCGAAGACTCGAGCAGCTTCTTCATCGCCTTGTCCCATTTCTTGGAACCGTTGTTGCAGACGACATGCACCGGCTCGGCGCCCAGCTCCAGCAGGAACTTGACCATACCCATCGTGAAGTCCGGATCGCCGTACAGCGCGAAGCGCTTGCCGTGCAGCCAGGTGTGGCTGTCGGTCATCATGTCGACCAGGCGACCGCGTTCCTTCACCAGCGACTCGGGGATCGGCTTGCCGGTGACTTCCGCCACCTTCATCAGCCACTCGTCGGTCCACTCCAGGCCCATCGGGATGTCGAGCTTGGGCACGTCCTGGTTCCAGGTGTTATCGATGAACTTCTTGGTCTTTTCCAGCTGCATCGGCTGCAGCAGGAAGGTGGTGATGGCGTTGGGCGCATCCTTCACTTCGTCCTGCGTGGTGCCGCCGGAATACATGCGGAAGGTGCCGTCGGCCGGGGTATCGAGCACCTCGGTCGGGTCGGACAGCATGGTGTGCGCGACGCCCATTTCATCGAGCATGCGATGGATGACGCGGAAGTTGCCGAGATAGGTTTCGAAGCCCGGCACGATGTTGATCTTGCCGTTGCTGCCGGCTTCCTTGCCTTCCATGCTGTTCAGCGTGAAGTAGCGGGCGATGCCTTCGAACATGTTGTCCCAGCCGGTGACATGGCTGCCCACGAAAGACGGCGTGTGGGCGAAGGGGACGGGGTAGTCCCTGGGAATATGACCTTCATTCCGGGAGTTGCCGATGAAGGCGTTAAGGTCGTCGCCGATCACTTCCGCCATGCAGGTGGTGGACACCGCGATCATGTCCGGTTTGTACAGCGCCTTGGCGTTTTCCAGGCCGTCGTACATGTTCTTCTGGCCGCCGAACACCGCTGCGTCTTCCGTCATCGAGTCGGACACGCAGGAAATGGGTTCCTTGAAGTGGCGGTTGAAGTAGGTGCGGAAATAGGCCACGCAGCCCTGCGAACCGTGCACATAGGGCAGGGTTTTTTCGAAGCCGAGCGCACACAGCACAGCGCCGAGCGGCTGGCAGGCCTTGGCCGGGTTGACGGTCAGCGCCTCGCGCTTGAAATTGAGTTCCTGGTATTCCAGGGTGGTGGACCACTTAAAGGTCTCGTCGATCTTGCCCTGCTCGCTGCGTTCCTCGAACGAGTTCTGCTTGGTCTTGAGCATCTCCTTGTAGTCGTCATTGCGGAACAAGGGGTACGACGGTTTGATGTCTTCAACGGCTTGCATGTTCATCTCCTGGCCCGAGCCGCCAATCTGCGGACACGGGCATAGGTTGATCGGTTGTCGCCCCTCTCCCTTCAAGGGAGAGGGGCTTACATCACGCTGCTTGGGCGATCTCTTCCGCTTCCGGCTTCTTCTGCCAGGGCGGGGTGAGGATCTTCCAGCACGGGTTGTTGATGGTCATGTCCATATCGCGGGCGAAAATGGCGAAACCGTCGTAGCCGTGGTACGGGCCGGAGTAGTCCCAGGAGTGCATCTGGCGGAACGGCACACCCATCTTCTGGAAGATGTACTTTTCCTTGATGCCGGAGCCGATCAGGTCGGGCTTGACCTTCTTCACGAACTCCTCGAACTCGAAGCCGGTGACGTCGTCGTACAGCAGCGTCGCGTTGCCCATCTCCTTGATGGTGCGGTCGTAATCGTCGTTGTGGCCGAACTCGTAGCCGGTGCCGACCACTTCCATGCCCAGATCCTCGTACGAACCGATGACGTGGCGCGGACGCAGGCCGCCGACGTACAGCATCACGCGCTTGCCTTCGAGGCGGGTGCGGTACTTGGCGATGACTTCATCGACCATCGGCTGGTACTTGGCGATCACCGCTTCAGCGCCGGCCTTGATCTTGTCGTCGAAGTGCGCGGCGATGGCACGCAGCGACTCGGCGATCTTGGTGGGGCCGAAGAAGTTGTACTCGATCCACGGGATGCTGTACTTCTCTTCCATGTGGCGCGCGATGTAGTTCATCGAGCGGTAGCAGTGGATGAGGTTGAGCTTCACTTTCGGGGTGAGCTCGATCTCGGCCAGGGTGCCGTCGCCGGACCACTGGGCGACCACGCGCAGCCCCATCTCTTCCAGCAGGATGCGCGAGGACCAGGCGTCGCCGCCGATGTTGTAGTCGCCGATGATGGAGACGTCATAGGGGCTGGGGACGAACTCGGTCTTCACGTCCTTGCCGTCGCGCGAGAACACCCAGTCGCGGATGGCGTCGTTGGCGATGTGGTGGCCGAGCGACTGCGACACGCCGCGGAAGCCTTCGCAGCGCACCGGCACCACCGGCTTGTTGAGTTCAGCGGCGCCTTTCTTAGACACCGCTTCGATGTCGTCGCCGATCAGGCCGATCGG
>JBPPMF010000366.1:0-3909 GCA_051305915.1 Thiobacillus sp. | reverse complement strand
TGGGGATGACGCATAAAATTATTGTGGCGCTGGATTTTGCGGACGCGGATTCGGCACTGACGTTGGTGCAGCGGCTTGATCCTGCGCTGTGCCGGCTCAAGGTGGGCAAGGAACTGTTCACCGTGGCGGGGCCGGACTTGGTGCGCGCGCTGGTGGCGCGTGGCTTCGAGGTGTTTCTCGACCTGAAATTCCACGACATCCCCAACACGGTGGCGGCGGCGTGCAAGGCAGCGGCCGGGCTTGGAGTGTGGATGCTGAACGTCCATGCGTCGGGCGGTCGCCGCATGATGACGGCGGCGCGGGAGGCGCTGGTGGAATTGCCGAAGCCGCCGCTGCTGATTGCGGTGACGGTGCTGACCAGCATGAGCGCGGAGGATCTGAGCGAAGTCGGCATTTCCACTCCGCCCGCCGATCAGGTGCTGCGCCTGGCGCGCCTGACGCATCAATGCAAACTGGATGGTGTCGTCTGCTCGGCGCAGGAGGCTGCCATGCTGCATGCCGATCTTGGCGTGGGTTTCCGTCTGGTGACGCCCGGAATCCGGCCGGCTGGCGCCGAACTGGGTGATCAGCGCCGCGTGATGACACCGGCCGAGGCCTTGCGGGCCGGAGCGACCGATCTGGTGATCGGGCGCCCGATTACGGCGGCGCCTGATCCGCTGGCCGCACTCAAACAGATTCAGTCCGACATACAAAACACTTAGGGAGAAGACGCTATGAAAATCACTGTAATTGGAACGGGTTATGTCGGACTGGTGACCGGAACCTGTCTGGCGGAAGTGGGCAACGAGGTGCTGTGCCTCGACCTCGACCCGAACAAAATCGAAACGCTGAAAGCCGGTGGCATTCCGATCTACGAGCCGGGGCTGGAAGACATGGTCAAGCGCAACGTCGCCGCTGGGCGGCTGCATTTCACCACCGACATCGAGGCGTCCGTGGGATTCGGCCAGATCCAGTTTATCGCCGTCGGCACACCGCCCGACGAAGACGGCTCGGCCGACCTGCAATACGTGGTGGCTGCCGCGCGCAACATCGGCCGTCACATGACCGATTACAAACTGGTGGTCGACAAGTCCACTGTGCCGGTGGGCACAGCAGACAAGGTGAGAGCCGCCCTGCAGGAAGAATTGACGAAGCGCGGTGTTGCGCTCGAATTCAATGTGGCATCCAACCCCGAGTTCCTGAAAGAGGGTGCGGCAGTGGATGATTTCATGAAGCCCGACCGCATCGTCATCGGCACCGATAGCGAGCATGCCACCCAGTTATTGCGCCAGTTGTACGCTCCGTTCCAGCGCAATCATGATCGTCTCACCGTCATGGATGTGAAGAGCGCCGAGCTCACCAAATATGCCGCCAACGCCATGCTGGCAACGCGCATTTCCTTCATGAACGAACTTGCCGTGCTGGCCGAGAAACTCGGGGCCGACATCGAGCAGGTGCGCCACGGCATCGGCTCCGACCCGCGCATCGGCTACGATTTTCTGTATGCGGGCTGCGGCTATGGCGGCTCGTGCTTCCCTAAGGACGTGCAGGCGCTGCGCCGCACCGGTCAGGAAAATGGCATTCCGCTGCGCGTGCTCAATGCGGTGGAGGAGGCCAATGACGCGCAGAAACAAATCCTGGTCAACAAGCTGACCGCACGCCTGGGCACCGACCTCAAGGGCAAGCGTTTTGCCATGTGGGGGCTGGCGTTCAAACCCAACACCGACGACATGCGCGAAGCGCCTAGCCGCACCATGCTGGAAGCGCTGTGGGCGATGGGCGCGAGCGTGTCCGCCTACGACCCGGCGGCAATGGAAGAAACCCGCCGCATCTACGGCGAGCGCGCCGACTTGCTGCTGGTCGACAGCCCGATGGATGCGCTGAAGGGTGCCGATGCGCTGCTGATCGTCACCGAATGGAAAGTGTTCCGCAGCCCCAATTTCGACACCATGAAATCGCTGCTGAAATCGCCGCTGATATTCGACGGCCGCAACCTGTACGAGCCACAGGCGATGCGCGACATGGGCTTCGACTATCTGCCGATCGGGCGCCAGTAAGGCATGTACAAGACCATCGAGGACTGTGTCGGCAACACCCCGCTGGTGCGCCTGAAGCGCATGCCCGGCGTGACGACGAATACCGTACTGGTCAAGCTCGAAGGCAACAATCCGGCCGGATCGGTGAAGGACCGCCCGGCGCTGGCCATGATCGACCAGGCTGAGGCGCGCGGCGAGATCAAGCCCGGCGATACGCTGATCGAGGCCACCAGCGGCAACACCGGCATCGCGCTGGCGATGGCGGCGGCGATGCGCGGCTACAAGATGATCCTCATCCTGCCGGAAAACGCCTCGATTGAACGCCGCCAGACCATGCGCGCCTTCGGTGCCGAACTGCAGCTGGTCAGCAAGGAAGCGGGCATGGAAGGCGCGCGCGACCTGGCGATTGCGATGGAGAAGCAGGGCGTCGGCAAGGTCCTCGACCAGTTCGCCAACCCCGATAATCCAGACGCGCACTACCGTACCACCGGCCCGGAAATCTGGCGCGACACCGAGGGCAAGCTCACCCACTTCGTCTCCAGCATGGGCACCACCGGCACCATCATGGGCTGCTCGCGTTATCTCAAGGAACAGAATCCCGCGATCCAGATTGTCGGTGTGCAGCCGACCGAAGGTGCGCAGATTCCTGGCATCCGCAAGTGGCCGCAGGAATATGTGCCTCAAATTTGTGATTACGACCGCGTCGACCGCATGATCTATGTCACCCAGCAGGAAGCTGAGGAAGCCACCCGCCGCCTCGCCTGCGAGGAGGGCATCTTTGCCGGCATCTCGTCCGGCGGTGCGCTGTGGGCTGCATTGCAGCTGTCGAAGGAAGTCGAAAACGCCGTCATCGTCTCCATCGTCTGCGACCGCGGCGACCGTTACCTGTCGACCGGCGTGTTTCCGGCCTGAATTGACGATGATCCATGGTGGTGGTACTTTGGTGTCACCTTGTTGACAGGAGATCGTCATGGTCACCACCACCACCACACTTAAACTGCCCGAACCACTCAAGGCGCGCATCGCGCCGCTGGCCGAGGCGGTAGGTAAATCACCTCACGCCTGGATGATCGAAGCACTGGAAGAACGCGTCGCGCAATCCGAGACCTACGCCGCTTTCATGGCCGAGGCGCTGGAAGCCGACCGCCAAATGACCGAGACAGGTGAGGGGTACGAGGCGGACGATGTGCATGCTTATCTGAATGCGGTTGTTGCAGGTAAAACGCCCGAGTTTCCCAAGCCGGTTAAACTCTGAGCGTGGCAAGGCTACGCTACTCGGCCAGTGCAGCACACGATCTGGCACGCCTTGCACGCTTCCTGGTCGAGACAGCTCCACATGAAGCCGCCAGAACCATTCCTCTGATCGTGTCGGCACTGGATATGCTTCGCCTGCACCCCTACATTGGCAGGCGTTGCGGAAATCAGGTTCGTGAACTGGTCATCTCGCGCGGAAAAACCGGATACGTTGCACTGTATCGCTACGATGAAATCCGCGACGTGGCGCGCGTGCTGGCAATCCGCCATCAGCGCGAGGCCGGTCTGTAAACATCCATGAAAAAGCACAACGCCTGATGGCCAAAACCAAAACGATCTACACCTGCACCGAATGCGGCGGGCAGTCACCCAAGTGGCAGGGGCAATGCCCGGCGTGCAACGCCTGGAACACCCTGGTTGAAACCATTGCCGAGTCGGACAAGCCGCGCTTCGCCTCGCTGGCGGCGACGAGCACCGTGCAGATGCTGCACGAGGTGGAGGGCAGTGAAGAGTCGCGTATCGCTACCGATATCGGCGAACTCGACCGCGTGTTGGGCGGCGGGCTGGTGCCGGGTGGGGTGACGCTGATCGGCGGCGACCCCGGCATCGGCAAGTCGACGCTGCTGTTGCAAGCGATGGC
>JBPPMF010000173.1:0-2056 GCA_051305915.1 Thiobacillus sp. | reverse complement strand
CCTGACATCGACCTCGCCGGCGCTGACACCGGGAAGTTCGACCTTGACATAGAGCCTTCCCTGGTTTTCCACGACGTCGATCAGCGAGGTAGACTGCAGCTGTGAGGGCTGTGAATACGAAGTGTGTTCTGGATGCTTTGGTTGCATGGCTCTACCACCTCGTTGCTTGCGCTCAGGTTCAGCTCCTGGCCTTTCAAAAAGCATGAGGCGTGCCAAAACAGGTGGGTGGCCATAAACAGAGTCATATCAGTTATTTGGCTGGCGGAACGGGAGGCAGGACGTGCCGGTGAACGCGGTTTTTTCCTGTGGCGCAGGAATTTTCCTGCCAAAGCGGAGGAAAAAGCCGCTGCAGCCTGCGGCGAGCTTAGTGGTCGCGGCTGACTTCGTGCTTTTTCAGCAGCGCGTAGAGACGGGACTGGGACAAGCCGGAGAGCTGGCAGGCTGCGGCGATATTCTGCTCGGCCAGGCTCAGCAGGTCGTGCAGATAATGCTTCTCCGCTTCATGGTAAACCGCGTCGCGATAGTCGTGCAGCTTCGGCAGCGTGTGTAATGGAGCGTTGCCGGGGGGGATGGCAAGCGCCTGGTCCTGCCCCACGCCGGCGCGGGTCACTTCGACGCGGATGTTGGTGGGCAGGTGCTTGGGAAAGAGGGTCGGTTCGTAGCGGGCCGAGGCCAGGGTCCGCTCCATGGTATGTACGAATTCGCGCACGTTTCCCGGCCACGCATAGGCGCGCAGGGTATTGATGAAGTCCGGTGAGAAACCCTTGGAGGGGAGCGCGTAAAGCTCGCAGAAGCTATCGGCATAAAAGCGCGCCAACTCCTGAAAATCCTCGGGTCGCTCGCGCAGCGGCGGCAATTCGATCACGTAAGAGCGCAGACGGAAGAGCAGGTCTTCGCGAAACTGGCCGGCCTGGACCATCTCATCAAGGTTGCGGTTGGTCGCCGCGACCAGGCGGAAATCGCTGTCTATTTCGCGGCTGCCGCCGATGGGCCGGAAGCGGCGCTCCTGGAGGACGCGCAGGAAGGCTTTCTGCATGTTGAGCGGCAGTTCGCCGACCTCATCGAGGAACAGGGTGCCGCAGTGTGCCTGGCGCACCAGGCCATCGCGGGCTTTCTCGGCACCGGTGAAGCTACCCTTCTCGTGGCCGAAGAGAAGGCTCTCGACCAGGGTTTCCGGCAGGGCGGTGCAGTCGACCACAACGAAATTGCCGCGCGCGCGTTGGCTGTTCTCGTGCACGGCCCGGGCAAACAGCTCTTTGCCGGTGCCGGTCTCGCCGTTGATGAAGACATTGACGTCGCTGCCGGCAGCCTGGGCGATCATATCGAGGCAGGCCTGCAGCTTCGGGCTGGAGCCGATGATGTCATGACGCTTGAGCGCAGCAACGCTCCCTTTGTGCCGGGCCGCCTGCTTTTCATACCGGTACTGCAGGGCACGCTCCAGGGCGAGACTGATCTGCTTGGCCGAGGAGCTCTTTTCGATATAGTCCCAGGCGCCGCTCTTGATGGCCAGTTCAGCGCCGTTCGGTTCGCCGAAACCGGTAATGATGATCACTTCCGGGGCAGATGAGAGGGCTTCGAGCCTCGGCAGCAGGTCGAGACCGTTGCCGTCAGGAAGGTGGACGTCGAGAAAGACCACATCAAAGAGTCGGGTGGCCGCCTGCTTCTGGCCGTCGTGCATGGTATAGGCACAAACCGCCTCGTGGCCGCAGCGCTGCACCAGGTGTGACAGGGTAGCGCACATCAGGTCGTCATCGTCAATAATCAGGACATCGGCCATAGCAGCTTCCAGCGCTTAATCGAGCATGCGGCGGATGACCTGGCTCATCTCGCTGCGCTCATAGGGCTTGGTCATGAACTCCCTGATGCCGATCGCCCGCGATCTGACCAGCGAAGCGTTGCCAGCGTTGCCAGCCTCGCCCTGGCCGTTGCCGGAGCAGAGGATGATCGGTACCTCGGCGCGCACCTTGAGGACTTCCCTGGCCAGCATCTCGCCGGTCATATGCGGCATGGTCTGGTCGGTAATCACCAGGTCGAAACTGGCTGGCTGATCCATGAA
>JBPPMF010000352.1:0-2355 GCA_051305915.1 Thiobacillus sp. | reverse complement strand
GCGCGCAACAGCTGGCCGGCGCCGGTCGCGGCCACGCCGCCGATGCTGCCGGCCACGTCCACACCATCGGTGGGTGTGTCGCCGCTCAGTCCCAGCGCCGCCGCCGCGTTGCCGCCGCTGATGCTCACGCTCGAAGCCGCGCCGTATTTCGCCGAGGTCAGGGTGAACAGCCCGGCGCTTTCCGTCATCGCTACTGAAATGCCCTTGCCGGACAACGCGGTTGCGCCGTTGATCTTCGCCTGCAGCTCGGTCATCAGCGCATCCGCCGT
The DNA here is from genome assembly GCA_051305915.1 of Thiobacillus sp. GTDB lineage: Bacteria > Pseudomonadota > Gammaproteobacteria > Burkholderiales > Thiobacillaceae > Thiobacillus. The sequence continues at coordinate 2,086 of JBPPMF010000352.1, read as the reverse complement.
GCTGTAGTTGCCGGGCGCCAGCGTGATCGAGGCGGCAATGCCGTCGACGACCAGATTCAGGGTGTCGTTGCTGCCGGCGACGATATCCAGTGGCGTGGTGATCGCCGATGCGCCCACCGTCTTGCCCTGGGTGGCGAGCTGGGTCACATTCACCGCATAACTGCCGGGCTTGACGCTGCTGCTGGCATTGTTGAAGGCCACCAGGCTGTCGGTACTCTTGCCGACCGAGGAAAACAGGCTCGCAATCTCGTCGAAGTTGTTGTTCATCGCATCGTTGAGCTTGGCCTGATCCACTGCCAGGCTGCCGTCCAGCTGGAACGTCACGCCGATGCTCGACAGCGTTTTCAGGTCGCCCGGCGTGCCGGTCACCGCCGTGCCGAGGATGCCGCGCAGCTGCGTTTGCAGCGAGCGCACCGTGGCATCGCCCTGCAGGATCGCGCCTTTCTTGCTGGCCGCATCGTAGGCCGTCAGGTTTTTCAGCGTGCCGGCCAGATCGTTATAGGCCTTGACGAAGCTGCCGATGGAATTGCTGATCGTGCTGGTGTCGCGCGCCACCGTCAGCTTCTCCGGTGTATCGGTGGTCTTCAGCAGGTTCAGCGTCACGCCCGGGATCACATCGCTCACGCTGTTGGACGCCTTGCTCACCGCAATACCGTTCACCTTCAGGCTGGCGTTCTGCGCCGCCGCCGTCTGGTTCAGATTCTGCGTGCCGGCAGGATCGTGTGCCAGCAGGTTGCCGATCGCGGCCTCGCCGCTGACCGAAATCTTCATGCTGTTGCTCACGCCCGGGTTGTCCGAAGCCAGCGTCAGGCGGTAGGGCGTGCCGCTGCCGTCGTTGACGATGCTGGCCTTCACCCCGATCTTCGCCGCGTTGATGGCGTCACGAATGCCCTGCAGCGAATTGTTGCTGCCGTCGATGGTGATCGACTTGGTGCCCTTGCCGTTGGACGCGAACGCGGCGCCGCTATACGCGCCTTCGTCCAGCGTGCCACCGCTGATGGTGCCGAAATCGAAGGTGAGCGTCGTCGCCGCGCCGCTGCCGATCGCTGCGGTGCTGCTGGTCTGGCCGCTGGCCACCAGCTGCTGCGCCTGCGCCAGCGCGCTCACTTCGAGTGAATAGGTGCCCGCCACCGCAATGCTGGTGGCCGAGGCGGTAAAAAAGCTCTTGTCCGAAGGCGTCGCGGTCAGGCTCTGGAACTTGGCCGCGCTGTTCAGTCCATTGAGCGCGGTCTGGAAACCGCTCACCGCGCTCTTCACGCTGCCATACGCGGAAAGCTTGGCCTGAAAGCCCGCCTCCCTGGCCGTGAACTTGGTGAGCGGCTGCCGTTCCGCCGCCATCAGTTGGCTGACAATGCTGTTGACGTCCAGACCCGTGCTCATGATTGCCTCAGGCTTCCTGTTTGATCAGCATGCCCTGCTGAAACGTGTCGATCGCCTTCGCAATCGACAGCGCTTCTTCAGACGGGTATTGGCGGATCACATCGCCGGTTTCCGAATCCACCAGCTTGACGATGGGATCCTTCGATTCGCTGTCAACGGTGAATTCCAGGTTCTTGTTCGACTGCTTCAAGGCCTGGTTGAGATTGTTCACCGCGGCCTGCAGCTGGGAGGCAAGCGGCTGCTCCGCCACCGGGTTCACCGCGGTTTGCGGCAACACCACCGCCACCGCAGGCTGGGCCTGGGGATTTGCGGGCGCCACAACGGCAACAGGCCCGCCGTCACCGGCGAGCCTTGCAGGCTGTTGGGCCTGGGTTGTACTGCTTACACTTGGGATGAGCATGTCGCTTCTCCTTATCTAAAAACCCCGGCCGGGGTGTTCATAACCTGAATCCCTGGCCGGGGGTTACCCTGATTAACGCAACAGCGACAGCACCGTGTTGGGCAGCTGGTTGGCCTGCGCCAGCATCGCCACGCCAGCCTGCTGCAGGATCTGGCCGCGGGTCAGCGAGGCGGTTTCAGCTGCAAAGTCCGTGTCCTGAATCCGGCTGCGGGAAGAGGTCAGGTTCTCCGCCGTGGCCGACAGGCTGGTGATGGTCGACTCGAAGCGGTTCTGGATCGCGCCGAAGGTGCTGCGCAGCGTCGACAC
>JBPPMF010000329.1:0-6250 GCA_051305915.1 Thiobacillus sp. | reverse complement strand
CCCACAATGCCCGCCCAACCAGCTGCGCCGCCCACAGGCCGATGGCGATCATGGCGAACAGGGGGTCTATCCCCAGTAGCGGATGCGCCAGACCGCCGACAAAGCCGGTGACGGTGGCGTGATCGCCGGTGTGCGCGGAAGCCGTACCGGCGAACAGGCCCAATGCGGCCAGGGCAAACGTGCGTGAATGTTTCTTCAGGTTCATTGCGTACTCTCCGGATTGATGGGGCATCGGCATTACTTGATCTTCACCTGCACCAGTTCCTCGCCTTCCGGGTCGGTCACGTGCACCGCGCAGGCGATGCAGGGATCGAAGGAGTGGATGGTGCGCAGGATCTCGATCGGCTGCTTGGGGTCGTGCATGACGTGGTTGTCCTGCAGCGCCGCCTCGTATGCGCCCGGCTGACCGAGCGTGTCGCGCGGACCGGCGTTCCAGGTGCTGGGTACCACTGCCTGGTAGTTGCTGATCTTGCCGTCGTCGACCACCAGCCAGTGGCTCAAGCCGCCGCGCGGCGCTTCCATCAGGCCGACGCCCTGCATGTGGCTGGGCCAGGTGGACGGATCCCAATACTGGTCGTTGAAGGTGCGCACGTCGCCTGCCTTGATGTTGGCGATGAGCTGGTCGTACCAGCCCTGCATTGCATCGGCAAGGATCTTGGTTTCCAGCGTGCGCGCGGCGGTACGGCCGAGCGTGGAGAACAGCGCGTCCACCGGTACATCGAGTGTCTTCAATGTCATGCCCACCAGTTCTTTTGCCTGGGCATTGCCGCTGGCGTACAGCATCAGCACGCGGGCCAGCGGGCCAACTTCCATCGAGTGTCCCTGCCAGCGCGGCGACTTCAGCCAGGAATATTTCTGCTCCACATCGAGGTGCTGGTAAGGCGGTTTCGGCCCCGTGTAATTAAGCTCGGTCTCGCCCCGGAACGGGTGCAGGCCCTGCGCGTCACCCTGGCTGTACTTGTACCAGGAGTGGCTGACGTATTCCTGGATTTCGTTGTCGGCATCCAGGTCGATGGGATGGATGGTCGACAGGTCGCGGTTAAGAATGACGCCGCGCGGGATGAGATAGGAATCCGTATCCCAAAAGCCTTTCGACGGCAGGTCGCCGAACGACAGGAAGTTGCCCAGGCCTTCGCCGCGGCTGCCCCAGTCCTTATAGAAACCCGCGATCGCCAGAGTGTCCGGCACATAAACCTGATCGACGAACTCGCGCATCCTGGTGATGACGTTCTGCACCGTCTGCAGGCCTACCATGTTGAGCGCAGTGGCCGACTGCCCGCCGCCGCTGGTGTGCACCGATATGGCCGAGGGCACGCCGCCCACCACGAAGTTGGGATGCGGGTTTTTGCCGCCGAAGATGGTGTGCAACTTGACCACGTCGCGCTGCCAGGCCAGCGCATCGAGGTAATGCGCCACCGCCATCAGGTTGGCTTCCGGCGGCAGCTTGTAGGCGGGATGGCCCCAGTAGGCGTTGGCGAAAATGCCGAGCTGGCCCTGTTCGACAAAGGTTTTCACCCGCTTCTGCGCATCGGCGAAGTAGCCCGGCGATGACTTCGAATAGCCGGAAATCGATTGCGCCAGCGCCGAGGTCGCCTTGGGGTCAGCCTGCAGCGCCGATACCACATCGACCCAGTCGAGCGCGTGCAGGTGATAGAAGTGCATCACGTGGTCATGCACGTATTGCGCCGCGATCATTAGATTGCGGATCAATTCGGCATTCTGCGGAATGCTGTAGCTCGGGATGGCGCGATGGAGTGCATCCTCCACCGAGCGCACCGAGGCGATGCCGTGCACCAGGGTGCAGACGCCGCAGATGCGCTGGGCAAAGGCCCAAGCGTCGCGCGGGTCGCGCCCGCGCAGGATGATCTCGATGCCGCGCACCATGGTGCCGGCGGAATACGCGCTGGTGATCTTGCCGTCGGCATCGGTTTCGGCCTCGATGCGCAGATGGCCTTCGATGCGGGTAATCGGGTCAACGACGACGCGTTGTGCTGTGGTCATGACGTCAGGCTCCTTCCGGCTTGGCGGCCGCTTGTGGCGTGGATACGGTGATGTGTTCGGCGATCAGTTCGGTCAGGCCGATGACCGGAAGGTCCATCTGGTAATGCTCCAGACCTTCTTCCAGCACGATGCGGCAGTTGGCGCAGGCGGTGACCACGCGATCCGGCTTGACCATATCGAACTGGGATTTCTTCACCTTGAAGGCTTCCAGGCGCAAGGCTTCGGCCTCCTCGATCGCCGATACACCGCCGCCCCCGCCGCAGCACCAGTTCATGTAGCCCGCATCCGGCATCTCGACGAAGTTCTTCGCCACCATATTCATCAGTGTGCGGGGTTGCTGGATCACGCCGCCACGGCGCACCAGCTGACAGGGATCGTGGAAAGTCAGCTTGTCGGTCTCGAAGCCCTCGGTTTTCAGCAAGCCCTGCGCCTGGAACTCGCCCAGCACTTCGATGATGTGCTTCACCTCGAAGGTGAACGGACGTCCAATCAGGTTGGCTCCTTCCCAGCGCAGCGCGGTGTAGGCGTGGCCGCACTCGGGGCTGATCACGGTCTTCACCTTGAGCTTTTCCGCCCCCTCGACGATGCGCGAGACGATCACTCTCGCGAGGTCCGAGTTGCCGATCTGGATGCCGGCGTTGGTCGCCTCGAAGGCGGTCGAACACAGCGTCCAGGTCTTGCCGGCCTGGTGCATGATCTTGGCGATGGCGGCCAGATACTCGGGGTAGTTGATGATCTCCATCGACGACAGCATCACCATATACTCCGCGCCTTCGGCGTCCATCGGTATCGGCAGACCGTAATCCTCTTCCACGTGCTTCATCTGCGCCTGCACTGCAGGCAGCTTGACGCCCATCGGGCTGCCGATAGTGATGGTGCGGTTGACCGCGCCCTTGATGCCTTCCGGCGCGTGGCCGGAAGCGGACATACCCTCGCGGAACTTGCGCACCATGTAGACGATGTCGTTGCCGACCGGGCATACCGCAGAGCAGCGGCCGCACAGCGTGCAGCTGTTGTAGACCAGCTCCTGCCACTCATCGAGCTCGGCGTCGGTCACCGGTTTCGACAAGCCGACCATTTTCTTCAGCCGCCCCAGCAGGGTGTATTCCTGCTCGTAGACCCGCCGCAGCGGCTCCAGCTTGTGGATCGGCGTGTACTTGGGATCGCCGGTTTCCGTATAGAACAGGCAGGCTTCGGCGCACAGGCCGCAGTGCACGCAGCTTTCGAAGTAGCTGGCGATAGGCGCGTCGATGACTTCCTTGAGGACGCGAATGCCTTTTTCGAGAGAAGCACTCATACCGGCACCCCCTTATGTCCATTAACGCGCCCGTTGTACCAGCGCGAACCAAACAACGTGAACACGTGGAACAGCTTGGTGAAGGGCAGCACGATGAGCAGGATTTCCACGCTCAGTATGTGCAGCGCCAGCATCGTGGTGTAAGGCAGCAGTAGGTGCTGCACCGCCATCCAGCCGGTCAGCACCGGCAGAAAGGTCACCGTCCAGGTGAACCAGTCCTCGAAGGTGCTGAGGAAGCGCTTGACTGGCTTGTTGATGCGGTCGACCAGCACGATCACCATCGCCGCCATCGTCACCACTGCGGCCAGATCGATGAACTGCGAGGGCAGTCCAGGCCAGGACAGGCCGGTGAGATTCTTGATCAGCAGGATATGCGGCGCGAAGCCGAATACGACGATCGCCAGACCGATGTGGAAGACGTAGCCGCCGATATAGCTCACCGGCGAACGTTTCAGCATGCCGGGGGGCGGAATCGAGCGCCGGAACACGGTGCTCAGTCCGGACGCGCCCGCCGCGTGGCGTGGCACAGATAAATCTTTCTTGCGGCCGAGCGAGTAGATTTCAAACAGGCGCCACAACACCCCCAGCAGGAAAATACCGATGGCGATGTCGAGGCCGGGCCCGCGTACCCAGGTCAGAAATTGCAATTCGTTCATGCTTATTTCTCCAGATCTTCCAGCGTTGTGGTTTCGTGCGCAGCCTTGGCGGCGCCCTTTTTGGCGCGGTTGGCGAAGCTGAGTCCCACGCCCACGACCGCACCAGCCACCGCAGCGGCAGCGCCGATCTTGAGCGGGTCGGCCGGCATCGACAGCGCCTTGTAGAAGCCGCCGGCATCCCAGAAATCGGGCTCGGAGCAACCGAGGCAGCCGTGTCCGGATTCCACCGGCCAGGAGGTGCCGCCGTTCCATTTCGTAGTAGCACAAGCGTTGTAGGTCACCGGCCCTTTGCAGCCGAGTTCGAACAGGCACCAGCCCTGGCGCGCGCCTTCGTCGTCGAAGGTCTTGGCGAACTTGCCCTGGTCGTAGAACGGCCGGCGGTAGCAACGGTCGTGGATGGTCTCGCCGAAGAAGGCCTTCGGCCGCCCCTTGGCGTCGAGTTCGGGCAGCGAGCCGAACGTGAGGTAATGCGCCAGCACGCCGGTCATTACCACCGGGATCGGCGGACAGCCGGGAATGTTGACGATGGGCTTGTCCTTGATGATGTCGGACACCGACACCGCACCGGTCGGATTCGGGTTGGCTTTCGGAATGCCGCCGAACGAAGCACAGGAACCCATGGCGACGATGGCCGCCGCCCCCTCGGCTGCTTCTTTCAGGATTTCCAGATTGGAACGGCCGCCGATGCAGGAGTAGGCACCATCAAGTCCAAGCGGAATCGAGCCGTCGACGATCAGCAAATATTTGCCATGATTCTCCTTCATGGCGTTTTGCAGGGCTTCCTCGGCCTGGTGGCCGGCGGCGGCCATCAGGGTTTCCTGATAGTCGAGCGAGATCATGTCGAAGATCATGCCTTCCAGCGTGGGCGAGTGCGAACGCGTGATCGACTCGGTGCAGCCGGTGCACTCCTGGAACGGCAGCCAGATCACCGACGGCCGGCGCGCTGCTGCCATCGCCTCGGCCATGGCGCGCCCGGCGGTGGGCGGCAAAGCCATCATCGAGGCCAGCGTCGCACAGTATTTGAGAAAGGTGCGACGGCTGACGCCTTGCCGTACCAGCGAGTCGATCAAAGGTCCCTGCATGATGCCTGTCTCCCAAAGTAAAACATCAGACCAAAACGGATTCGATATGCGTCGACCTTAGCGGTCGTCAATCATGAACTCAAGTTGTTCCCGTCCGATTTCGACGTCCTGCGGGTGGGCTTTCGCCAGTTCGGGCACGAAGGCCACTTCGATGAATTGCGAGGTGACCGCGCCCTGCTCGTTGTGGTGCGTCACCCACCAGATACCCGGGCAGGCGGTCTCGCTCAGCGTGGATTCGCCATTGGCCTGCAGGGTGATGCTGATTTCGCCGCTGCCGAGTTTTTCGCGCAGCCAGTCGAGATCGGCGGGCGTCAGCGGCAAGGCGGAAAGATCGATGGCGGATGGCTCGCCGATTTTCAGTAAGCGACCCACCTGCTCGGCCAGTTCGCGCAGCAGCGGCGGCGCATTGCCGGTCAGTCCGGGTTCGCCCGGTGCTTGAGTGAGGACGTGAATGGGAATGACGTCAAGCGTCATGCTGCCATTCCTGGATCAGTGCCTTGATCGCGTCGCAAGCGGGTGGGATGGCAGCGGCAACCGCCGGGGTGGGGAATTCACCCCAGTCGATGACGTCGGGCTGGATTGCCAGCATGGCGCGCTTTTCCGGCCAGTGACCGGCCAGCAACGCGATGGCGCGCAGATCGGTCAGCCCCACTTCGTGCACCGTGGCTTTGCGATTGCTCATCAGAAATGCGTCCATTTCCTCCCCTTTCAGCAACGTCCATTCACCCGGTCTGGTCTTGATATTGGCGGCATCGACGACGATCAGCGCATCGGCTTCTTCGATCGGACCCGCCAGGGTGAAAGAGAGTGTACCGCCATCAAGCAGGCTGACGTCAGGAAAATCAGCCAGCCTGGATTCGAGTGCCTGCAGCACATGCACGCCAATGCCTTCGTCCGTAAGCAGGGTGTTGCCGATGCCAAGCACGAGTGTTTTCATAGCTTCAATCTATCAGCACATACGAAGAATAACAACCAAGCAAATTGCTCAAGCTCCTGATTCTTCATCACAATTTTGTAATATTCAAGATCGGGTGTAGGGCCGGCAAATCACTTATACTGGGCTGAGTGTAGTGACTGATTGCCTTTATGTGCCTTGCTATCCCCATGCAGATCGAATCGATCGAAGGCTTTACCGCCCGCTGTCAGGCCAAGGGCGTATGGCGCGACGTCAGCCTGTTCATGATGCAGGACGAGCCGCCCGCCGTCGGTGACTT
>JBPPMF010000320.1:0-10616 GCA_051305915.1 Thiobacillus sp. | reverse complement strand
GATCGCCAGCCGCCGATGGCCCAACCGCACCGGGCCGTTAGCGTGCTGGCCTTCGGCATCCGGCCCGCGCCGCGCCAACTTTGCCAGCATGCGATCCATCGCCGCCGCGTCGGGCGCTTTGTTGTCGAACCGGAATTCACCTACTATGCCGCACATGTTTTAACCCCTGTTATCCGCGAAGTGCGCGAAGGGAACCCCCAATATTTTTCTTGTTTTACTTCGCGTTCTTCGCGTACTTCGCGGGTAAACGTCTTGTCTCAAGCCACCAGTGGCGCTTCGTCCATCAACGCGATCTGCTCACGCAATTCGAGTATCCGCGCCTGCCAGTATTGCTGCGTATTGAACCACGGAAACGCGGCGGGGAAAGCCGGGTCGTCCCAGCGCCGGGCGAGCCAGGCTGCGTAGTGGATCAGCCGCAATGTTCTGAGTGCCTCGACCAGGTGGAGTTCGCGCGGATCGAATTCCATGAAGTCCTCGTAGCCCGTCAGAATCTCGGTCATCTGCGCCTGCTGCTCGTCGCGTTCGCCGGACAGCAGCATCCACAAATCCTGCACCGCTGGCCCCATGCGGCTGTCGTCGAAGTCGACGAAATGCGGGCCGTCGTCGGTCCACAGCACGTTGCCGGTGTGACAGTCGCCATGCAGGCGGATGGCGCGCACCTGACCGGCGCGCTCGTAGCAATACGCCACGCTGGTGAGCGCATGGTCGACCACGCTGTCCCACGCAGCGATCAGGTCGGGCGACAGCCAGTTTCCGCTGCACAGGAAGTCGCGCGAAGCGTAGCCAAAGGTCTCGATGTCGAGGGTCGGCCGGTGCACAAAATCTTGCTGCGCGCCCACCGCGTGGATGCGCCCGAGAAAGCGCCCCATCCGTTGCAGAGTGTCGGCGCGGTCGAACTCGGGCGTGCGCCCGCCCTGCTTCGGATACACGGCGAAGCGGAATCCGGCGTGCGTATGCAGGGTGGTGCCGTTCAATTCCTGCGGGGCGACCACCGGGATTTCGCGCGCGGCCAGTTCAGCCGTGTACGCGTGCTCTTCAAGGATAGCGGCATCGCTCCAGCGTTCGGGACGGTAGAACTTGACCACCACCGGACCGGTGTCCTCCACCCCCATCTGGTAGACGCGGTTCTCGTAGCTGTTCAGCGCCAGCAGGCGGCCGTCGGCCTTGAGGCCGGTGCTGTCGAGGGCGTCAAGTGCGCAGTCGGGGGTGAGCGCAGAATAGGGGTGCGACGAGTTGATCATGGAATCCGGCGTGACAGTAAATGGCTATAAACGAATAATGCCTCATCTCTCCGTCCGCATCGCCACACCATGACGCCAGCCGACCCCTTCTGCATGGAAATCTCGCGCCATGTCTGGGAGACCCGCTATCGCGCTGCCGACGAGGCCGACATCGGCGCCAGCTGGCAGCGGGTGGCGCACGCGATTGCCGCAGCGGAAACCGATCAACCCGAGCAATGGGCCGAACGTTTTGGCGGCCTGCTGGACCGGTTCCGCTTCCTGCCCGGCGGCCGCATTCTTGCCGGGGCCGGCACCGGGCACCGGGTGACGCTGTTGAACTGCTTCGTCATGGGCGAAATCGCCGACGATCTGGTGAGCATTTTCGAGGCGCTGAAGGAAGGCGCGCTCACCATGCAGCAGGGCGGCGGCGTGGGCTACGATTTTTCCACCCTGCGCCCGGCCGGCATGGTGGCCGGCGCCAGCGGCAGCATCGCCTCGGGCCCGGTATCGTTCATGCACATATGGGACGCCATGTGCGCGACCATGCTGTCGACCGGTGCGCGACGTGGCGCGATGATGGCCACGCTGCGCTGCGACCACCCCGACATCGAGACCTTCATCGACGCCAAGCGCGACCCCGCGGCGCTGCGGCATTTCAATCTGTCGGTGCAGGTCAGCGATGCTTTCATGGCGGCGGTGGCTGGCGACCGCGACTGGCCGCTGATGTTTCCCGGTCTCGCCGACGCACGCACGGTGAAGGCGCGCGAGCTGTGGCAGCGCATCCTGCGCGCGGCCTACGACACCGCCGAACCCGGCGTGCTGTTCGTCGACACCATCAACCGCGACAACACGCTGGCCTATCAAGAACGACTCACCGCCACCAATCCCTGCGGCGAAATCCCGCTGCCGCCCTACGGTGCCTGCGATCTTGGCTCGCTCAACCTTGCCGCCTTCGTGGACGCGCCCTTCGCCGCGGACGCCCGACTCGATCTGGACGCACTGGCCGAGTCGGCGCAACTCGCGGTGCGCTTTCTCGACAATGTCATCGACGTCTCGCGCTATCCGCTGCCGGCGCAGGCCGAACGGGCCCGGCGCACCCGGCGCATCGGGCTCGGCATCACCGGACTGGCCGGCGCGCTGGTGCTGCTCGGCCTCAACTACGACAGCGCAGCCGCGCGTACGCTGGCCGCGCGCGCGATGCAAACCCTCCGCGACGCGGCCTATCGTGCATCCATCGCGCTTGCCCGCGAGAAAGGCGCGTTCCCCGATCTCGACCGCGATGCGTTTCTGGCGAGCGGCTTCGCCACGCGTTTGCCAGCCGATATTCGCGACGCCATCGCCGCGCACGGCATCCGCAATAGCCATCTGTTAGCCATCGCTCCGGCCGGCACCATCAGCCTACTGGCCAACAACAGTTCCAGCGGTATCGAGCCGATATTCGCGGCGGAGGCCGAACGCCGCGTGCTGGGAACGGACGGCCGCTATCGCACTCACCGGGTGGTCGATTACGCAATCCACATGTGGCGACAACAGGGCCACAGCGGCATGCCGCCCGCCCTGGTTGAGGCGCGCCAGATCGACCCGCTCGCCCATCTGCAGATGCAGGCCGCGCTGCAGCCCTTTGTCGACAACGCCATATCCAAGACCATCAACGTCGCCGCCGACACCCCGTTCGAGCGTTTCGCGGATCTCTATCGGCAGGCGCACGCACTCGGCCTCAAGGGTTGCACCGTGTTCCGTCCCAATCCGGTGACCGGCGCCATTCTCAGCCAGCCGCCCGCCGGCGAGTGGGTACCGTGCTGCGGCATCGAGCGTGAAGCCGATTAAGATCGACCCATGCTCGATGTGCTGGCCAGCAGCATCAACATCATGCAGGTGTTGATCACGCGCAGCCGGCTGGCTGGCGAACCCGCTGACGTGATGGTGCGCCGCCACTCGCCAACCTGGGGCTGATGAAATTTCACCGCGCCAGCGTCGCCATCGAGGCTGGCCGGCGTGCCGCCGAGGCGGTCGTGCCGCAACTGCAGGCAAGCCTGCTGAACGGCTTCAACGAGGCGTGAAACGGGAAAGCGGATTTAGTTAAATAGAGCGCGCACACAACGCCAGCTTTTTCGCGCGATCAAGTCGCTTGATCGCCGCCTCGCGGCGTGAAGCTTCGGCGCGATTGTCCGCGGCCTCTACATAAACGAGCTGCACCGGACGGCGCGCCCGGGTGTAGCGCGCGCCCAAGGGACCGTCACCGTTGTGTTCGGCGACGCGGCGGGCGGGATCGGTGGTGATGCCGGTATACAGCGAGCCGTCTGCGCAACGCAGCATGTAGACGCACCACGCGGCGGCACGGGCGGAAACGGCCGCCATCAAATCATACGTCGTCGGACAGTTCCTGCGCCCACAGCAGTGCGTCCATATGCACCGCGTTGATGTCGGCCACATCGCGTCCGATCTCCTTGGCCAGGGTCTCAATGCTGCTCTGGTCGTCCTGCTCGCAGGCAATTGCCAGCGCCAGGTAGGGCGCGTAGGGTCCACGCTGCGAAATAATGGCTTCGGTGATTTCGGCGGGCAGGCTGATCTGTTTCAGCACCTGTTCCATCGGCATGTGCATCACCACATCGAGCAGCGAAAACAGACCGGCAACGAAAATTTCATCGCGCGCCTTGGCGAACAGCGCACGACCCGCCAGCTGTTCGGCCACCCGGCCGCGCACCAGGGCATTTTCCAGCACGGCCTGATCGAGCTCCTGGGCCTTGCCGCCGGTAAACAAAATCAGCGTCAGCCAGCGATACAGCTTGTCCTGCCCCATCACCATCAGGGCCTGCTCGATGCCGCCGATCTTGTTCATCAAGCCCATGCCAGGCGAATTGACATAGCGCAGCAAGCGCACCGACAGTGCCGGATCGTGGCGGAACTGGGCTGCCAGTTCGGGCTGTTCGGCACCGGTGCGTACCCGGTTCATCAGGTCCAGCACCTTGGCACGCGAGGGCCCCATGGTGGGATTGTCAAGGGTCTCCCGACGCGTGATGAAAGGCCCCATGAACAGCGCAAACTGCAGTTTGTGGCACATGTGAAAAGCTTCCAGCGTTTGCACGCCGGTTGCGACAAAGCGTTTGCCTGCCGCCACCTTGGACACCGCGGCAATCTGCGCGGTGATGCTTGGGATGTCCTCGCTGCTGATATCCACCAGCACGTAATCTGCGAGTTGCAGCAGCCCCTGCTGTTCAGGCCGCATCGCGTCGTCAACATGCAACGCAAAGCCGAACCCACGTGATTTCAAATCGCCCAAACGAGTGAGCAGGATATCGTCAATCGGTGTTTGGTCGTCGACTCTCAGCAGCCACACCGTGCCGGTAGCGGGCCAGTCCGCAATCAGCGGGTGATCCAGGCTGGCCGGCGCAATCGGCACGAACGCCTGCCGCTTCCCCAGCAAACGCGAGATATCCATGCGCTGCAGGTTGCCGAGCAGGGTCTCGTCGTACAGGCGTTGCACATCGGCAAGGTTTGAATCGGACTGCTCGCCGAGTGCACGACGCAGCATGAAGGTATAGCCGGCCACATGCTGGTCGCGGCCCAGCATGGCTTCTCGGCGCATCACCGAGGGTGCCTTGGTTGCCGGCTTGACTGCCGATTCGACAGTGGCCGGCACCGCACGGGGCGATGGCGTAGCGGCAGTCTCCTTGTTGCCCGACAACATTCCGACAAGACGATTCAGCACGCTTTACTCCTCCACGACAAACCCAGGCGCATCTGCAGAACAATCGGCAGCGCGGCGCGAGACTGAAGCCTGCCCGCGCAAATTTTTATTGGCGGCTTACAACGAACGCTTGATCGAGATGATGCCGCGCACCATGCCGGGGCCGTAACCGGTCGCTTTGTCGTGCGGGTACTCGGCTGCCAGTCGGGCTTTCACGGTATCGGGAATCGCTGCCGCGTCGCCGTGACAGGTTAGGCACACCGGTTGCACCGGCAGCGCCTTGGCGTAGCGGAACTGCTTGCCGTTCGACGTGCTGACGATCTGCCAAGTGTCCAGCGTTTCCGGCTTTTCACCCGCTGCCATGCGCTTTTCCAGCCCGGCCTGCGCCTCGGCTTCCCATGCGTCGGGCACGCCGGCCGGATTGCGGTTTTTCGGGCTGACGCGCTTGACGTCGAAACCGGACTGCTTCGACACCTCGGCCGCGATCTGCGGCGCGCGCTCCTTGCACACCCCGATCGCACCATCCGGGCCTTTTTCGCCCAGCGCAGTTTTCAGTTCGCCGCCCAGTTTCTGAATCAGCGCACCGCTGGCCTTGCGCGCTTCGGCGGCCATGGCCACCTGCTCTTCTGCGCTGGGTCCAGTGGCGCAACCGGCCAGCAGGACGGGAATGGCGAGGGCGATCAATGCGGGTGCTTTCATGGTGGATCCTCCAAATTGAAAAACGGCAGATGTATGGTTTGAATCCCCGCTGCTATGCTAACGAAACAACATTGAAATTTCGTTTCAAGCATCGTCACGGGGCCCAAATTGACCAAGCAACTCTATCAATATTTTTTTCGCGGCCTGATCACCGCTTTGCCTCTCGGGCTCACGGTGTATTTATTCTATATGTTTCTGAGCTGGAGCGAGATGTTGGCGATGCAGCTGATCCGACCGTTCATCGGCGGATTTTATATCCCAGGCATGGGCCTGATTCTGGGGGTCACCGGGATTTTCCTGCTGGGCTTCCTGGTGTCGCAGCGCGGCGTGAGCAAGCTCTTGTTGCTGATCGAACTGCCGTTCACCAACCTGCCAGTCGTGAAAAGCATTTATTCCTCGCTCAAAAGTTTTGCCGATTATTTTTCGCCCCAGCGCAGCAAGGCCAGCCCGCAGACGGTGGTGGTCCTCAAGATGCCGGGGTCGGGCCTTGAGGTGGTGGGACTGGTTACGCGCCAGCGTGTCGACGACTTGCCCGCCGGTTTTCTGCAGGGCGACCGGGTGGCGGTCTATCTGCCGATGGGCTACATGATCGGCGGCTACACCGTGTTCGTGCCGCGCGAATGGGTGCAGCCGATCGACATGTCGGTGGAAGAGGCGATGCGCTCGACGCTGTTTGCCTGGATGAGTTCGGTCGGTAAAGCTGACTCACCCCGCCCCCCACAGCCCTCATCCGAACACCCCGCAGGCTGATGTAAGGTTCAGCCTCATGCAGATCGAGTGCTACGCCCAACGCCTGCTCAACCCGTTTCGCGGGGTGGTGCATACCATTCGCTTCCAGTCGGCCGAAGCTGTGACGACCGACGGCATCGAGTGGGATATCTATGTCGCCAACGATGCGCTGCTCGACGGTCTGGGACGCGCCGGTAAACGCGCACAGATTTCCGACATCCGTTACGGCCACTGGTCGGCGGAAAAAGGCTTGAAGCGTGGGCCGCTGTATCCGTCCGACGACTTCAAACGGCTGGAAGACATGGGGGCGGTGGTATACGAGCATCTGCTCAAGGTGCATCGCGAGGTGCCGTTCAAATTCCGCGACGCATTTGAGCTGTGGCTGCTCGGCCGCGATGCTCAGCCGCTGGCGCTGTTGCACAGCGTTCGCGCCGACAGCGAAACCGACACCCAGCCGCCACTCGACTGGCGCGCCGGCATGGCCGCGCAGGAACACTTTCGGAGCGCGGCGATCGCCGATTTGAGCGAGCCTGCCGGGGTCTATCTGACGCGTTATGTGAACAGCCTCGTCAGCGGCGTGGCGCAATGGTTTCGCCGCTCCGACGATGGTGCCGGGCTGGGATTGCGTACCTTGAAAGGAGGTGACGAGCTGCCCGGCCGCGTGCTCGAGGCCGACGCCTTCCCGCCGTTGTTCATTGCCACCGCAGCGATGGATGCGCCTCATACCCGGCTGGTGCACGACTACCACGCCTGGCAGGCGCCCCGGATGCTGCTGCTGCCGCATCTCGACGCCGCCACCCGCGGCGCGCTCGAAGCCGCGGCCTGTCTGCAGGCCGAGTTGATCGAGAAACACTGCCGCCTGTATCCCGCCATGATCGATCGTGCGGCATTGCAGGCGGCGCGCGTCGAAGCCGCACTGCTGCGCAGCCAGCCGTGCGCGCAGCACCAGGACGAAGCGATGCCAATGTTCTACATCGAACTCAACAGCACCGAAAGCGGTTAGCGTTAAGCCGCCACCCCTAAAATCGCGGCCGGCAGCGTGGTGGATGCCCCCAGATGCGGCGTCATCCGCACCTTGATTGCGGGATGGGTGGCCGTGAATTCGGCAATGGCTTCGGGGATGTCCTGCGCCACATGGGTGCCGGCGGCGAGGAAATAGGGAAACGCCACGATTTCGGTGGCGCCCTTCGCGGCCAGCGCGATTAACCCGTCAGGGATACTCGGCTCGGCCAGTTCCAGAAACGCGGTTTCGATGTGGTCGTAAGCCTGGCCGGGGTGCGCGCGCACCGCCTCGGCCAGGGTGCGCACTTCGTCGTTTGATGCTGCGCGGCGGCTGCCGTGGGCGATGATGAGCAGGCTGGGCATGATGAATTCCTGGGGTGAGACAGACCAGCAGCAGAGTCGTGCCGGCCCGTCAAAGTTCCATGACTTACATCCGCACCGGTTCGAATGTGGCGTCGAGATTCTGGTCGTCGCAGTAATCGAGAAAGTCGCCGCGCAGGGTGGCGATGTGGGCGTCAGCGGGGATGCCGAGCGTCATGTGGACGGCGAACATCGGCGCACCGGTGTGCGGCGCGGGATAGGTTTCGGTTTCGAGCGCTTCGATGTTGATGTGCAGGCGCGCGAAAAAATTGGCCAGGCTGTTGACGATGCCGGGCTGGTCGAGTGCCGCGACCTCGACCGTGTACGGGATCAACGGTTTTTCAGCACGGGTGAGGCGGGTGCGCTGCTGCGTGATGGACAGGCCGAGTTCCTCGGCCACGGCGGGCAAGCGTGCCTCCAGTTTGGCCAGCGCGTCCCAGCTGCCGCTGATACGCATCAACAGCGCGAAGCGGCCGCCGAGCGCGGCCATGCGCGATTCCTCGATATTGCAGCCGGATTCGCTGATGCGGCGGGTGAAGCCTTCCACCAGGCCAATTTTGTCTTCGCCGCTGGCGGTGACGACGAGTGATTCGGTATCGCTAGCCATTAAATTAATTCCCTATCGGACAGTTCTTTCTTGATATAGGCGTAGAACACGGGTGCGGCGATCACACCCGGCACGCCGAAGGCAGCTTCCATCACGAGCATGACAATCAGCAGCTCCCACGCGCGCGCCTTGATCTGCCCGCCAATGATACGGGCATTCACGAAATATTCGAGCTTGTGGATGATGACCAGGAAGGCGAGCGAGCCTGCTGCCACATACAGCGAGTGCGACAGTGAAATGATGACGATGATGGTATTGGAAACGAGGTTGCCCAGCACCGGCAGCAGGCCAACCACAAAGGTGACCAGCACCATGGTTTTGACGAAGGGTAGGTCGACGCCGAATGCCGGCAGGATCACACCGAGATAAACCCAGGTCAACAGGGCGTTGAGCGCGGAGATGCGCACCTGTGCGAACACCACGCGGCGGAAGGCTTCGCTGAGACGATTGACGCGTTCGCACAAGGCTTGCGCCAGTGGCGCCATCATTTGATGCGGCGATGCTTCGCGCAACGCGACGAAACTGCCGATGATGAAGCCGACCAGGATCAGCAACAGGGCACGGCCGGCGTCTCCGCCCAATTTGCGCAGATCCTGCGCATGGACCCGCAGCCATTCGACCAGGCCGGCGCGGATTACCGATTCATCGCCCTGCGGCAGCCATTCCCCCGCCCAGGGCGGCAACAACTCACGAGAGTTTTCAATCACCTCGGCCATCTTGGTGAGCAGGCCAGTGAGCCCGCCTTCGGTGCGCAGATACAGGATAGCACCGGCCGTCACGCCGCCCAGCGCGCCCAGCACAACAAGCGTGATAAATGACACCACCAGCACCTTGGACCAGGTATGGCTGAGCTTGCCGATGACGAAGCGCGGCGCCAGCAGATGCACCAACTGAACCACCAGCAGGCCGGCCAGCAGCGCCGGCAGCAGACGCAAGTACAGAATGAGCAGCAAGCCGACGGCCATCATCAGCCAGGCGGCGATCTGGTAGCGGCTGGCTGGAGTCAGGGAATTAGTCATGGCCGCCACATTGCCAAGAAAGCCCGTGCGCAGCAAGGTTTTCTGTTTGCTGCCCGCCCGCGTCAGACATCTGCCTGGTAACCGAGTGCGGCGCCGGTCTGCGCGGCGGCTTCTTTCAAGGCCTCGACCCAGCCCGGCTTGTGGCGGTCGGCCGGCGCCGAGATCGACAGGCCGGCCACCAGTTTGCCTTCGGCGTCGCGGATCGGCGCACCGATGCAGGCTACGCCCAGTTCGGCTTCCTCGCGGTCATAGGCCAGTTGTTCACGGCGGATCACGTCCAGTTCGGCGCGCAGTTTTTCCAGCGTCGTCAGGGTGTTCGATGTGTAGGCCGGTAGGCCGGTGCGTTCAGCGTAGCCCATCACGCCGCTGACGTTGTCTTCGGAAAGAAATACCTTGCCAACCGCGGTGACGTGCAACGGCGCGTGCGCGCCTACCACCTGCACTACCTGGATCAGCGTCTGTCCGCCCGACACGCGTTCGACGTAGACCGCCTCATCCCCGCGCCGCACGATCAGATTGACCGTCTCGCCGGTCAGTTCGGCCAATTGCTGCATAAACGGCATCGCCACCTGGCGAATGTTCAGCCGAGCGCGCAGACGGTTGCCCACTTCCAGCCAGCGCACGCCAAGATCGTATTCGCCAGCGCCGCTTTTTTCGATCAGGCCATGCGCCATCAAGGCGCCGAGGATGCGGTGCGCGCTGGCGGTATGCAGTCCGGATTGTTCGGCCAGGCGGGTCAGGCTGACCGGGCCGGGGGCGCGGGAGAGGACACCGACCAGCGCCATGGCGCGGTCGAGCACCTGAATGGAGGAGATTTGGTTTTTCATAGTGTGAAAATTTATCACGCATTGTGAAATTCGTGGCGCATTCTGCTTCAATACGCACATCGTTTCACATTGCGTGAGACATTTTCATATTGTGAAAGGATTCGCCATGAGCGCACTGATGCAGTCCACCCCCGAGACCTTCCCCGCCTTCTGCGAAGGTATTCAGCATTTCGCCGACAGTTTTCCGGAAATCGACCGCCTCGGCGCCGCGCCGCTGCTGGGGCCGAACCAGCCGGCACTGCCGGATGCGACCAGCGAGGCCGCCATCTATCAAACCCTGCTCGCCGCCGACGCACTGCGCTACCTGACCCTGCAGGTCACCGGCAGCAAGTCGTCCGGCCACCCGGGCGGGTTCGCTTCCAGTGCCGACGCGGTGGCCGCGCTGCATCTGCTGGGCCACCGCAACATGGTGACCGAGGTCGGCCACCACGCGCCCGGCTTCTACTCGGCGATGTTCCTCGACAC
>JBPPMF010000292.1:0-2719 GCA_051305915.1 Thiobacillus sp. | reverse complement strand
GATCGCATACTTTGATCGTCTTGGCGTACCCCGTCTCTCATGACCTCAACTCCTCGAACCGCCCGGTGCGGACCCGCATGCCGGGTGGTGTGGCAGGGGCGCGACCTATAATGATCGCCCCCTATGCCGATTCCACAAGAAACGCACAGGCATGCTTGAAAAGCGCTGATGTTCGTGGTGAGCAAATCCACTTCAACCCAGTTCGCGGATCGACTGCATCGGCGGCACGCGGGTGATGTGCCGCGTGGTGAGCCAGCCGCTTATTCCCACCAGCAGGGCGCCGGCAGTTGGCAGTGCAAGCCACAGCCATGGATGCAGGCGCAGCGGCAGTTCAAACAGGCGGTCGGCGATGAGTGCCATCGCGATTTCAGCGCAGGCGCTGGCGAGCAGGCCGGCGAGCAAGCCCAAGGCGATGAACTCGCTCCACAGTCCTTTGGCCAGATAGGCGCGCTGGGCGCCGAGGGTGCGCAGCAGCACGGCTTCCTGCTGGCGCGCATCGAGGCTGGCCAGCAGCGTGGCGATGACAACGGCCATGCCAGCAGCAAGCAAAAATCCCAGCAGGAGTTGAATGGCGCCGATGATCTGCGCGAACACGGCTTCGATGTTGGCGATGAGCTTGTCCAGCGCGAGCACGGTGATGCCGGGGAAGGCTTTGACGAAGCCGGGTAGCACGCTGGCGGCATTCGGCGGCACATAGACGCTGGCGATGGAACTGGCGGGCAGGGCGTCGAGCTGGCCGGGCGCGAAGATGACGAAGAAGTTGGGCTGCATCGAGTCCCACTTCACGCTGCGGATACTGGTGATGCGCGCGGCGAGCGTCTGGTCGCCGATCTGGAAGCCAAGTTGGTCGCCAACGGCAAGATTCAGACGTTCGGCCATGCCGGATTCAACCGAAATTTCTGCGGAAGGATCGCTGCGCAGCAGCGGGGTCCCCACCGGTGTGTCCTTTACGGGTTGTTGGTCGCCGTGCCAGCGCCCGGCGAGCACGATGTTGTTGGCGGGCAGGGTGGCGGTCCAGGTGAGGTTGAGTTCGCGCCGCAGGGTGTTGCTGTCGCGTTTCTCCGGCGGCAGGGTGTCGGCGATGGGCGAGCCGTTCTTGCTGACCAGGCGGCCGCGCACCATGGGGTAGAGCGCGGAGGCCTGGAGGTGATGCTGCGACAGGTAGGCGGCTACCGCGTCCTGCTGGTGCGGCGCGATGTTCACCAGAAAGTAATTGGGCGCATCGGGCGGCAGTTGCTGCTGCCAGCCGGCGATGAGGTCGCTGCGCACCAGTGCCAGCAGGGCCACCAGAAACAGCGCCAGGGTGAACGCGCCGAGCTGCAGGGTGCTGTCGAAGCGGTGGCGCAGCAGTTGCGCGAGTCCGAAACGCAGTGGGCCGTAGCTGATTTTCTGCACGCCGCGCCCGGCCACCAGCGCCAGTCGTGCCAGCAGGACCAGCACCAGAACCAGCGCGGCCAGCGCGCCGACGAAAATGCCTACCAGTTTGGCGTCGCCTGCATACCAGGCAACCAGCATCAGTAGCGCCGATCCACTGAACGCAGCGCTGACCCATGCGGCCATCGGCAGCGGTGGCAGATCGCGCCGCAGGACGCGTAGTGGCGGCACGCGAATCAACCGCACCAAGGCGGGCAGGCTGGCCCCCGCCAGCGCGAGCAGGCCGCTGACGACAGCAACCCCGACCGGCGCCAGGCCAAGTGATGGCAAGCGGGTGACGGCATCTGGCAGGATCAATCCCGCCAGCGCCTGCTGCGTCAGCGCACCGATCGCTACGCCGGCGAGGCTGCCGAGCAGCCCCAATGTCAGCAGTTGAATGGCATAAAGCGTGCGCAGTTGCGCGGTGGTGGCGCCGAAGCAGCGCAGCAGGGCGGCCTGGTCGTAATGGCGCAGTGCGTGGCGATGCGCGGCGATGGCGATGGCCGCCACCGACAGCAGCAGGCTGATCAGCGCGGTGAGCTGGATGTAGCTGTCGGCGTTGGCAAAGGCGCCGCGCAGGGTTTCGACGCCTTCGCGCGAACCGATGACGCGCTGGGTGCTGTCGAGCACGGGTTTCAGCGCCTCGCCGAACGTGCCGAGTTCATCCGGTTCGCCTGCGAATTGGTAAATATAGGTCAGCCGGCTACCGGGCTGCAGTACGCGGGTTGGTGCGACTTCGTCGGCGCGCAGGAATACGCGCGGGGCGAAGCCGAATACTCCGCCGAGTTGGCCGGGTTCCTCGGCCACCACGCCGGCGATTCGGAATTCGGCCTCGCCGATCTGCACCGCGTCGCCGACCTGAGCGTCCAGCAACGCCAGCAATTGCTGATCGACATGGATCGTGCCGGGCGGGGGCTGCGCCGGACGCGGGGTACCTGGCTCGAAGGGGCGGTCGGCGATGCGCACCTCGCCGCGCAAGGGATAGGCTGCGTCAACCGCACGCAGGGTTGCC
Source organism: Thiobacillus sp. (assembly GCA_051305915.1). GTDB lineage: Bacteria > Pseudomonadota > Gammaproteobacteria > Burkholderiales > Thiobacillaceae > Thiobacillus. Next base: position 294 of record JBPPMF010000292.1, on the reverse strand, counting down.
AACTGGAAGGCATCGCCACGGCTGACCATGCTGGCGAATTCGAGCGCGCTGCTGGTTTGCAGTCCATGCTTGGGCCAGGTTTCAATCGGGCGCGGGCTGGTGACGAGCAGGTCGGCGCCGAGGAAGCTGGCGCCTTGTTCGGTCATCGCACGCTTGATGCGGTCGCCGAGGACGCCGGTGGTGGAGACGCTGCCGACGCCAATGATCAGCGCCAGCAGCAGCACGCGCCATTCGCCGCTGGAACGTTCGCGTTGCAGCAGCCAGAGTCCGAGCCTGAGGAAGGTCATGCGAGAG
>JBPPMF010000267.1:0-2356 GCA_051305915.1 Thiobacillus sp. | reverse complement strand
GCCGCCGCCCAATGTCACCGGCACGCTGCACATGGGGCATGCCTTCCAACACACCCTGATGGACGCGCTCACCCGCTATCACCGCATGGCAGGCGACAACACGCTTTGGCAACCTGGCACCGACCATGCCGGAATCGCCACGCAAATCGTGGTGGAACGCCAACTCGACGCGCAAGGCGTCTCGCGCCACGACCTCGGCCGCGAGAAATTCCTGGAAAAAGTCTGGGAATGGAAGGAGCATTCCGGCTCCACCATCACCCGCCAGATGCGCCGCCTCGGCACCAGCCCCGACTGGAGCCGCGAGCGCTTCACCATGGACGAAGGCCTGTCGAAGGCCGTCACCGAAGTGTTCGTGCGGCTCTACCGCGAAGGCCTGATCTATCGCGGCAAGCGGCTGGTGAACTGGGACCCGGTGCTGCAAACCGCGGTATCCGACCTCGAAGTCGTCAGTACCGAGGAAGACGGCTTCATCTGGGACATCAACTACCCGCTGGAAGATGGCTCCGGCTTCCTCACCGTCGCCACCACGCGTCCGGAAACCCTGCTCGGCGACACCGCTGTGGCGGTGAACCCGGCGGACGAACGTTACGCGCACCTGATAGGCAAGCAGGTACGCCTGCCGATCGCCGAGCGCAGCATCCCTGTCATCGCCGACGACTATGTTGACCGCGAGTTCGGCACAGGCGTGGTCAAGATCACCCCGGCGCACGACTTCAACGACTGGCAAGTGGGCCAGCGCCACAAGCTGGTGGCGATCAGCGTGCTGACGCTCGACGCCAAAATGAACGACCTGTGCCCGACCGAATACCAAGGGCTGGATCGCTACGACGCGCGCCAGAAACTGCTCGACGAGTTGCAGGCGAAAGACCTGCTGGTGTCGGCCAAGCCGCACAAGCTGATGATCCCGCGCGGCGACCGCACCCACGCCGTGATCGAGCCGATGCTTACCGACCAGTGGTTCATGAGCATGGAAGGCCTGGCCAAACAGGGTTTGGCCGCGGTCGATTCGGGTGAACTGAAATTCGTGCCGGAAAACTGGACCACCACTTACCGCCAGTGGCTGGAAAACATCCAGGACTGGTGCGTGTCGCGCCAGCTGTGGTGGGGTCATCGCATCCCAGCATGGTACGACGCCGACGGCAATTTCTACGTCGCCTACACGGAAGAAGAAGCCCGCAAGCAGGCTGGCGGGCGCGAACTGACCCAGGACAACGACGTCCTCGACACCTGGTTCTCGTCTGCGCTGTGGCCATTCTCGACGCTGGGCTGGCCCGAGCAGACGAAGGAACTGGAGCGCTTCCTGCCGACCTCGGTGCTGGTCACCGGCTTCGACATCATCTTCTTCTGGGTCGCGCGCATGGTGATGATGTCGCTCCACCTCACCGGCAAGGTGCCGTTCCGCGAGGTCTACGTCACCGGCCTGGTGCGCGATTCCGAAGGCCAGAAGATGAGCAAATCGAAGGGCAACGTGCTCGACCCGATCGATCTCATCGATGGCATCGTGGTCGACGAACTGGTTGCCAAGCGCACCCAGGGCCTGATGAACCCCAAGCAGGCCACCAGCATCGAGAAGCGCACCCGCCGCGAATTCCCCGACGGCATCGCCGCATTCGGCACCGATGCCTTGCGCTTTACCTTCGCCAGTCTCGCCACCCACGGCCGCGACATCAAGTTCGACCTGCAGCGCGCCGAAGGCTACCGCAATTTTTGCAACAAGCTGTGGAACGCCACCCGCTTCGCGCTGATGAACCTGGAAGGCCACGACTGCGGCCAGGACGCCAGCCAGCCGATGGAATTCTCCGACGCCGACCGCTGGATCGCCGCCCGCCTGCAGCAGGCCGTCGGCGAAGTGCACGCGGCGTTTGCCGCCTACCGCTTCGACCAGGCCGCGCGCGCAGTCTACGAATTCGTGTGGGACGAATACTGCGACTGGTATCTGGAACTCGCCAAGGTGCAGTTGAACAACGGTACACCCGAGCAGCAGCGCGCCACCCGCCGCACCCTGGCCAGCGTGCTCGAAACCACGCTGCGCCTCGCCCACCCCATCATCCCCTTCATCACCGAGGAGCTGTGGCAGAAAGTGGCGCCGCTCGCCGGCGCTGCTTTTATAGCATCGCCCTCCGGCGATGGCGGCGACAGCATCATGCTCGCCGCCTACCCGCAGATCGATGAAGCGCAACGCCACCCCGACAGCGTCGCGCGGATCCATTTATTGAAAGGACTGGTCAACGCCTGCCGCACCCTGCGCGGCGAAATGAATCTGTCGCCCGCCCAGCGTGTGCCGCTGGTGATCGAAGGCGATGCCATCGTAATCGGGGCGCTCGCTCCTTATATCAGCGCGCTCAGCAAGCTCAGC
>JBPPMF010000251.1:0-2051 GCA_051305915.1 Thiobacillus sp. | reverse complement strand
ACCTGTTGACCGGCGGCAAGGAACAACCGGTGATCACCGCGCTCGACCGCCTGCTGGCGATGCGTGCCTACAGGCGCGGCAAGTCGGTGGAGGGCATCCCCAACACCGCCGCGCTCGACCAGGTGGGACTGACCTCGGCACAGGCCGACGAGATGTACCGCTATCTCGCGATCGCCAACTACGAGGACCGTTTCGTGATTCCCACGACGCACCGCGAAGAAGCCCTCAACACCTTCGAGGAAAAGTCGAGCTGCGGCTTCACCTTTGGCAACGGCTGCTCAGACGGCGTCTCCAAGACCACGCTGTTCGGCAACCGGAAAAATTCGGTGCCGGTCGATCTGTCGCAACTGCACGCCAAGAAGAAAACCGGTTAACGATCATGAAAAACAACACTTCACCCAATCATGATCGTTCCCCTCTCCCTAACCCTCTCCCACAAGGGGGCGAGGGGGCGAACGCTAAGCCCCAAACGATTGACGAACCCACCATGAAAACCTTCAAAGTGATTTCCCTGCTGCTGTGCTACCCCGAGTCGGACTGGCTGGCGGCATTGCCTGAACTGGAGGATGCACTGGCATCCGAGGCCGATTTCAACGGCGATGCGCACACCAAGCTGGCGCCGCTGTTTGAGCAGCTGCGTGACACCAGTCTGATTGCGCTGCAGGAAAACTACGTCGCCACCTTCGACCGCAACCCGTCGCATTCGCTGCATCTGTTCGAGCACATCCACGGCGAATCGCGCGACCGCGGCTCGGCGATGGTCGACCTGTTGAACGAATACTGGAAGCACGACTTCGACGCCAGCGCGTCGGAACTGCCGGACTACGTGCCGCTGTTCCTCGAATTCCTGTCCCTGCTGCCGACCGACGAGGCGCTGGCCTTGCTGGGCGACGCCGTGCACGTGCTCGCCACCATCGGCCGCAAACTCGACGCCAACGGCAGCCCGTATGCCACGGCCTTCCAACTGCTGGAGGCACTGTCGCCGGTGGAAGCGCAGGAGCTGGTCGAGCCGCCGGTACGCGACATGGACGAGGCGATGGAGATGTTCGGCCCGTCGGTGGATGGCGTCGAGCCGTTGATGAACCCCGGCCCGCAGGTATCGGTCGTGCAGATGCCGGTTTCGCACCGCCATGCCGCCGCCGCGACTACGCATTGAATGCATTGATTTCTGGAGGATCGGAAAATGTCCTACTCGCAAACTTTCCTGTTCGGGATTTATCCCTACATCGCCCTGTCGGTTTTCTTTCTCGGCAGCCTGATCCGCTTCGACCGCGAGCAATACACGTGGAAGAGCGATTCATCGCAAATGCTCAAAAGCGGCCAGCTGCGGCTGGGCAGCAACCTGTTCCACATCGGCGTGCTGTTCCTGTTCTTTGGCCATTTTGTCGGCATGCTGACGCCGCACTTCATCTATGAGCCTTTCATCAGCTCCGGCGCCAAGCAGATTCTCGCCATGGTTTCGGGTGGCATCGCCGGCGTGCTGGCGTTCATCGGCCTCACCCTGCTGCTGCATCGCCGGCTGACCGAGCCGCGCATCCGCATCACCTCGAAGCCCAGCGACATCCTGATTCTGCTGCTGCTGTGGCTGCAACTGCTGCTGGGCCTGGCGACCATTCCGCTGTCGGCCCAGCATCTGGACGGCAGCATGATGGTGCGTCTGGCCGAATGGGGGCAGCACATCGTCACCTTCCGTGGCGGCGCGGTCGAACTGCTGGAAGGCGCGGGCTGGATTTTCAAGATGCACCTGTTCCTCGGCATGACGATCTTCCTCATCTTCCCGTTCACCCGTCTGGTGCATGTATGGAGCGGCTTTGCCGCAACGAGTTATGTGGTACGCGCCTGGCAGTTGGTGCGTCCGCGGGGGTGATTACGTTTCGCAGGTGAATTGGCTACCCCCTCGGGCGAGGGGCAAAGGCCGAGCTCAAATCGATTAAGGAGACTGAAATGACGCATGTTGTCATCCTGGGGGCCGGCATTGCTGGCGTGTCTGCGGCCTACGCACTGAAAGCCAGGCTGGGTCCGCGCGACGAAGTGACGGTGGTGTCGGACAA
>JBPPMF010000240.1:0-22267 GCA_051305915.1 Thiobacillus sp. | reverse complement strand
GATCTGCGCGACCGAGACGCCCAGCGTGGCGGGCGCCATCAGCGTGAGGATGCGCTTGAGGCCGGGATCGTCGAAATGCCGGGTCGGACGCGGCAGCATGCGGATCTTCAGCAGGTGCGGCAGCATCCACGCCAGCTGCAGCACGCCGCCGATCGCCACGCCCCAGCCCAGCGCCAGCACCGGCGGGTCGAAATAGGGCGCCAGCCACAGCGCGGCGGCGATCATGGCGACGTTGAGCAGCACCGGTGCGAACGCCGGCACCGAAAACTTGCTGTGGGTGTTGAGAATGCCCGCCGCCAGCGCGACAAGGGATATAAAGACGATATAGGGAAAAGTGATGCGCAGCAGGGTGACGGTGAGTTCGAACTTGTCTGGATCGGCGCGGAAACCGGGCGCGCTGACATAGGCCACCCACGGTGCGCCGATGATGCCGAGCAGGGCGATCCCGACCAGCGCCAGCGTCAATATGGTGCCCACCTGATTGACCAGAGTCTGGGTGGCATCGTGGCCGCGGCGGTTCTTGTATTCCGCCAGAATCGGCACGAAGGCCTGCGAGAACGCGCCTTCGGCAAACAGGCGCCGCAGCAGGTTGGGAATCTTGAAGGCGACGAAGAAGGCATCGGTCAGCATGCCGGCGCCGAATACGCGGGCGATAATGGCGTCGCGCGCGAATCCCAGGATGCGGGAGAGCAGGGTCATGCTGCTGACCGCAGCGAGGGTTTTGAGGAGATTCATCGAGTGGTGGCGTTTTGCGCGCATTGTGCGGGGCGGGCGCGCCAACTGCAACCATACGCACAAGCTGCTTGATTTATTGCGGGGGTTTCCCGTACAATCGCGGGCTTTAGTGAATCTGCCCCGTGTCAAATAGGGCACTTCAAGATAAATTACCCCGCCTCGCTGGCGTGGTGCATGGATTATTTGCCCTGTCACGTGCGGGGTGCTTACAACTCAATTGCCCCGCCTCTGGCGGGGCTTATCAGGAGCAGAACATATGGCGAACTCCGCCCAGGCGCGCAAGCGCGCACGTCAAGCCAGCGCCCAGCGCGACAGCAACATGAGCCAGCGCTCGGAATTCCGCACCGCGATCAAGAAAGTGCGCAAGGCGATCGAAGCCGGCGACAAGGCTGCAGCCCAGCAGGTTTACCAGACGTCCGTGAGCCTGATCGACAGCATCGCCGACAAGGAGATCCTGCACAAGAACAAGGCTGCACGTCATAAGAGCCGCTTGTCACTTGCTGTCAAGAACATGGCCTGAGTGCCGGTTTTGCTCGAGTGGAAACTCGAGCAGCCATAAAAAACGCCGCATTTGCGGCGTTTTTTACATCTTGATTTCAGGTGCTGGCGCGCTCAGTCAGCGTTTTCGGTAAGCAATTCGTTGGTTTCGGCAAAGGTCTGCAAAAAGCGGTAAGCGTTGGGGTCGGTTGCCTTGAGTTGCTTGTCCACCACCACGCAGCGGATGCCGTCCAGCGTGGTGGGTTGCACGTAAGGCGAATAATTGGTGCGGTTGTTGGGGTCGATGACCGCGAATGCGCCAGCCAGGCGGTCGGCCCAGTCGCTTGGCCGGAAGCGGGCGCCCTTGGTGGTGATGCCGCGAATGATGAAGGGAGCGTTGGCGGAAGCGTCATCCATGGGTGGGCAGGCGGGCGGCTGAAGGAGTTGGCGGATTTTAGCATGCAGCCAGCGGGGGAGTGGGCGGCGCTTGCGCAGCCACGCCATTTTGAAGATACTTGCGCCGGCTTACCTGAGCAAATCCGTCAACAATTCGCTTAACAACTTCAAAACTGAGGAGAGAACTATGAAAAACCCGCTGGATTCCTTGTGGGGAACCGTCATCGCCGGCCTGGTGCTGACAGTGGTGCTGTTTGTATTTGCCAGAAACTTTTTGGCTTAAGGGGAAATCGCAATGGAACATATCGATATCGTCTCTGCGCTGTCCCGCTGGACCCATTTCATGGCTGGCATCATGTGGATCGGCCTGCTGTATTACTTCAACTTCGTGCAGGTAGCCGCGCTGAAAAATGCCGCTGCCGATGGCACCGCTGCGGGCATCACCAAGCACGTCGCGCCGCGCGCCCTGCTGTTTTTCCGCTGGGCGGCCGTGCTGACCTGGATTTCGGGCGCGGCTTTGCTGGGTCCATATTTCATGGATGCTTTCCTGCTGCGCAACGGCATGGGTCCGATCGGCATTGGCGCCTGGCTCGGCACCATCATGCTGTTCAACGTGTGGGTGCTGATCTGGCCGAACCAGAAGAAGATTCTGGGCATGGTGTCGGCAACCGACGATGAGAAAAACAAGGCGCGCCGCATCGCTTTCCTGGCATCGCGCACCAACACGATGCTGTCGATTCCGATGTTGTTCTTCATGGCAACCGGGATGTCTCACTCGGCGCTTTTCAGCCTATAATCAAGGCGCTGCATGACAAGCACGGCGGCTTAGGCCGCCGTTTTCTATTTCAAGAACAGCCACTTTGACCGCCTGGTTGGGGACTGCCATGACAACACATTTGATGAACACCTATGCGCGCCAGCCGGTTGCGTTCGTGCGCGGAGAAGGCGCTTACCTGTGGGATGAAGCCGGCAAGCGTTATCTCGACGCGGTTGCCGGCGTGGCAGTGAACGGATTGGGCCATGCCCATCCCAAACTGGTGAAGGCGATTGCCGACCAGGCTGCGACGCTGATCCATACGTCCAACCTGTATCGCGTGCCGCGGCAGGAAGAACTGGCTGATCGCCTGTGCGAACTGGCCAGCATGGACAAGGCTTTTTTCTGCAACTCGGGCTGCGAGGCCAACGAGGCGGCGATCAAACTGGCGCGCCGGTATGGCCATGGCAAGGGGATCGAGGTGCCGACCATTATCGTGATGGAAAAGGCCTTCCATGGCCGCACCATGGCGACGCTGACGGCAACCGGTAGCCGCAAGATCCAGGCGGGCTTTGAGCCGCTGCTGACTGGATTTGCGCGGGTGCCGTTCAACGACCTGGACGCCATCCGCCACGTCGCCGAGCACAACAAGAGTGTGGTCGCGGTGCTGCTCGAAGTGGTGCAGGGCGAAGGCGGCATCAACATCCTGCCCTCCGAGTTTCTCGTTGAATTGCGGCAGATTTGCGATGCCCACGGCTGGCTGCTGATGCTGGACGAAGTACAGACCGGCATCGGCCGTACCGGTACCTGGTTCGGTTACCAGCATTCCGGCGTGATGCCGGACGTCATGGCGCTGGCCAAGGGCCTGGGTTCGGGGATGCCGATTGGCGCCTGCCTGGCGCGCGGCGCGGCGGCGGACGTGTTCAAGCCGGGCAACCACGGCTCGACCTTCGGCGGCAACCCGCTGGCCTGCGCAGCGGCGCTGGCGACGCTCGACGCGATCGAGGACGAGAAGCTGCTCGACAACGCGCGCGTGCGCGGCGAGGCGATTCGTGCCGGCCTGCGCGCTGCCTTGAGTGGCGTGCACGGCGTGGTCGATATCCGCGGCGAAGGCATGATGATCGGCGTCGAACTCGATCGCCCCTGCGGCGAACTGGTGGCGGTGGCGCGCGACGCCGGCGTGCTGATCAATGTCACCGCCGACACGGTCATTCGCCTGGTGCCGCCGCTGATTTATGGCGCGGCCGAGGTCGATGCGCTGGTCGCGGCGGTGTCCGGCATCGTCAAAAACTACCTGCAACAGGCGGCGTGATGCTGAGACATTTTCTGCAATTCAAGGATCTGTCGCGCGACGAACTGCTGTATATGTTCGAGCGTGCGCGGCTGATCAAGTCGCGCTTCAAGCGCTACCAGCCGTATCACCCGCTGGTCGACCGTACGCTGGCGATGATCTTCGAGAAAAGCTCGACCCGCACCCGGCTTTCATTCGAGGCGGGCATGCACCAGCTCGGCGGCTCGGCGATCTACCTCAACACACGCGACACTCAACTGGGGCGCGGTGAGCCGGTGGAAGACGCGGGTGAGGTGATCTCGCGCATGGTCGATATCGTGATGATCCGCACCTTCGAGCAGGACATCATCGAACGTTTCGCTGCGCATTCGCGCGTGCCGGTGATCAACGGCCTGACCAACGAATACCACCCATGCCAGATCCTGGCCGACATCTTCACCTTCATCGAACATCGCGGTTCGATCCAGGGCAAGACGGTGGCGTGGGTCGGCGATTCCAACAACATGTGCAACACCTGGCTGCAGGCCGCCGAGGTGCTGGGTTTCAACGTGCACGTGTCGACGCCGCCCGGCTACGAAGTCGAGCCGGAACGTGCGGGTCTGTATGGCACTGACCATTTCGAGAGTTTTGTCGACCCGATGGATGCCTGTCGTGGCGCCGATCTGGTGACCACCGATGTGTGGACCAGCATGGGTTGGGAAGCCGAGAACGACGAACGCCTGAAAGCCTTTGCCGACTGGCAGGTCGATGCCGACATGATGGCGGTGGCGAAGTCCGACGCTGTCTTCATGCATTGCCTGCCGGCACATCGAGGCGAGGAAGTCACCGCGGAGGTGATCGACGGCGCGCAGTCGGTGGTGTGGGACGAAGCCGAGAACCGCCTGCATGTGCAGAAGGCGTTGATGGAATATTTACTGTTGGGAAAAATCGATTCATGAATATCGCCTACTTCAAGGACATGGATTCGCTCTATGTCGAACTCAGTCCCGAAAACCCCGCACAGGCGTGGGAAGCGCACGCAGGCATCGTGTTCAATCTGTCAGAAGACGGTCGCGTGGTCGGCATCGAAATTGAAAAAGCCAGCCAGGCCACCAACCTCGATATCCTGAAGATCGGCGGCTTCCCCGGCCAGATCGAAATCATCGACAAAAATACCTCCGGTTCCACTCACTGATTTATACACACCATGAGCGACATCAAGAAAGTTGTACTGGCTTATTCCGGCGGCCTCGACACCTCGGTCATCCTGAAATGGCTGCAGGACACCTACCAATGCGAGGTGGTGACCTTTACCGCCGATCTGGGCCAGGGTGAAGAACTTGAACCGGCGCGCGCCAAGGCGCTGCAGTTCGGCATCAAGCCCGAGCAGATTTATATCGACGACCTGCGCGAGGAATTCGTGCGCGACTTCGTTTTCCCGATGTTTCGCGCCAACACCGTGTACGAAGGCGAATACCTGTTGGGCACCTCGATCGCGCGGCCGCTGATTGCCAAGCGCCTGATCGACATCGTCAACGAAACCGGCGCCGATGCCATCTGTCACGGCGCCACCGGCAAGGGCAACGACCAGGTGCGTTTCGAACTCGGCGCCTATGCGCTGAAACCCGACATCAAGGTGATCGCGCCCTGGCGTGAGTGGGACCTGTTGAGCCGCGAGAAGCTGCTCGCCTACGCCGAAGCCCACGGCATTCCCGTGGACATGAAGCACAAGGCTGGCGGCAGCCCGTACTCGATGGATGCCAACCTGCTGCACATCTCCTACGAAGGCCGTCACCTGGAAGACCCCAACGCCGAAGCCGAGGAGGATATGTGGCGCTGGACCGTGTCGCCGGAAAAGGCGCCCGATCAGGCTGAATACCTCACCCTCGATTACGTGCGCGGCGACGTCGTGGCGATCAATGGCCAGGCGATGAAGGCGCACGAAGTGCTGGCGAAGCTGAACGAAATCGGCGGCAAGCACGGCGTCGGCCGTCTCGACCTGGTGGAAAACCGCTACGTCGGCATGAAGTCGCGCGGTTGCTACGAAACCCCTGGCGGCACGATTCTGCTGAAAGCGCACCGCGCAATCGAATCGATCACGCTCGATCGCGAAGTCGCGCACCTGAAAGACGACCTGATGCCGCGCTACGCCAGCCTGATCTATAACGGCTACTGGTGGGCGCCCGAGCGTGTGGCCTTGCAGACGCTGATCGACCACACCCAGGCGAACGTCAACGGCAGCGTGCGGCTCAAGCTCTACAAAGGCAACGTCATCGTCGCCGGTCGCGATTCGAAGCGCGACTCGCTGTTCGATTCCACCATCGCCACCTTTGAAGATGACGCCGGCGCCTATGATCAAAAAGACGCGGGCGGTTTCATCAAACTCAACGCGCTACGCCTGCGCATCGCAGCGAAACTCGACGCCAAAAGGAAATAAGCATGTCCCAGTTCGATAATGTCGCCGTCCTCAAGCAGGCCAATGTGTACTTTGACGGCAAGTGCGTGTCACACACCGTGCAGTTTGCCGACGGCACGAAAAAATCGGTCGGCGTGATCATGCCGTCCACGCTCACCTTCAACACCGGCGTGCCGGAAATCATGGAAACCGTGGCGGGCTCCTGTCGGGTCAAACTGGCCGGTGAGAACGAATGGAAATCCTACGGTGCGGGGCAGTCGTTCAATGTGCCTGGCAATTCCAGCTTCGACATCGAAGTTTCCGGCGAGCCGTATCACTACGTCTGCCATTTCGCCTAGGCGATGACTACCGTCACTGTCGTCAAGAAAGACGGCCGCATTGCGATTGCGGCCGATACGCTGACGAAGTGGGGTGGCGCGAATTTCATGATGAAACCGGGTTGGCGGTGCAGTCGTTTGTGATGAATGTTGAGGAGTAATCAAAGTGCCGAGTTTTGATATCGTGTCCGAAGTCGACAAGCAGGAAGTGCGCAACGCGGTCGAGCAGGTGAACAAGGAAGTGTCTACCCGTTTCGACTTCAAAGGTTCCGATGCGCGCGTCGAGCAGGCGGATTATGTGTTGACACTGCATGCCGACACCGACTTTCAGCTTGATCAGGTCCATGACATTCTGGCGCAGAAGCTCGCCAAGCGTGGGGTTGACGTGCAGTGCCTGGACATCGGCAACGTCGAGAAAGTCTCGGGCAACAAGGTCAAGCGCAGCGTGACGGTGAAGACCGGCGTCGAGACCGAACTGGCGAAGAAGATTGTCCGAGTCATCAAGGACAGCAAGCTCAAGGTGCAGGCCAGCATTCAGGGCGACACGGTTCGCGTGTCCGGCGCCAAGCGCGACTTGCTGCAGGACACTATCGCGCTGGTGCGCAAGAGCATCACCGATTTCCCGCTGCAGTATCAGAATTTCCGCGACTAAAAATTAGGAGACGCGCATGGCCAAGGTTCTGGTTCCTCTGGCGGACGGCTGCGAAGAACTCGAAGCCGTCACCATCATCGATCTGTTGCGTCGTGCCGGCATCGACGTGGTGACTGCCGGACTCAAGCCTGGCATCGTCATGGCCAGCCGTGGCGTGCAACTGGTGCCGGACGTTACGCTCGACGTGGCGCTACAGGACGAGTACGACATGGTGGTACTGCCGGGCGGGATGCCGGGCGCATCGCACCTGAAGGACGACGCGCGCATTCTCGAACTGCTGAAAAAAATGGCAGCCGCGGGAAAATATACCGCCGCCATTTGTGCCGCGCCGATGGTGCTGGCCGAAGCTGGATTGCTTAAGGGCAAGCAGGCGACCAGTTACCCTGGTTTTCTCGACAGTTTGCCCGACGTGACCGTCAGTACCGCTGCGGTGGTGCAGGACGGCAAGGTGTTGACCTCGCGCGGCCCCGGCACGGCGATGGATTTTGCGCTGGCCTTGGTCGAGGTGCTGACCGGCGCTGAAAATCGCCGCCAGGTCGAAGCCGGACTGGTCAGGACGTAAAGGCCGCTCAACCTCGTTTATCATTCGACATTCACTACGCTGACCCCGGAGATCATCATGCAGATTCGCGAAATTCTCACCCTCAAAAGCGACACCATCTACAGCATTGCCCCTAACGATTCGGTGGAAAGCGCCGTCTCCAGAATGGTCGAGCTGGGGGTGGGGTCACTGGTGGTGCTGAATCACGGCGAGATGATGGGGCTGCTGACCGAACGAGACGTGGTGCAGGGCATGGTCAAGCATGGCTGCGATCTCAAGGATGCGGCGGTCAGCAGCATCATGGTCACCGAGCCGGTGGTGGCCAGTGCCGAAGACTCAGTGGATTATGCGCGTGACGTGATGACCAAATCGCACATCGGCCACCTGCCGATTTTCGATGGAAACAAACTGCTCGGCATCATTTCTTTCCACGATGTGGCACGCGCCAGTCTGAAGGAAGCGAACTTTGAAAACAGCCTGCTCAAGCGCTATATCAAGCACTGGCCTGAGTAATTCCGTTTATAAACAATAATCTCTTTGTCGGCTTTACCTGCAAGGAGTAGCCGTGGTTGCAAGACGCTGAAGCGTCAGCAACCACGCACCACCTTGCCGTGCTCCAGCACTGTCTGCGGTTCGCCTTGGCGATCTTATTGCTTAGAAACGGAATAAGATCTGCTGACTAGCGGATCGACTCGATGTTGATCGTCTTGCTCATGATCTGCGGGACGATCAGCGCATAGCCCTGCTGCTGCCAGTGCGCCAGTTCGGTGATGGCATTGGGCACGACCTCGATGAAATCCTGGAAGTCCTGCAACGCATAGCCGTAATCCTCCGCGGCCTGACCGCATACCTTGAACGACACGCCCAGATCGGCGTAGTAGCGCATGCGGTCAACCGCCTCCTGATATTTCGCCTCGTTATGCTTCGCCACCGTTACGATTTCGGTGCCGTGGATCAGCACGACGATTTTCATGTCCTCCGGTGAATAGCCGTAGGGCGCGGCCTGCAGGGGGTTCATCAGCGAGCGCACCCAGTAGAGCGCGCCGCCAATTTTCTGCGGATTATCCAGATAGAACTCGAACATGACGCGGGCGGGGGCATAGGGCGTCGCCACCCATTTACCTGCGGCCTGGACCGGCATGGCCAAACCCAGGCACAGTATTGTCAACGCAAGCAGAATCGTTTTCATGATCGGTCTCCTTGTGGTGCGAACAACTTTGTTTTATAGGCGCTGGGCGGCGTGATGTTGCAGTCGGCGCAGGCTCTGGAACAACTTTAATCGTGCCGGATCGATCTCGCCTGCCGTGGCGGCTTCCTGTAGCCGGCAGCCCGGCTCAGTCTCGTGCTTGCAGTCGCGGAAGCGACATTGCCCCAAAAACGGACGGAACTCGACGAATGCATGCGCCAGTGCGTTGGCGTCCATATGCTGCAGGGCGAATTCCTGCAGGCCGGGTGAATCGATCACCGCCGAATCGGCATCCAGCCGGTGCAGGCGGGTGTGGGTGGTGGTGTGGCGCCCGCTGTCGAGCGCCTCGGAATAGTCGGCGGTCAGCACGTCGGCATCGGGAAACATCGCATTGATGAGCGTCGACTTGCCCATGCCGGACTGGCCGATCAGCAGCGTGGTGTGGCCGTGCAGGGCTGGGCGCAGCGGCGTTACATCGGTGAGCGCCGACAGCATGACAAGCGGATAGCCGATGCGGGTGAGCAGATTCAGACGCTCGCGGGCGGCTGGCGTTTCCGGCAGGTCGGCCTTGTTGAGGATCAGCAGGCTGGCGATATCCTGGTCTTCGGCGGCGAGGACGCAGCGCTGCACCAGTTCCATCGAAAAGCTCGGCCGTGCCGCCACCACCACAGCAAGCTGGGTGACGTTGGAGGCAATTGCCTTGGTCTTGAAAGCGTCGGAACGGTAAAGCAGGCTGGCGCGCGGCAGCACTGTGTCGATCACCCCGGCATCGCCATCGTGCCGGAATTCGACCTGGTCGCCGCACACCACCTGCAGGCGGCGGCCCTTGACCTGGCACGGCAGATTGCCTTCGGCGGTTTCGACGATGAAACGGCGGCTGAAGGCGGCGACAACCTGTCCGGTAAGGGTGTTCAGAATGGCGGGATTCCGTTGGGAGCCGATTTCACCTGCTGCGACAGGCCGACAATCCGGTGTTTGAGTTTTTCGGATAGCTTGGAGTAGTCGCCCAGAAGCAGTTTTTCGGCCTCGGCCGCATTGCCGGCCAGGTGCAGGTTGACCACGTCTGCCGCATATTGATGGAACTGGGCGTGGAGGCCACGCACTTCCTCGTATCGTGGCAATTGAGACATGGCGGTGCCTTCGCCATAAAGCCACTTGCCCAGGGCGCAACGGTCGTCCAACCGGATTGTTTCAGGATCGAGGTTTTCCGTACTCTCGCCAGCGAGAAGGGTGGTCAGGCGTTGTTTCCACATCACGTGGGCACCGATGATTTCCATCCAGTCCATGATCAGGCTGGTCCTTGTGGGGGAAGTAGACAGTGCTAAACGGGTCAACGCGGCGGCAACTTGAGGCTCAAATCTCAAGAAGCGTATCGACCTTGGCCGCACAGATGAAATCGTTCTCCGACAAGCCGTCGATGGCATGGGTCCAGAATTCCACTTTGACGGTGTTGTAGCCGACGATGAGGTAGGGGTGGTGATCTTCGCGGTGCGACACCCACATCACCGCGTTGGTAAAAGCCTGCGCCTGGTAGTGATCCTTGAACTTGAATTCCTTGGCAATTTTCACGCCATCGCGTTGCCAGCCGGGCAAGCCCTTCAGCAAGGGACCGATTTGCGCATCGGTCAGCGGCGCGACACCACCTTCGCAGGGCGCGCATTTCTTGCGTACGAGTTCTTCAACAATGGTCGACATGACGAAACTCCTTACTTCTTGAACTTGTAGTACTGCTGGTTGAGGTAGGCGGCCACGTGCGCCTCGTCTTCCGGGAACCAGCCGGCGCCGGTGTTGGCGTTGCAGCCGGAAATACGGGCGGCCAACTGTTGTGCGCTCTGCGTCTTGCGGTCGGCGCGCGTGTAGATCTTGCTGCCGTCGCCGCCAAACATACTGACATGGCAATTGACACAGGACTTGTCGTGCAGGATTTTGCCGGTCTTGGCGTCGCCTTTGGCGAAGGGATCGGCGTGGACTGCGGTGGAAAGAATCGCCGCAGCGAACAGAATAGTCAGGGTTTTCATGGCCAGGCTCCAGGTTGGAATGCCTTGATTATGGCTGCAAGCCGGACCTTCTGCTACCCCGTGATAGGTGTGGTCTATGCGAAAATACGGCTTGTTCAATTCAGGAAATCGTCATGGCGCTCAACCCCACACATCTGCTCTGGCTGGACATGGAAATGACCGGCCTGTCGCCCGACACCGACCGCATCATCGAAATCGCCATCGTCGTCACCGATGCCGACCTCAATACTGTGGCCGAAGGCCCGGTGCTGGTCGTGCACCAGCCCGACGAAGTGATGAATGCGATGGACAACTGGAACAAGGGCACGCACGGCAAATCGGGGCTGATCGACCGTGTCAAGGCGTCACAATTGAGCGACGCCGACGCCGAGGCGCAGATGCTGGAATTCGTGAAACAGCACGTCCCGGCGAGGACGTCGCCGATGTGCGGCAACTCGATCTGCCAGGACCGGCGCTTCATGGCCCGCTACATGCCGCAACTGGAAGCCTTCTTTCATTACCGCAACCTTGATGTCAGCACGCTGAAGGAACTGGCCAAGCGCTGGCGGCCGGGTCTTGCCGAAGCCTTCAAGAAGTCGAACAAGCACGAGGCGCTGGCGGATATCTACGAATCCATCGACGAGATGAAGTATTACCGCGAGCACTTTATCCGCAGCGCATGAAAAAATGCCGACCCCGTACCGGGGTCGGCATGCCGGATTGCATCAATTGCGATTCAGGCCATACGACTTCGCAGGTCGTTTTGCACGCGGAGTCCTCAGGGCTTCAGGTAGACGAAGCCTTCCTTGGCCTGCAGCTTGCCGATTTCGGCCACGCCGGACGGCACCACATGGGCATCCATCATCACAGCGCTGTCGTCAAGATTGCGTCCTTTGAGGGTGTTGCGGCAGACGCGAAAATCGACGCCCCTTTCCTTGAGACCGGCTACCTGGGTCTGATAGGGCTCGTCCTTGTCATCCTTGGCGTCATTCAGAAGAAAATCGATTCCCTTGCCATGCGTGACCACCACGATCTTGGCATCGGGGCTGGCGGTGATATGGTTCTGAATGTTGCGCATAGCAACGCGGGCAAGCGAGGCGTCATTGACGTGATAAACCACTTTCTCGACGAAGGGGGCCGGTGCGGTCGTTTTTGCATTGGCCTTCTTGGCCGTCGTGGTGGCGTGGGTCATGGGGGCGGCCGCCAGCAGCAGGGCAGCGATCAGTGGGGTCAGTGTGCGTGTCATGTAAGTCTCCTGTTGATATTGAATCAATCCGCTTTATCGAAAGCGCATGAATAAGACGCGGCGACTGGCAAGCTTATTCCATTCCGGCCAGTGAATTTTTCTGGAATAAATGAACCACAGCCCGCGTCACACCACATGACCATGATCAGCCGCTTCCTGTTTGGCCCGTTTCGCCCCGGCGTCGAGGCACATCGCCCGCTGCTCTACCGCATCGCCTATGCCTGGTGCCACGATGCGGCGCTGGCCGACGATCTGGTGCAGGAAACCCTGTTCAGGGCCTGGACGCGGCGTGCCCAGTTGCGCGACGAGGCAGCGCTGAAAGCGTGGATGGTATCGATCATGAATCACTGCTGGCTCGATCACCTGCGCCGCCGGCGCGATTTCGACGACGTCGAGGACTGGCAAGACGCGCTTGAATCCGGCGCCGATACGCCCGACGTTTGCTGCAACCGCGAGCAGGTGGTTGCGTGCGTGCGTGCGGCGGTGGCGCGTCTGCCGCTGGGGCAGCGCCAGGTGCTGACGCTGGTCGATCTGGAAGAGTTTGGCTATGCTCAAGTGGCCGCGATTCTGGACATTCCGGTCGGCACGGTGATGAGCCGCCTGTCGCGCGCACGTGTCAGTCTGAAAACCTTGCTGGACACTACGACACAGCAGACTGCGTCACGGCCTTCGCTGAGGAGTGTGAAATGAACCCTGCCGTTTCGGACGAAACGCTGCATGCCTTCGTTGATGGCGAACTGGATGTGGCTGAAAGTGAAAAGCTGATCGCGCGGATGCGTATGGACAAGGAACTGGCACAGCGTGTTTGCAGCCTGCGTAGCCTGCAGAGCATGGTGCGGCTGGCGTATGCCGAGCCGCCGATGACCAGTGGCCGGGCTCCGGTTGCCGCGCCCCGGCGTCAGTTGATGCAGCGCTGCGCTTTCGGTTGCCTGTTCCTGCTGGTGGGATTAAGTGGTGGCTGGGTATTGCGTGGCCTGGAATCACAAACCCAGGCAACCGCGCCGGTAATGATTCCTGGCGGTTATCAGACGGTCAGCCTGGCACATGTGGCCGATCCGAATCGGGTCATGTTGCATCTCGACAGCGCTGCGCCCGACAAGATGCTGGCGGTGCTGGATCAGGCCGAGCGTTTTCTTGATGAGGCCGAGCAGCAAGGGCGGGCGATGCAGCTTGAAATCATCGCCAACAGCCAGGGGCTTGGTCTGCTGCGTGCCGGGGGCAGTCCGCATGCGGAACGCATCGCGCACATGAAGCGGCGCCACGCCAACCTGTACTGGGTGGCTTGCGGCCAGTCGATAGCCCGCTTCACCCAAGATGGTGAGCAGATCGTCCTGCTGCCCAACACCCGGACCGCGCCGACCGCTATCGGCGAAATTGTCACCCGGCTCCAGCAGGGCTGGACCTATGTTCGGGTTTGAGCGTGCAAGGATCTTTGCCGCGTTACTGCTAAGTCTGTTGCTGCCTGCTGCAGCGGGCGCGGCCAATCGGCTGACCGATCATCCCTCGCCTTATCTCGCCCTGCACGGCAGCGACCCGGTGGATTGGCAGGAATGGAATGTCGACACCATCGCTCGCGCCAAACGTGAAAACAAGCTGCTGTTCGTTTCGGTCGGTTATTTCGCTTGCCACTGGTGTCACGTCATGCAGCGCGAAAGCTACAGAAATCCGCAGATTGCCGCGTTGCTCAATCGCGATTTCATTCCGGTCAAGGTCGACCGTGAACTCAACAGCGGGCTGGACGATGCGCTGCAAACCTTTTCGGCGCAACTCAATGGAGTTGCCGGCTGGCCGCTGAATGCGTTCGTCACCCCCGAAGGGTTTCCGGCGTTTGTGGTGCTGTATGCGCCGGCGGACGATTTTCGCAAACTATTGACTCAACTCGCGGGACGCTGGACAGCCGAGCCTGCCGGCATTCGCCGTCTGGCGAAGCAGGCAGCGCCGCCGCCCGCGATGCGGCCTGCCAGCGCGCCAATGACGGCTGCCCGTACCGCACGTGCCTGGCAGCAGTTTCTGGACAGCGTGTGGCAGGAGGCGGACACGCTGCATGGCGGTTTCGGCCAGGTCAGCAAGTTTCCGATGTCGCCGCAACTGCACGCCTTACTGGAAAGGCAGGCGCGGCAGCCGGATGCCAGGCTGGCCGAGTTCCTGCGTTTGACCTTCGATCAGATGGCGGCGCGCGGCCTGCGCGACCACATCGGCGGCGGCTTCTTTCGCTACACCACCGATCCGGGCTGGGATACGCCGCATTTCGAGAAAATGCTGTACGACAACGCGCATCTGGCCACGCTGTACCTGCGCGCCGCGACCGTGTTGCGCCAGCCGCGCTACCGTGACATTGCGCGCGGCACACTCGATTTCATGCGGACCGAATTACTGGATGCGAGCGGTGGGCTCTACAGCAGCACGTCGGCAGTGGACGACGCGGGCAGGGAAGGGGCGACCTACTTGTGGGAACCCGAGGAACTGAAGCGGCGCTTGTCGCCCGAGGTTTATGCGGCGGCGCGGCGGGTATGGCAGCTCGATGCCCCGCGCCATTTCGATGACGGTTATCTGCCCGTGGAATACCGCACACCAACAGCGGCTGAAAGCTGGCTGCTGGCCGAGGCTGCGCGTAGCCTGCGCCCGTTGCGCCTTGCCCGCAGCTTGCCCAAGGACGACAAGCTGAACGCTGGCCTCAATGGTCTGGCACTGTCGGCTTTTAGCCAGGCAATCCAGCTTGACCCGGTCTACCGGCAGCATGCCGATAGGCTGCAACGTTTTCTGCTGACGCAACTGGTTCGGGACGGGCGTCTGCTGAAAGCGCGAGCGCGTGGCCAGGTGCTGCCGCATGCCGAACTGGAGGATTACGCCTATGTCGTGCAGGGACTGCTCGACCATGCCGACGCCACCGGCAACCGGCAGTCGCGCGACCAGGCACGGCAGCTCGCGCGCGTTGCCTGGCAATTGTTCTGGAGCGAGAAGGGCTGGAAGCACGAAGCCCAGCCCTTGCTGAGCACTTTGCAGCCTCAGCCGGCGCTGGCCGATGGCGCGCTGTATTCACCGTCCGATGTGTTGATCCTGGCCAGCCTGCGTCTGCGCGATCCGGCATTGCAGCGGCTGGCACTAACAACGGCTGGCTGGCGGATACCTGCGTTTGAGCGGGATGCGTATGCGTTTCCGACTCGAGTGCATGTACTGGCACAGACGACCCCGGGCGCGTAATGCGTTCAGGTGCCGCCCATCGCTGAAGGCAACAAGCAGGCCGCGCAAGCGCGGCCCGGATTTAGTTGATTTCAGGCTCCAGGGCTGGCTCTGGCGCACGCTGGATCGGGCGTCGCCCGATCTCGATTTTCAGATCGACTGAGCGCTGTTTGCGCACCACTGTCAGCTGTGCGGTTTCGTCGGGCTTAAGGGCGGCGATCAGGTTGAGCAACGAGGCCGAATCGGTCACTTTGTTGCCGTTGACCGCGAGCAGGATATCGCCCGGACGAACGCCGCCGATGTCGGCCGGCCCGCCTTTGAGAACACCTGCAATCAATGCGCCTTCGACGGTTTTCAGATTGAAGGATTCAGCCAGTTCCGGGGTCAGGTCCTGCACCTCGATGCCGACCCAGCCGCGCGTGACGCTGCCGGATTTGACGATCTGCTCCATCACCTGGCGCGCAATGCTGACCGGTATGGCAAAACCGATGCCTTGCGAGCCGCCGGTACGCGAATAGATCGCACTGTTGACCCCAACCAGATGCCCTGCCGCGTCGACCAGGGCGCCACCCGAGTTGCCTGGGTTGATCGCGGCATCGGTCTGGATGAAGTTCTCGAAGGTGTTGATGCCGAGATGGGTGCGGCCGAGCGCGCTGACGATGCCCGCAGTGACGGTCTGGCCGACACCGAACGGATTGCCTACCGCCAGCACCCAGTCGCCTACCTTGAGGCTGTCGGCTTGGGCGAACGTGATGGCAGGCAGGTCGCTGGCTTCGATTTTCAGCACTGCCAGATCGGTTTCGGGGTCGGCACCCACCACGCGCGCGTGCAGTATCTTGCCGTCCGCCAGCGCCACCTGGATTTCATCGGCGGCCTCGACCACGTGATGGTTGGTCAGGATGAAGCCATTCGGGCTTACGATCACGCCCGAGCCGAGGTTGGATGCCTGGCGCGGCCGCGCATCCAGCCGGTCACCAAAGAAATAACGAAAGATCGGATCCTGCAGTGCGGGGTGTGCCTGATTGCGCACCTTTTGCTGGGTAAAGATGTTGACTACCGTCGGAATGACCTTGGTCGCGGCAGGCGCGAAGGAGTCAGTTGCGGCCAGCCCGCCCAGTGCCGGCTGCTGCGCCTGCTGGATGGTGAGGCTGTGCTGCTGTGGTTGCCAGCGCAACAGCTCGGGTTTGAACAGAACGATGATGAAAAGCACGCCCAGCGCCACCGTAGTGGATTGGGCAAAAAGCAGCCAGAGTTTGCGCATAGTGATTAAATTCAGGGGCTTGGCGTGATTTCGCCGTGCGGAGATTATAGCCCAGGGGGTGCTGGCGCAGCGTGTTATCGCTATGACGGGCTTCCGGAGAAGGGGGCAAATTGGTTAGAATGCCGGTTTTATCGCAACACGTTCAGGTTAGACAAACATGAGCCAGGAAGTTGATGGGCAAAAAGTGGACACACGTAAACGAAAATTCCTGATCGCTGCGACCAGCGCTGTCGGGGGAGTCGCGGTGGCCGGCGTGGCCGTTCCGCTGGTGATGAGCTTGCTGCCGAGCGCGCGCGCCAAAGCGGCCGGCGCACCGGTTGAAGTGGATATCAGCAAGGTCGAGCCGGGCATGCTGCTGACGGTCGAATGGCGAGGCAAGCCGGTGTGGATCGTCAATCGCAGCCCGGATATGCTGGCGCTGATGGCCAAGCACGACGATCAGCTGACCGACCCCAAGAGCGATCAGCCGCAACAGCCCGCCTATTGCAAGAATGCCACCCGCTCGATCAAGCCGGAATTCCTGGTGGCGGTCGGCATCTGTACCCACCTCGGTTGTTCGCCTACCTTCCGCAAGGATGTCGGGGCAGCTGACCTCGGCGGCGACTGGCCGGGCGGTTTTTTCTGCCCCTGCCACGGTTCTCGCTTCGACCTTGCCGCACGCGTTTTCAAAGGCGCGCCGGCTCCGACCAATCTGGTGATCCCGCCGCATCAGTATGTCAGTGACGCCAAGTTGCTGATCGGTGTGGACCCTAAAGCTGACCACCTGCAAGGATAAATAAAGAATGTCTGCCCTGCAAAAAATGATGGGTTGGGTCGATGACCGTTTCCCGCTCACCGCTACCTACAAGGCGCACCTGTCCGAGTACTACGCGCCCAAGAACTTTAACTTCTGGTATTTCTTCGGCTCACTGGCGCTGCTCGTGCTGGTAATCCAGATTGTGACCGGCATTTTTCTCACCATGAACTACAAGCCGGATGCGGAGCTCGCCTTCACATCTGTCGAGTACATCATGCGCGACGTCGAATGGGGCTGGCTGATCCGCTATATGCACTCCACAGGGGCGTCGATGTTCTTCGTCGTTGTCTATCTGCATATGTTCCGTGGCCTGATGTACGGGTCCTACCGCAAGCCGCGCGAACTGATCTGGATTTTCGGCGTGCTGATCTATCTGGCGCTGATGGCCGAAGCCTTCCTTGGCTACCTGCTGCCGTGGGGCCAGATGTCGTTCTGGGGCGCCCAGGTGATCGTTAACCTGTTCGCAGCCGTGCCCTTCATCGGTGAAGACCTGTCGATCCTGATTCGCGGCGACTACGTGATTTCCGACACCACGTTGAACCGTTTCTTTGCCTTCCACGTTATCGCGCTGCCGCTGGTGCTGATCGCGCTGGTCGCGGTTCATCTGGTGGCGCTGCATGAAGTCGGCTCCAACAACCCCGACGGTGTCGAAATCAAGAAGCATAAGGATGCCAATGGCATTCCGCTCGACGGCATTCCGTTCCACCCGTATTACACGGTGAAGGACATCGTCGGCGTCATTGTCTTCCTGATGGTGTTCTCGGCGATCCTGTTCTTCGCGCCGGAAATGGGCGGCTACTTCCTCGAGGCGGCCAACTTCGTTCCGGCCGATCCGCTGAAGACGCCTGAGCACATCGCGCCGCTGTGGTACTTCACCCCGTTCTACGCCATCCTGCGTGCGGTGCCGCCGCTGTTCGGCTCGCAGTTCCCCGGCGTGGTGGCGATGGGCCTGTCGATCGTGTTCCTGTTCTTTCTGCCTTGGCTCGATCGCAGCAAGGTCAAGTCGATCCGTTATCGCGGTCCGATCTACAAGATCATGCTCGCCCTGTTCATCGTGTCCTTTATCGGTCTCGGCTACCTTGGCCTGTTGCCGTCCACCCCGGTGGCGACGATTTTTGCCCAGATCTTCTCAGTGATTTACTTCCTGTTTTTCCTGTTGATGCCCTGGTATACCTCGATTGATAAAACCAAACCGGAACCGGAAAGGGTGACTGGCTAAATGAAACGCTTGAAGAATTTTCTTTTCCTGCTGGCGGCAGCTCCCGTCCTCGCCTTTGCGGCAGGTGCCAACGTTCACCTGGACAAGGCCCCGGTCAATGTGGCTGACCAGGACTCCCTGCAGCGTGGCGCCCGCATGTTCGTCAACTACTGCCTCAACTGCCACAGCGCCAACGTCATGCGCTACTCGCGCATGCAGGACCTGGGTCTGACCGAAGACCAGATCAAGGAAAACCTGCTGTTCGCTGCTGAAAAACCCGGCGAGACCATGCGAATTGCCATGAGCAAGGCCGACGGCAAGCTCTGGTTCGGCGCCGCCCCGCCCGACCTCAGCGTAATTTCCCGTGCACGCGGTGCCGACTGGCTCTACACCTACCTGCGCGGTTTCTACCGTGACGACACGCGTGCCACCGGCTGGAACAACACCGTGTTCGACAAAGTGGGTATGCCGCATGTGATGTGGAACCTGCAGGGCGAGATGGCGCCGGTCTACAAAAAAGAGGGTGAGCATGAAGTCATCGAGCGTCTTGAACTGGTCAAGCCCGGTAGCGTCACGCTGGCCGAGTACGACGCCATGGTCGGCGACCTGGTCAACTACCTGGTTTGGATGGGCGAACCCGCCCAGCTTCAGCGCAAACAGCTCGGCGTCATTGTTCTGTTATTTCTGGCAGTTTTCTTTGTGGTGGCCTATTACCTGAAGAAAGAATTCTGGAAAGACATCCACTGAGCCTGGCCAAGTTTCTCGCCAACAGCCGGACAGTGTCCGGCTGTTGGCGTTTTAAGCATTAAACACACACGCACCACCTTAGGGAGCCCCCGCCATGATGACCTTGTATTCCGGTAGTACCTGTCCGTACAGCCACCGTTGCCGCATCGTCCTGTTTGAAAAGGACATGGATTTTGAAGTCATCGATGTCGACATGCACAACAAGCCGGAAGAAGTCGCCAGCATCAGCCCTAGCGGCAAAATGCCGGTGCTGGTCGAACGCGATCTGATTCTGACCGAGTCCAACATCATCAACGAATATATCGACGAGCGTTTTCCGCATCCGCAGTTAATGCCGCCGGACCCCGTCATGCGCGCACGTGCGCGACTGGTGCTGTTCAACTTCGAGCATGACCTGTTCACCCACGTCAACACGCTGGAGCACAGCCTCGGCAAAGGATCCGACAAGGCGCGCGTGGAAATCCGTGACAGCCTGTCGCAGCTCACGCCCATCCTCACGAAGCAGAAGTACCTGATGAACGACGAGTTCTCCATGCTGGATGTAGCCATCGCACCGCTGTTGTGGCGCCTTGAGCATTACGGCATCGAACTGCCAAAAGTGGCGGCGCCGGTGCTCAAGTACCGTGAACGCCTGTTTAGCCGTCCCGCCTTCATCAGCGCGCTGACGCCGACCGAAAAGGCTTTGCGCAAGTAAAAGACATGGCAGAGGGCGAGATTTCGACCAAGCCGTATCTGATCCGAGCATTGTATGAATGGTGCTCGGACTCGGGTTACACCCCGCAACTTCTGGTTGCGGTGGATGGCCGTACCCGCGTGCCGCCCGGCTTCATAAAGGACGGCCAGATTGTGCTGAACATCAGTGCCGGGGCAACGCGCAATCTCATGCTGGACAACGACTGGATCCAGTTCTCCGCGCGCTTTGGCGGTGTCTCGCACGAGATTTCCGTCCCGGTCGACCGGATCATGGCCATCTTCGCGCGCGAGAATGGACAAGGCCTGCATTTCGAACCCGTCGAGGCACCCGAGTCACCCGAACCCTCCCCGCCGCCCGCGGCGAGCGATATGCCTGCTACACCCAAGGGCAGGCCCTCGCTTAAAGTCGTCAAGTAATCGAATCATCCATCGCGCGACATCGTTATAATGTCGCCCGTCGCCACTTTAGCTCAGTTGGTAGAGCAACCGCCTTGTAAGCGGTAGGTCGTCAGTTCGATTCCGACAAGTGGCACCAATTGAATCAAGCACTTAGGCCACCTTTGTGGGTGGCCTTTTTGCTTCTGTCTGTCCCATGTAGGGCTGGTGTAGGATTTTCCAGGCGCGGTGGCTGGTGTCGTCAGCAGGCGCAATTTTATGGAACCGTTCCGGACGGGCGGTTTTAGGGTCGCGCACAAAAAACCCGCCAAAGCGGCGGGCGGTGTGGGTGGTGCGGGCTGAATGCTACGGCTGCTGCTCTGCTCGCCCTTCAGCGGTGTGATGCTTATACGCCCAATCAATAACGTGCTGGCTGCTGTCACTCAGTTCGGAGAGTGAGGAAATAGCCATCCTCAACAGGTGGCCTCGGACATTGTCGTTACTACTGCCATAAGGACGGCCGAGTTTCGGTCGCTTGTTCATCACACGCGGTCCTCGAAAACCCGCGTCATCAGTCGACGCCGGCTGTCAGTGTTCAGGTGCGCATAGCGTTGCACCATGCGAAGCTGGCGATGCCCGAGCGTGTCGGCGATTTCCAGCAGCGACGCGCCGCTTTGCGCCATGTAAGACGCGGTGCAATGGCGGCAATCGTGGAAGCGGAAATTCTTGATCGTGGCGGCCGCGACGGCTTCGTTGAATACCTTGGCGGTCGAGTAGGGCTGCGACGGCCGCAGCCGGCTGCGAAAGACCAGCGCCTGGCTGGTGGTGGCATCCTTCGGCGCGAATCGCATCAGCTCGGCGATCACCTGCGGCAGCAGCACCAGCACGCGGCGATCGCCGTTTTTGGTGTCGTGCAATTCGGCCTCGGCACGTTCCAGGTTGACGTCGCACCAGCGCAGGCCGAGCAGCTCGCCGCGCCGCGCGCCGGTGGTGAGAGCCATCAGCACGAACACATAAAGCCGCGTCCATGTCGATTCGACGCATGCCGCCAGCAGGCGGTCGCGTTCATCGTCGGTCAGGTAGCGCACGCGGCCGCGCGTTTCGGGGTTCTTTTCGACGTGTCGGGTTGGCGAATCGAAGCCGCGCGGCACCAGGCGCTGGCGCTTGGCCCAGGTGAACATCGCGGCGAGCGCGACCAGGTAGCGGTTCAGTGTTGCGCCGCTGCGCTGTCCGGATTTTTTCTTGAAGATCGGATTGTCGTCGGCGTCGCGGCCGCTGTAGACCTTGGCGGGCTCACTGGCGAGCGTGCGCATGGCGTCGTCGATATCTTCGGGGGTGATTTCCGCGAAAACCTTGTCGCCGAGCAGGCGGGTCCAGGTCTTGATGCGGTGATAGCGTGAAGAATCCCGACCCTGATAGGCGTCGAGATATTTTGTGTCTATTTCCGCCACGGTGCCGGCTGGTGCAACAGCTTGGGCATTTTCAGCTTCTTTCATGTCAGGCTCCTAAGTGGTTGCCGATTTTGATCGGCGGTCTTAGCAGAGGCCCGACAAGGGCTTGAAACTAAAGGAATTTGGCTCCCCGACCTGGGCTCGAACCAGGGACCTGCGGATTAACAGTCCGTCGCTCTACCGACTGAGCTATCGGGGAATGGGAAGCGCGCATTCTAGAGATGGCGCGCGTTTCGGTCAACCCTTATCCGTCACTTTCCACCTGCAATTCGGGGACGTGGCTGAAGGCGATGCGCATGGGCGCGGCGCCGCGGCCGCTGTGGGCACCGCCGAAATACAGGGTGTTGGGGCCGTAGCGCTGGTTGATTTGGTCGAGCACGTTGTTGAGGGTTTCGTGCTGGTCGTTGGGGTCGAACAGGTCGCGCGTGACCTGGCTGTGTTCGACGAGGTGGGTGAGAGTGACGCCGACCTGGAGGATGGGGGCTGGATCGGGCGGCCGGCGCTGCCACAGTTCGGCCAGCACAGGGTTGAGTTTGAGGGTGTCGGCGTGCGGCGAGAAGCGGGCCTGTCTCTTATACA
>JBPPMF010000222.1:0-2203 GCA_051305915.1 Thiobacillus sp. | reverse complement strand
ATCCATGACCATGTGGCAACTATCCATGGGCGTTATCGCGGTGAACTGGGGTTACCTGATCTGTGGCCCGATGCGCACCTCGGCGCTGTTTCCACTGATGGTGGTCTTCATCTTCGCGGCGTTCTCGCTGCGCTTCCGGCAGATCGGCTGGGTCACGCTGTTCGCCCTCGCCTGCCTGGCCGCCGCCGTGGCAATCAGGCAAATGCTGCCGCACTGGTTTGATTCACAGGACGCAGCAGCTCCGCTACTGGTGGACGCCAACAACCTCCTGATGATCGTGGTCGTGCTGCCCGCCTTTGCCCTGGTAGCCGCACGCTTGTCGGCTTTGCGCAATAAGCTGCACCACCAGCGCGCGGCGCTAGCGGAAGCACTGATAGCGGTCGAGCGACTTGCCATTTCCGACGAGCTCACCGGGCTGCCCAACCGACGCGCCATCCTCAATGCGCTGACGACCAGCATCACCCATTCGCGACGCGGAATAATGCCGGTGACGATTGCGATGATCGACCTGGACAACTTCAAGCAGGTCAACGACACGCTGGGCCATGCCACCGGCGACCGGGTGCTGCAGGGCTTCGCCAATGTGGCTAGGCAATTGCTGCGCGACGGCGACCTGCTAGGACGCTGGGGCGGCGAGGAATTCCTGCTGGTCCTGCCCGGCGCCATGCCGGCAAACGCGCAACCGGTGCTGGCGCGCATACAGGCGGCGGTTCGGGACACGTTGCTCGACGGCCGCCCGGTGACGTTTTCCGCAGGCGTGGCGGCGCATCGGGGCACCGAGTCGGTGGAAACGCTGCTCGCCCGCGCCGACGCAGCTTTGTACGCAGCCAAAAATGCGGGGCGCGATCGTGTCGAGTTCGAGCAGCGCTGACCTGCGTCAGTTCGCCAGGTGACAGACAGCGAAGTGGATCAATTGACTGCGACCCTTCAGGGCACTCTCGCATCCTTTGCACTGAGCCAACGGGAGTCCTGCCATGTCGACGCGCTTAAAGACCAGTGTATTGGGCCAGATATACCTGGCGTTCGTGTTGTGTGCCGTGGCCTTGGCGCAGGCTGCAGCGCCACCCGCCACAGGGGGCGAGCCCATGGGCGCAAGGCGCGCCGAAGCCCTGTTGCGCATTCTTGGCGCGACCGTCGAGCAACGGCGCAGCTTCGTCCAGGAAAACTTCGACCCCCAGGCCATCGCCAAGCGTGGCGTAAACGCGTGGGCCGACATCCTGGACCAGGTGCACAAGGACATTGGTGACAATCCGCCTGACAACATCGAGCTATCGGGCGATCGGGTTCAAATGGCGATACGGGGCCCCGACGGCGAGCCCATCGCTTTCAACGTGCTGCTGGGTCCTCCGCCGGAATCCAAGATCCGGGGCTTTCTGCTCGGCCCGCCAGAAGATGCAGCGCCGCCTGCGTCCGTCACCGAAGCCGAACTGCCGCAGGCCATCCGCGAGCTCGTCGACAAGGCGAAGCGCGATGGCTTTACGGGCCAGGTGCTTGTGGCCAATCGCGGGAAAGTGTTGATCGAACAGGCCTATGGCGAAGCCGATCGCACCGTCCACCGGGCAATGACGCTCGACACGCCTATCAACATCGCATCCAACAACAAGATGTTTACCGCCCTGTTGATTGCGCAGCTGGTTGAACAAGGCAAGCTGGGCTGGGACGACAAGGCAGGAAAATACCTGCCCGAGTGGCCGCAGGCCGACGTGCGCGAGAAGGTAACGATTGCACAGTTGCTGAGCCACACCTCGGGCCTGGGCGAGTACTGGGGGCCGGCCCACCAGGCGGCGGCACCCACGCTGGACACGCTGGCTGAGTACGGCGCACTTATCCAGGCCGACGCGCCGGCCGCCGAACCGGGCAAGGATTTCAAGTACTCCAACAACGGCTATGTGTTGCTGGGCCTGATCGCGCAGGCCGTCACCGGTCGCGACTATTACGAACTTGCGCGCGAGCGCATCTACCAGCCCGCCGGCATGACGCACGCCGACCACTATCGCAACGACGATACCGCTGCGGCAGCAGCGACCGGGTACCTCGCAGATGGTTCGGACGACCGGCAACGCCTGGCGCTGCGTGGCTCGCCCGCCGGCGGCGGCTACGCGTCGGCGCGTGACCTTCTGGCATTCGCCAATGCGCTGCTTGACGGCAAGCTGGTCCAACCGGCAACACTGGCGCGCATGACCACTGCACAAGCGCAGATGGG
>JBPPMF010000202.1:0-3343 GCA_051305915.1 Thiobacillus sp. | reverse complement strand
CCGGTGACGCCGAAACCATGGCGAGTGGTCCAATGACAGCCGCGACGACGAATATAACGAAACTCATCAATCGAACAGGCGGCGTATCGGCGTATGCGCAGGCGTAAGGCAAGACGAGAGACTGACCGGTTCGCATGGCGTCACGTCCCGCCATTGCGCCGCGACCGGCGGTTCCACAGCAGATGGAAGGTCGATCCATCGGCATCGGCCTGAAACAGATTGGCGCGGATCGGCTGCGTGAATACGGGATCGTCGATCAGCAGAGCGACATATGCACCGGCCTTCTTGCCGCTGTGCTTCCAGCCAGCGCCAACCTCGGGGCCCTCAGTATCTTCGCCAAGATGAATGCGGTAATCCGGCGCGTTCTCCGCATCACCTTTGTCTACCGTAACAAGGGTGAGTTCCACGTCGAGCGTGAGTGTGCGCAAGCGGCCCGAATAGCCGCCGGTGGTGCGTGTGAAGCTGCCGATATGTGTCATGGTGTTTCTCCTGTTGTTTGGTTTGTGTTGGGAGTCAGCGGGTGATTATTTGCCACTCGAAGTGGCCGTCGCCGTCCTCATCGGTCCACAGCGGCATCGCCCGGCCGACAATTGAACTGGCCGGAAGCGGGCCAAAATATCTACCGTCCAGACTGTCGGCGGACTGCCAGTTCATGAGAAAAACCGCGTCCCTGGCGATGGTCCGGCAGCCCTGCCAGACCGGCAGATCGCGGCCACTGCTGTCGTGTTTGCGCGCCATGCCCATGGCGTTGCCGTCGACCGTGATGAGAAAGTTTTTCCGGCAGACCCTCTGCCCTGGAAGCGCCAGAACTTGCTTCATCAGCGGCACCCCACGCGGGATGTAACCGCCGTCCTCAAGGAAACTCGCGACCGGTTCGGGTGGTGCCACAACGGCAAGATCGGCGATCTCGATTCCATCCGGAGGCTGCACGGCATAGAGTCCAATCGGCATGCTGGCGCTGGCATTCCAGATGAGTTTTTTAGGCAGGTCTACGATAGTCGGCATCGCTACGCCCAGCGTGGCGAAACAGGTTGCAATGAACAATGCGAAGCGCGTCATGGCCCGGCCCTCCACCGCAACAGCCAGGCGTCATGCCGCCTTTTCGTGTAGGGCCGTGGCTCATAACCGGCGATCAAACGGTTATGGACGTGCCGCCAATGATCCGGCGCGACTTCGACAGGATCAATGCCGATGGCCTCTATCGCATCGATTGCCTGCAGCACCCGCTCGACCTTCGGCCAACCCTCGATACGCAACAGGATGTCGCCGCCGGGATGGACAAACGGCAACGTCTGATAAGGTTCACCTGGCGCCACCGCACGCACGATATCGATGCGCGAGACGAGTGTTCCGAAGCCGTTGGAAGCCCATCGGACAATGGCGAAGATGCTGTCCGGTGCGAAGCTGACGACGCGGCGGCGGCGATCAAGTATCTTCATCCCGGCGAAATTGCCAAAGCGAATCCACTGCTCGATGTTCTTCTCGATCCAGGTCAGTTCAACCGCGGTGAGATCGCTCATGGCGCGTGGCGCCGCATTGGCAATACTGCGCGCGTTTGTCGGTGTGCGAAGTTTCGTGAATCGGTGTGCAGCGGAAACCGAGTCCGCATAAGGGTTTGCATCCATGTGTTTTGTTCCATGTCTGTGAATTGATCCCAAAATGTGCGAGGATTGCGTACTGAGTCGTTTTCCAGATGGAGGATGATCTGCGACGCATTCCGCTCAGCCATCGGTCGCATGTGACCGGGTTCCAGGCCCTCGCAACAGGGGTGGCGGAGCATGAGAGCGCGCTTGAGCGGGACTTTGTGACGCTTGCGAGCTTTGAGGATGCGGGCGCGGTCGTAACTGCGCAGCCGGTGACGATCCGCTTTGTGGATGACGGCCGGCAGCGGCGATATACGCCGGACTTTCGCGTCGACTGGAGCGACGGGCGTTGCGCAATTGTCGAGATCAAATATCGTGCTGACCTGCGGGCTGGATGGGTCCGCTTTCGATCAGCATTTGCGGCGGCACGGAGTTGGGCGCACAGCAATGGCGCACAATTCAGGATCGCCACGGAGCGTGGCATCCGTGGTCCACGGCTCGAAGCTGCGAAACGGCTGCTGCCGCTCAGGAGCGCGCCGGTTGACGCGGCGCTGGCCGAACGAGCGATCGCATATGCCCGCGCGCATGCGACCAGCTTCGGCCAGTTGGTCGATGTGCTACCGGTATCGCGCGAAGCGGGTCTTGCCGTGGTCTGGCGGCTGATTGCGCGCGGCGCGCTTGTCGCCGATCTAACGATGCCGATCACGGCGAACACGCAGGTGACGGCGCCATGAGCGCGCCCGATCTGTCGATGGTTGACGCCGCGGCTTGGGATGAAGCCCGCCGCTGCCTGCCTGTTGTCCGGCGGTTGGCGGAGAATCCGGCGCGCAAACGCATCGACGTGCTGACGGCCGCTGATGAACTCGGCTGCGGACCGACGCATGTCTACGCGCTGCTGCGGCGCTACCTCGCCGATGCACGGCTCACCAGTCTGTTGCCGCGCCGTCGCGGCCCCGAGCAAGGCATATCCCTGCTTGATCAGGAGGTCGATGCGCTGATCAACGAGGTGATCGACAACGTCTACCTGACGCGCCAGCAGCCGCGGATTGTCCACCTTGTCGATGAGGTTCGGCGCCGCTGCATAGCAGCAGGTCTGGCCGCACCGAGTCGCAAAACAGTTACCGCGCGGCTGCAGATGCGTCCTGCCCGCGAGGTCGTCACAAAGCGAGAGGGCCGCAAGGCGGCTCGCGATCGCTACCTGCCTGCAGTGGGGTCGCTTGAGGCGCACTGGCCGCTGTCGCTGATCCAGATTGACCACACGCTTGTCGACGTGATCGTGGTCGACAGCGCCGCCCGGAAGCCGATTCAGCGCCCATGGCTGACGCTGGCGATTGATGTCTGCACGCGCTGCGTCGCGGGGTTCCACCTGTCGCTGGAGCCACCGTCCGCAACGTCGGTCGCGCTCTGCCTGAGCCACGCCGCTCTCTCTAAAGAGTACTGGTTGGCTGAGCGCGGCATCGATGCAGTCTGGCCGGTGCGCGGCATTCCCGAGCGGCTGCACCTGGACAACGCCAAAGAGTTCCGATCCGAAGCGTTGAAGCGCGGCTGCGAGCAATACGGCATCGCGATTGACCACAGGCCGGTGCGCACACCGCACTATGGCGGGCATATCGAGCGGCTGATCGGCACTATGAACCGCCCCGGGATTGCCGGAGGCTATTTGGTTTAAGTTACGCGGCCATGGGCTTTGCGTCCAGCATGGCGTAATATTGGGCTTCAGCTTGTGCTGGCGGGATATTGCCGATGGGTTCGAGCAATCT
>JBPPMF010000196.1:0-2855 GCA_051305915.1 Thiobacillus sp. | reverse complement strand
GCGCTGGCCACGTGGCGCCCGCGCGACGGCCGGCTGGTGCTGTTCGGCGTGCTGCTGGCACTGGCCGGCACCGGCTGGGTGCTGACCTCGGCTTCTCTCATCACGCGCTTCGCGGCGGCGCCGGTCAACAGCCCGGCCGACTTCCTGCACGTGGTGGTGCTGGCCCGCGACGGCTGGCTGTTCGAGGCCTGGCTGCTGATGGGCAGCGTGCTGGCCGCGCCCATGTTCGCTTCCAGCGTGGTGGCCATTCCGCTGCTGCTGGACCGCCCGGTGAGCGTGCGCGACGCCGTGCTCACCAGCGTGCGCACGGCGCTGCTGAACCCGGCGCCGATGGCACTGTGGGCCACGCTGATCCTCGTCGTCACCCTGATCGGCATGGCCACCGCGCTGGTGGGCCTGATCGTGGCCGTGCCCTGGCTGGCCCATGCCAGCTGGCACGCCTACCGCGACCTCGTCGAGCCGGAAGCCGGAAGCGCGCGCTGATGTTCGGCTACACCGAAGCGGAGATTGCGCAGTTCGGGCTGACCTTCGGGGTCGGCGCGTTCATGCTGTACATGGTGTTCATCATCTTCCAGCTGGCGCGCGAATCCAAGGCCGGCAAATTCGGCACCTTCGTGCTGTTCCTGGCGCTGGGCTTCGGACTGGTGGGCTTTGCCGCCAAGTCGGTGATCAAGTACTTCATCGGCGGCGAATAGTGAATCCCCCCCGAAGCGCCTTCGTCGCCCCCCCCCAGGGGGGCGACGCCCGCGGCCCGGCAGAGCCGGATCCGCGGCGTCCGCTAAGCCGAACTTTGACGACCACCCGGACGTAAGTCCGCGCCCGCATTGATATTTGTCGATCTGCGGGGTGCGGCTACTGGGTACAGGAGGGATTGAGCCCGAGCAGTTTGAAGGCCTTGTCCTGCAGCGGTGTGGGCCTTGTGGTCAGGACGATCTTGGCCTCGGGGTTGAGCGCCGTGTGGGTGATGTTGTAGGTCAAGGTGCCCAGGTCCTTGAGCAGCGTTCTGAAGCTGTGCAGCGGCAAGCCGTCGTCGGCTCGCTTGCTCGCGTCCTTGGCCTTGGCCTGCTCGGATCGCACCGCCTTGGCCACGGGCGAGGCGCGGCTGGCGCTGGCCTCGTCGAGGTACTCGTCGTCGAACAGCATGGGCTTGAGCCGCTGGCGCATGTGCCACTCCACGTAGTACGCCAGCATGCACAGGAAGACATGCGCGCGCACACGCTGCTCGGTGTAGTGGAAGATCGGACGCACGTTCAGGTCGACCGTCTTCATCGAGCGGAAGGCCCGCTCCACGTTGGCCAGGCTCTTGTAGGCGGCCACTGCTGCGTTGGCATCGAGCTTGTCCTTGGGCAGGCTGGTGCGGATCACGTACAGGCCGTCCAGTGCCGCCTCGGCGGCGATGGCGTCGTTCTTGCGCGTCCAGGTCAGGTCGGTGTCCGTGATCGCCAAGGCGATGTGCTTGGCCATGTGGAAGCGCTCGATGACGCGGCCCACGCGCAAGGCGATGGCCTGCTCGCCGCGCAGCGGGTTGCGCGCGCGCTGCGTGGCCGCGGCGATCTTGGCCAGGTCGGCCTCGGTGGCCTGCAGCAGCTCGAGCCGCTTGCGCGCACGCTCCTCGGCCAGCAAGGGGTTGCGGCACACCACCAGCCGCTCGTCGGGGAAGTGCTGGCTGGTCAGCTCCAGGAGGTTGCGCTCGTCGAACAGCGAGGGCTGGAAAGGCCCGTGCTCGGCCGCCAACTGCGCGATCTGCGGCGCGCGCAAGGAACTGACCCAGTCCATGCCCTGGGGCTTGAGCACCTGCTCGATGCGCGCCGAAGTCAGCATGCCGCGGTCGCCGGCCCAAGCGACGCGCTCGATGCCGAAGCGCTCCTTGAGCTTGGCCACCTGGGCGGCCACCGTGGCGGGGTCGGCGGTGTTGCCCTTGAACACCTCCACCGAGATCGGGCAACCCTCGGCGGTGCACACCAGGCCGAAGACGATCTGCGGGTCGTCGCGCTTGCCGTCGCGCGAATGGCCCCGGGCGGCCAGCTCGCAGCAACGCCCGGTCAGCCAGGTCGAAGTCAGGTCGTACAGCACGAGCGTGCTGCCCAGCAGATGCTGACGCGCAAGACGCCGCTCGATGCCGGGTTGCGCGTCGTGCAGCCAGTCCAGGGCCCGGTACAGGTCATCGGCGCTGCATTGCCCCACGCCCAGCACGCGCCCCAGCGAGGACGTGGCCGTGTCGTCATGCAGCATGCGGTGCGTGGCCAACTTGGAGGCCGGCTCCAGCAAGCGCGCCACCAGCATGGCTTGCAGCACGGGCTGTAGTTCCTGCGGGGCCGAGCCGAACCAGGCCGATGAACCTGAGCCACGAGCCGCACCGAGCACGGCGGCCACATGGCCGTGAGGCAGGCTGCGCTCGACGGTGAAGACCGATTCGGCACTGGGTACGGCCACGCCGCCACGCAAGAGCACCTTCAAGCCCTCGATCACATCGGCCGCCAGGCACGACAGGTTGGCCAGGGTGCGCTTGCGGACCTTGCCGTCCTCCCGGTACGACTCGCGAAGGAGGACCGCCGGAGGGGAGTCGCGGTTGGGAACGGACTCGATGTACATGGGCAAGAATCGTAGTCTACGCAGGATAGAAAATCAACCGAATTGCGCTATATTACATGGGTACATATCGAAGCAAGAAAAAGACCGAAACCCGCATGAATGCTGGGTTCCGGCCAGATCAGGGTGCCAAAGTTCGGTCTAGATTGCGTCCCGTCGACCCCAGGGTCATCCAAGAAGAGCCCGCCTTGAACAATCACGCCCAGTCGCCGCCGAACAACCAGTTGCTGGCCTCGCTGCCGCCCGAAGTCGCCGCCGCTCTGCAT
>JBPPMF010000183.1:0-10336 GCA_051305915.1 Thiobacillus sp. | reverse complement strand
CCTCCATCCGGAGCAACACCAAATAGGCAGGCGATGAAGCGGCTCGCTGAGTCTGCGGGTAGGTGGCTGGAGCCGGTCAGCAATGACCGGCCTAGAGGAATGGTTGTCCACGACAGAACCCGGCTTATCGATCGACTTTTCCACTTTTCAAGAAATTCAAACACTTAGCGTTTTTATCTAAAAACATGGGCAGAATTGCCCGCTAAGCCCCGGTTTTTCCAGAAACTTATCCACAACCCAAAACCACCCCTAAGTCCTTGAGGCATAGGGGTTTTTTTGCGTCTGGCGCCTTGACCCCCACAAAACTATCCCCTATAGTGGGTGCAAGTGGTGATTGGTGGGAGCTTGTGGGAGAATGTGCCCGTCCACGCACCGCAAAATTCAATAAGGGGAGAGCATGTTTCGGGGGGTCGCAACTGTCAGTCTGGATAGCAAGAACCGGCTTGTCGTGCCGGCGCGCTATCGCGACGCCCTCCTGGTGAATGGCGGCGGACGTGTGGTGATTACCGCCGACCCCAGCCAGTGCCTGCTGCTCTACCCCTTGCCCGAGTGGGAGCCGATCGAGAAAAAACTCAACGGCCTGTCCGACTTCAATACCCGCACCCGCAGTCTCAAACAATTGCTCGTTGGTTATGCGCATGACATGGACATGGATAGCGCCGGCCGTGTGCTGTTGCCGCCGATGCTGCGCAAGTTCGCCGAGCTGGATAAAAACGTGGTGATGGTGGGGCAGGGCAGCAAGGTGGAGTTGTGGAACGAGGCGCGCTGGGAGGCGCAGGTGGCACAGGCGCTGACGTTCAGCGACGATGCGCTGCCGCCCGAGCTGGAAGGCTTTACGTTGTGATGGAGACCGCCCATGTGCCGGTGCTGGCACAGGAGGCGGTGGCAGCGCTGGCAATCAAGCCCGACGGCCTGTATGTCGACGCCACGTTTGGACGGGGCGGCCACAGTCGGCTGATCCTGGCGCAACTGGGCCCGGCCGGCCGGCTGGTTGCGATGGATCGCGATCCCGACGCCATCCGTGCTGGCGTCGCCGTGAAGGATACCCGGCTGACGCTGGTCCAAAGCCCGTTTTCGAAGCTGGGTGCGGTGCTCGACGGCATGGGTGTGATGCAGGTGGATGGAATTTTGCTGGATATCGGGGTGTCGTCGCCGCAGCTCGACGACGCGACGCGCGGATTCAGCTTCCGCTTCGATGCGCCGCTCGACATGCGCATGGATCCGGGAAGCGGACTGTCGGCGGCGGATTGGCTGGCGACGGCGGACGAGGGAGAGATCAGTGAAGTCATCCGCACCTACGGGGAAGAGCGGTTTGCTAAATCAATTGCGCGCGCGATTGTTGCGGCACGCCAGGAAGAAGCCATCCGCAGCACCGGGCAGCTGGCGGGTCTCATCGCCGCAACAGTCAAAAAGCGCGAGCCGGGGCAACACCCGGCGACCCGCAGTTTCCAGGCTATACGGATTTACCTCAACCGCGAACTGGAAGAGCTGAGTGCCGTGCTGCCGCAATGCATCGACAAACTGCAACCTGGTGGCCGACTTGCGGTCATCAGTTTTCATTCGCTGGAAGACCGCATCGTCAAACGCTTCATGCGCGACGAGGCCCTGGGTGAGCAGGTGCCGCGTCGCCTGCCGATTCCCGCTGCCATGCTGAAACCGGGGCGTCTGAAGCTGGTGGGCCGTGCCCAGCATGCGACAGACGCCGAAGTGGCAACCAATCCGCGGGCACGCAGTGCGGTGTTGCGAGTGGCCGAACGCGTGGGAGGGTCAACATGAGCCACCCGGCGAGGGACACGCGCAGCGGGATCGACGGCAAGGCGTATGGCGCTGGCGATCGATCCGTTGCGGGTTGTGTTGCGGCGTGCGCCCGTGAGGTCGCGGCATGAGCCGTCTCAATCTCAATGCCGTTCTGGCGCTGGTGCTGGTGATGTGCGCGCTGGCCGTGATCCAGGCGCAGCATCGCTCGCGCACGTATTTTGTGGAACTGGAACGCCTGAAGAAAGAGGCGCGTGTGCTGGACGAGCAGTGGGGACAATTGCAGCTGGAGCAGGGCACCTGGGCCAATCCGGCGCGGGTCGATAGCGTGGCGCGAACCCGCCTCGGCCTGGTTGCGCCAGCGCATGACCGTGTGCGTGTCGAAACGCTGTTGAGCGCGCCATGAACTACCACGCAAAAAAACTGCTCAAGCTGCACCTGGCCCCCTGGCGGATGGCGATGGTGGGCAGCCTGCTGCTTACCGGCTTGACGGTGGTAGCCGGGCGTGCGTTCTATCTGCAGGGTCTCAACAACGATTATCTGCAAGGCAAGGGCGATGCGGTGGCCAACCGCAACCTCACCCTGCCCGCGCACCGTGGCCAGGTGTCCGACCGTCACGGCCAGTTGCTGGCGATCAGCACGCCGGTCGAGTCCTTGTGGGCGCGGCCGGCCGAACTCAAGTTGTCTGCCGAGCAGCATGCGCAGCTGGCCAAAGTGCTGGGCGTCACGCAAGAGGCGTTAGCGGATACCTTGGGGCGCAAGACGCGCGGCGAATTCAGCGTGCGGCGCCCGGTCACGCCGGAGCAGGCAGTCAAGATCGCGGCCATGGGCGTGCCCGGCCTGCACCTGCGGCGCGAATTCCGACGTTATTACCCGGCGGGTGAAGTGGCCGCGCATGTGGTGGGCTTCACCAATGTGGACGATCTGGGTCAGGAAGGCGTTGAGCGCGCCTACCAGGACTGGCTGGCGGGACGCGAAGGCAAGCGCCACATCATGCGCGACCGCCGCGGCAACACCATCCGCGATCTGGCGCCGATCAAGACGGCCCAGATGGGCGGCAATCTGTCGCTGGCACTCGACCTCAATATCCAGTATCTGGCGCATCGTGAACTGGCGGCGGCGATTGCCACGCACAAGGCCAAGGGCGGCAGCGTGGTGGTGCTCGACGCCAAGACCGGCGAGATTCTCGCGCTGGCCAATCAGCCGATCTTTAACCCCAACAACCGCCGCAATTACGAGCCGGGGCCGATGCGCAACCGGGCGGTGATCGACACCTTCGAACCGGGTTCCACCATCAAGCCTTTCGTCGCGGCGGCGGTGCTGGAGCGCGGCCTGTTTCATCCCGACAGCGTGATCGACACGCCTGAAACCTGGCGCGTCGGCAATAAATTGGTGCGCGACATTCACCCGCATATGCAAATGACGGTAAGCGAAATCATCCAGAAATCGAGCAACGTCGGCGCGGTCAAGCTGGCCATGGCGCTGACTCCGGAACAGTACTGGGAAGCGCTGCATCGTTCCGGTTTTGGTCAGTTGCCGGGCTCGGGTTTTCCCGGTGAGACGGCCGGCCGCCTGCGCGATGCCAGCACCTGGAAGCCGGTCGAGCACGCCACCATGGCCTATGGCTATGGCCTGTCGGTCAGCCTGTTGCAGCTGACGCGGGCCTACATGGCGTTTGCCAACGACGGCGAAGTGATGCCGCTGTCATTCCTCAAGCGCGAGCCGCAGGAAATCGCCGGCGTCCGCGTGTTTTCGCCGAGCGTGGCGCGCGAGGTGCGCGCCATGATGGAAACGGTGACGCAAGAGGGCGGCACCGGCCAGCGCACACGGGTGCCGGGCTATCGCGTGGCAGGCAAGACCGGCACCGCGCATAAAGTGGTCAATGGCCGCTATGCGCCCGACCGTTATTTGTCTTCCTTCGTCGGCATGGCGCCGGCGTCGAATCCGCGACTCCTCATCGGGGTGATGATCGATGAGCCCTCCGGCGGGGTGTATTACGGCGGCAGCGTGGCCGGCCCGGTATTCGCCCAGGTGATGGCGGCAAGCTTGCGCCAGCTGGCCTTGCCGCCGGATGCGCCGGAAACCGCAACCCGGGTGACGCAGCATGCACCGCGCGTGGGAGAGGGGGCGTAATGGCGAAGCCGCAAACCCAATCCGGCTTCGCCGCAGCTGAGGCGCACGGGATCCATGAATCCGTGCCGCACATGCTGGAGCGGCTCGGCATTCAGGTCGCCGAACTCGTCAGCGACAGCCGCAAGGCCAATCCGGGCGCGATATTCGCTGCCTATCCGGGTGAAACGCGCGATGGCCGCGACTTCATCGTGCAGGCGGTGGCGCAGCGTGTCGACGGCGTGCTGTGGGAGGCCGATCATTATTTATGGGACCCGGCACTCGCCATTCCCAACGCCGGGGTGCTCGGCCTGAAAACCCGCATCGGCGAAATCGCCGCGCATGTCTACGGCGAGCCGTCGCGCGCGCTGCACATGGTCGGCGTCACCGGCACCAACGGCAAGACTTCGGTGGCGAACTGGATTGCGCAGGCCTTCTCGCAGTTGGGCCGCAAAACAGCGGTCATCGGTACCGTCGGCAATGGCTTTCCCGGCGCGCTTACGCCTGCCCTCAACACCACGCCCGACGCCATCGAGTTGCAGCAGCGTCTGGCGCTTTACCTGCAACAGGGCGCGACCGCGTGTGCGATGGAAGTGTCGTCGCACGGACTGGCGCAGGGGCGTGTCAACGGCACGCACTTCAAGGTTGCCGTGCTGACCAACCTGTCGCGCGACCACCTCGATTACCACGGCGATATGGACAACTACGCCGATGCCAAGGCGCGCCTGTTCAGTTGGCCCGGGCTGGACTGGGTGGTACTGAACGTCGACGATGCGTTTGGTCAGCGGCTGGAAGGCGCATACGACTCCACACGTGCTTTAGCGCGTAGTGGATCGGAGTCCCCTTGTGGGGAGACGCGGCCGTCGCGCCTGGCCGGCTATGGTTTCCGGCGCGGAGCGGTGGTGGCGGAGAAGCTGCGTCTGTCGCAGTCGGGCATGCATCTCATGGTCAACACCGACTGGGGCAATGCCGAGTTCGATGCGCCGCTGCTGGGCCGTTTCAATGCCGCCAATCTGCTGGCCGTGCTCACCACCCTGCTGGTTTCCGGGGTGAAGCTGGACGACGCCTGTCAGGCGCTGGCGCACATCACGCCGCCGCCGGGGCGCATGCAGACCCTGGGCGGCGATGCGCATCCGCTGGTGGTGGTGGACTATGCGCACACCCCAGACGCGCTGGAAAAAGCACTCGCCACCCTGCGCGAAATCGTCAGCGGCGGGCGCCTCATCTGTGTCTTTGGCTGCGGCGGTAATCGCGACAAGGGCAAGCGCCCGCTGATGGGACAGGCTGCCGTCCACGGCGCAGACGAAGTCTGGGTCACCAGCGACAATCCGCGCAACGAAGACCCGCGCCACATCATCGACGACATCCTGGCCGGAACCGCCAGCGCCAAGCTGGATAATCAGGTGCATGTCGAGCCGGATCGTGCGCGCGCGATTTTCGAGGCCATCGGCGGCGCGCATCATGGCGACGTGGTGTTGATCGCCGGCAAGGGCCATGAGGAATATCAGGAAATCGCCGGCGAACGGCTGCCGTTTTCCGACGTGTCGGTGGCGAAGAAGGCACTGGAGGCGTGGGCATGAGCATGATGCGATTATCCGAAGCCGCCGCCATGCTTGGCGTGCCGTTTGCCGGCGCGGATGCCGAAGTGCTGCGCGTCTCCACCGACAGCCGCAGCATCCAGCCGGGTGACCTTTTCATCGCGCTGCGCGGCGAAAAATTCGACGGCGGTGCCTTTGCCGCAAAGGCCTTGCAGCAGGGTGCGACCGGCGTGGTGCTGGATGCCACGCAGGCGCCCGATATTGCGGCAGCCATCCGTGTCGATGACACCCGACTCGCACTCGGCAGGCTGGCGGCCGCCTGGCGCAAGCGCTTCGCAATCCCGGTCGTCGCCATTACCGGCAGCAACGGCAAGACCACGGTCAAGGAAATGCTGGCCGCCATCCTGCGCGTGGAAACCGACGTGGGCGAAGCGGTGCTGCATACCGAAGGCAACCTCAACAACGACATCGGCCTGCCACTGATGTTGCTGCGCCTGCGCAAAACACATCAATACGCTGTGCTGGAAATGGGCATGAACCACAGCGGTGAAATCGACTATCTGACGCGGCTGGCGCGGCCGGATGTGGCCGTAATCAACAACGCGTTGACGGCGCATATCGGTTTTCTCGGCTCGGTCGAAGCCATCGCACGCGCCAAGGGCGAAATCTTCAATGGCCTGTCGGACGCCGGTATCGCGGTTTTCAACGCCGACGACGCCCACGCCGGGCTGTGGCGCGACGCCAATGCGCGGCGCAGCGTGATCGATTTCGGGATTCACCAGCCGGCATCGGTACGCGGTCGCTACCAGTCCCGCGATTTTGGTTCGGCGCTGGCCGTCACCCTGCCCCATGCCTGCCTCGACATCGCGCTGCAGGTGCCGGGCGAACACAACGCGATGAATGCGCTTGCCGCGGCTGCCACGGCATTCGCGCTTGACGTCAGCCTGCGCAGCATTGCGGTTGGGCTGTCCGGTTTCAGCGGGGTGAAAGGCCGGCTGCAAAGAAAGCCGGCGCTGCATGGCTGCACGTTCATCGACGACACCTACAACGCCAATCCCGATTCAGTGAAGGCAGCGCTGGCGGTGCTGGCGCAGCAGGCCGGCAAAAAGGTGCTGGTGCTGGGTGATATGGGCGAGCTTGGCAGCGACGCCGCGGCGATGCACGCTGAAATCGGCCTGGCTGCCCGTGCTGCCCGTGTTGACCGCCTGCTGGCGCTGGGTGAGTTGACCCGGGAAACCGTCGCTGCATTCGGCTCTGGCTCGATGCACTTCGAGCGCATCCAGGAACTGCTCGCCGAACTCGAGAACG
The DNA here is from genome assembly GCA_051305915.1 of Thiobacillus sp. Classification (GTDB taxonomy): domain Bacteria; phylum Pseudomonadota; class Gammaproteobacteria; order Burkholderiales; family Thiobacillaceae; genus Thiobacillus. Next base: position 3,626 of record JBPPMF010000183.1, on the reverse strand, counting down.
AACTCACACCCGACGCCACCGTGCTGGTGAAAGGCTCGCGATTCATGCAGATGGAACGCGTGGTGCAAAGCTTCATGGACGACCCGACGGCCTCGGCGCCCGGGCAGGGGGAACACTGACATGCTCTTGTGGCTGTTTCAATATCTGGGCCAGGACATCCGGGCATTCAACGTCTTCAACTACCTGACGCTGCGCGCGGTGATGGCCACCCTGACCGCACTGACGATTTCCTTCATCGTCGGCCCTGCTGTCATCCGCAAGCTGACCGCGCTGAAAATCGGCCAGTCGGTGCGCAGCGACGGCCCGCAGACACATCTGGTCAAGGCCGGTACGCCGACCATGGGCGGCGCGCTGATTCTGGTGTCGGTCACCGTCACCACGCTGTTGTGGGCCGACCTCTCCAATGATTACGTCTGGGTGGCGCTGCTGACCCTGGTCGGTTTCGGCGCCATCGGCTGGGTCGACGACTGGCGCAAGGTGGTCGAGAAAAACTCACGTGGCCTGCCCTCGCGCTGGAAGTATTTCTGGCAGTCGGTGATCGGCCTCGCGGTCGCGGCCTACCTGTGGAATACGGCCACGCTGCCGGCACATACCGAACTCATCATTCCGTTCCTCAAGCAGGCCACGCTCAGCCTGTCGGCGGTGGCCTTCATCGCGCTCACCTATTTCGTCATCGTTGGTTCCAGCAACGCGGTCAACCTCACCGACGGTCTTGACGGCCTGGCGATCCTGCCGACCGTGATGGTGGCCGGTGCACTGGCGATCTTCGCTTACGTCGCAGGCAACGCAGTGTTTTCCAAGTATCTCGGCGTGCCCTTTGTGCCGGGGGCCGGCGAACTGGCCATCTTCTGCGCCGCAATGGCTGGTGCGGGGCTCGCCTTCCTGTGGTTCAACGCCTACCCGGCGGAAGTTTTCATGGGCGACGTCGGCGCGCTGGCACTGGGCGCCGCCCTCGGCGTGGTCGCCGTCATCGTTCGTCAGGAAATCGTGCTCTTCATCATGTGCGGCGTGTTCGTGGTGGAAACTCTGTCGGTGATGGTGCAGGTTGCTTCGTTCAAGCTTACCGGCAAGCGGGTATTCCGCATGGCGCCGATTCACCACCACTATGAACTCAAGGGCTGGAAGGAGAATCAGGTGGTGGTGCGTTTCTGGATTATTTCAATGATGCTGGTGCTGATCGGCCTGTCGAGCCTGAAACTGAGATGAATTACGACAGCCTGCAACTTTCCGGCAAGAACGTCCTGGTCCTCGGCCTCGGCGACACCGGCCTGTCATGCGCGCGCTGGCTGGCGGCGCGCGGCGCGCAGGTGAGCGTGGCCGACAGTCGCGCCGCGCCGCCGCATGCCGGGCGTCTGGCCGAACTGCTGCCGCAGGTGGCGCTGCATACCGGCCCCTTCGACGATGCGCTGCTACAGGCAGCCCACATGCTGGTGGTCAGCCCCGGCGTGCCGCTGGCCGATCCCGCAGTGGCCCGCGCGGTGGCGGCGGGTGTCGAGACAGTGGGCGATATCGAACTGTTCGCCCGCGCCATTCGCGCACTCAACGCCCAGCGCGAGCATCCCATGCGGCTGATCGCCATCACCGGCAGCAACGGCAAGAGCACCGTCACCGCGATGTGCGGCGACATGTGCCGCATGGCAGGGCTGATCACCTGCGTGGCCGGCAACATCGGCCTGCCGGTACTGGATGCGCTGTATGAAATCGAGCAAGGTGTCGTGTCCACGCCGCAGGTGTGGGTGCTGGAACTGTCCTCGTTCCAGCTGGAAACGACGTCCAGCCTCGATGCCGACGCGGCCACGGTGCTCAACCTGTCGGAAGATCACATGGACCGCTATCCCGACATGGACGCCTATGCCACGGCCAAGGCGCGCATCCTCAGCGGCAACGGCGTCCAGGTGGTGAACCGTGACGATTCGCGCAGTCTGGCGATGGCCCTGCCCGGGCGCCATGTGGTCAGCTTTGGCCTCGATCGCTGCCCACAGGACGAGAACTTCGGCCTGTGCGAAGACGAGTTGTGTCTAGGTGGCGACATGCTGATGCCCTTGTCCGCACTGCCGGTGGCCGGGCTGCACAACGCTGCCAACGCACTGGCCGCGCTGGCGCTGACACGCGCGCTGGGCCTGCCGATGGAAGCCTTGCTGCGCGGCCTGCTGCATTTCAAGGGGTTGCCGCACCGGGTGGAAAAAGTCGCCGAGATCGCGGGTGTGACCTGGTACGACGACTCCAAGGGCACCAACGTCGGCGCCACCGAGGCCGCGCTCTACGGCATGGGCAAACGCAAAGCCGTGGTGATCCTCGGTGGCGACGGCAAGGGTCAGGACTTTAGTCCGCTCAAGGCCGCGGTCGAGGCCAACGCCCGCGCGGTGCTGCTGATCGGGCGCGACGCGCCCTTGATCGCAGCAGCCCTCGCGGGCAGCGGCGTGGAGACGCATCCGGCAGCCAGCCTGGAGGACGCGGTCGTGCAGGCACAAGGTCTTGCCCAGCCCGGCGACGCGGTGCTGCTGTCGCCCGCCTGTGCCAGCTTCGACATGTTCCGCAATTATCTCCACCGCGCCGAGGTGTTCGTCGATGCGGTGATGAAGCTGGCGGCGGATGCACATCCAGTCGCAGATGCCGGGCCGGGGGCGACTTGACAATGCTCTATTCTGCGCGCGCGCCCAAACCCAGTGCCGAACTTGATTTCAGCCTCTTATGGCTGGCATTGGGTTTGCTGGCGCTCGGTCTGGTGATGGTGTATTCCGCCTCGCTCGCGATTGCCGAAGCGGCCAAATACACCGGCCACAATGGTGAATACTATTTGATTCGCCAGGCCATCTTCATCGGCATTGGCGTTGCCGTGGGCGCGACCGCGTTTCAGGTGCCGATGCGGGTGTGGCAGCAGGCGGCGCCCTATCTCTTCCTCGCCGGCCTGTTGCTGCTGGTGGTCGTACTGATCCCCGGCATCGGCCGCGAGGTCAACGGCAGCCGCCGCTGGATTCCCCTTGGCTTCGCCAACCTGCAGCCCTCAGAGCTGATGAAGTTCCTCGCCGTGCTGTATGCCGCCGACTACACCACGCGCAAAGCCGCCTTCATGCACGATTTCAAGAAGGGTTTTTTGCCGATGGCCGCGGTGATGATGCTGGCCGGTGCGCTGCTACTGAGCGAGCCGGATTTCGGCGCCTTCGTGGTAATCGTGTCGATCGCCATGGGCATCCTGTTTCTAGGCGGACTCAACTGGAAAGTATTCGCCGGGCTGGTGGTGGTGCTGCTGGTGGGATTTGTCCTCCTGATCCTGACCTCGCCCTATCGACTACAACGTGTGCTCGGCTTCATGGATCCCTTCGCCGACCCCTATGGCAAGGGCTATCAGCTGTCGCATGCGCTGATCGCATTCGGTCGCGGCGAATGGCTGGGGCTGGGGCTGGGGGGCAGCGTCGAAAAGCTGTTCTATTTGCCGGAAGCGCATACCGATTTCCTGCTAGCCGTCATTGCCGAGGAATTCGGCTTCATTGGTGTTGCCGTGGTGGTGGGTCTGTTTGCCTGGCTGATCGTCAAGGCTTTCCTGATCGGCCATCGTGCCGCCATGCTGGAGCGCAATTTTTGCGCACTGGTGGCACAGGGCATCGGTATCTGGCTTGGTGTGCAGG
>JBPPMF010000155.1:0-5012 GCA_051305915.1 Thiobacillus sp. | reverse complement strand
GATAGATCGCGGTCGCCCGGCAGCGCGCCGGACATCAGGCCGAGCGCGATGGCGAGTGGCGCGGCTAGCCCGAGCAGCAGCAGTTTGCTGGTGAGGGTCAGGGCTGACCTGCCGGTGGCAGCAAGGTGACGCGCTGCATGGCGATGGGCTCAACCGGGACATCCCCATGCGGGCCGCGGTTGCCGCGCGGCACGGCGACGATGGCGTCGACCACCTTCATGCCGTCGACCACCTTCCCGAACACGGTATAGCCCCAGCCTTCGGGGCTTTTGCCGCGATGGTTGAGGAAGGCGTTATCTGCCACGTTGATGAAAAACTGCGAGGTGGCGGAATGGGGGTCGCCGGTGCGTGCCATGGCCAGCGTGCCGCGCAGGTTTTTCAGGCCGTTGTCGGCTTCGTTCTGGATCGGTGTGCCCTTGGACTTTTCCGTCATGTCCGGCAACATGCCGCCGCCCTGGACCATGAAATTGGGAATGACGCGATGGAAGATGGTGCCGTCGTAAAACCCGTCTTTCACGTAACCGAGAAAATTGGCTGCCGACTGCGGTGCCTGGCCGGGGAAGACTTCGACCGTGATGTTGCCCTTGCTGGTTTCGATCAGCACACGCGGATTGGCGGGCTGGTTGGCGGCGGGGCCGGTGGCAACGGTCTGGGTGCCGGGCTCGCTGGCACTGCAGCCGGTGATGCCGAGCATCAGCGTGCCGACAAACAAGGAGGTGGAAAAGGGAAACAGGCGCGTCATCGGAAAACTCCAGATTAGGGGATGGGTTGGATTTTACGGGTGCGGGTGCTGAATAATTCAAACAGACGAGCCGCATTATCGTGCAGCAAATTGTTTTTCAGCGGCTGCGGCAGCGGATCGACCCAGTTGCGGATTTGCGCCACCACGTCCGCATACCGCTGCCAGCGGTTGACGCTGAAAGTGTCGACTGCAACCACGAAGCGTTCGGGATAGCGTTCGAACAGCGCGCGCCAGGCCGGCAACAGTTTTCCGTTGGGCGCGATGCGTTCGTCGCGTACCGAGGTGTCGATCCACAGCCCCGGAAAACGCGTCAGCATCGCGGCCAGTGCATCGGGCTGCGGCTGGGTGCCGAGGTGCGCCCACAGCACCCGCAGTCCGGGCGCGATGCCAAACGCTCGCTCGACCACTTCGGCATCGCCGTGAAGCATCAATACCAGCTTGTGCGCAGCTGCCAGCCGCACCAGCTGTGCGAATACCGGCTGTTGCGCATCCTCGGCAAACAGGTGCAGTTCGCCGATGCCTGCCCATTCGCCGTCCTGTAGTTGCGCGGCCACCCGCGCGGGCAGGTCGGCGTCGTGCATCCAGTTGCCCTTGTGCCGATCCGAGGTATAGACGCCGAGCAGGGGAATGATCCGCTCGGGCGCATGTTGATACAGCTGTTGCGCCAGATGCGGCGGCGAACTCGTCACCACCAGTTGGCGCACGCCGGCGGCATCGAGTTTGGCCAGCACCGCATCGGCTGAAAATGCAGCCGCGTCGGGCGCGGAATAGTGCGCATGGGCATCGATCATCGCGGGCAAACCGGCTTGATTCGCGAGCGCGCCGGCGGCGGGCAACAGCCAGAGTGCAGCGACGAGCGGGAAGGCGGCGCGCTTCATCATTTGGCCAGGCAGGTTGCGAGTGCCGCGCGCACGGTTTCCAGCGGCTGGCAGCCATTGCTGATGGGATCGAGCTGGGCTTCGCGTTGCAGGATCAGGGCCGGGAAACCGCGCACGCCGGCCTGTCGCGCCTGTCGGAAATGCGCCTGGGTTTTGGCGCGGGCGGCGTCGCTGTCGAACGCGGCTAGAAACGCGGCGGCATCCACGCCGAGCCCCGCGGCCAGATCGGCCAGCACGCCGGGCTGCGTGACGTCGCGTCCCTCGGCATAAAACGCGTGCTGGATCGCCTTGAACAGGGGAAAGATCAGCGTGGGTTCGATGCCGCCGATCGTCACCACCGCGCGGCTGGCGGGCTCGGTGTCGTACACAAAGCCTTGCGGCAATGCGCCTTCAAACTGAAAAGCCTGGCGCGTGCGTTGATGCACTTGATGCCAGTGATGCAGGATGTCCTCGCGCCCCGCCGCCGTCATCGGCGTAGTTTCGCCCGGCCGCAGGCCGCCCAGCACCAGCGCAATTTTCATGCGTTCGCGGTATTCGTCGCGTAGCGTTTCGATCACCGGAGAAAAGCCCCAGCACCACGAACACATCGGGTCGGCGAAATACCAGAGAATGGGTGGATTCATCGTGCGGGGGTTGGTAGCCAGTGGCAATTCACAGCATAGGTGATCGAGCACTCAAGGCTTGGGAGCGTCGTCCGGCTTGGGTGGGTCGTCGTCGTCCATGATGACGCTGTGCGCCGGGCCTTCGAGGTCGTCGAACTGGCCGCTTTTGGTCGCCCACAGCATGAACCAGGCGATGACGCCGACGAGGACGAGGCTCAGGGGGATGAGCAGGAGCAGGATGTCCATGGGGGAGGCGCGTGAGGGGTTAAGGGTAAGGCGTAAGGGCCGCGTTCTTCACACCTGACGCCTCACTCCTCACCGGTTGTTTGAAATCGGACAGCCGCAGCGCGTTCAGCACCACCAGCAGCGAACTGGCCGACATGCCGATGCCGGCCATCCAGGGCGTGACGTAGCCGAGCGCGGCGGCGGGGATGGCGATGAGATTGTAGCCGAGCGCCCAGCCGAGGTTCTGGCGGATGATTTTCTGCGTCTTGCGGGCGAGTGCGACGCCTTCGGCCAGGGTGCCGAGCCGGCTGCCGAGCATCACCATGTCGGCGGCGGCCTGCGCGACGTCGGCACCTTCGCCCATGGCGATCGATACCTGCGCGCCGGCCAGCACAGGCGCGTCGTTGATGCCGTCTCCGACCATGGCGACGATGCGGCCCTGCTGCTGCAGGGATTTGACGTAGGCGAGCTTGTCTTCCGGCAGTGCGCCGGCGTGCCATTCGGTGATGCCGAGCTGCTGCGCCACCGCCTTCACCGCAGGTTCGGCATCGCCCGACAGCAGGTGTAGGCGCACGCCCAGTTGTTGCAGCGCGATCAGCGCGGCGGCGGCGTCCGCGCGCAGCGTGTCGGCCAGCGCGAACCAGGCGATGGTTTCGTTGCCTTGCGCCAGCGCCACCCAGCTCTCGTGCCCGCTTTCCGGGTGCTCGCCGCTATCGGATTCCGGTGGCGTCTCACCGGCGGCAGCGTAGCGCGGCGAACCGAGGCGATAGCGGTGGCCGTCGATTGTGCCCTCGACGCCGCGCCCCGGCGTGTTGCGGACGTCGCTGGCGGTGAGGCTTGCCGAGCCGGCTTCGCGCAGTGCGCGTGCGATGGGATGCTCGGAACCCGCTTCCAGCGCGGCGGCGATACGGCTCACATCTTCCGCACTGCGGCCGCCCAGCGGCAGTACGCGGCGCACGCTTAAGCGGCCGTGGGTGAGCGTGCCGGTCTTGTCGAATACCAGGTCGGTGGCGCGCGCCAGCGTTTCCAGCGCGTGGCCGCGCGTGGTCAGGAGCCCTAATCTTGTCAGCCGGCCGGTGCCGGTGGTGAGCGCGGCGGGGGTAGCGAGCCCGAGCGCGCAGGGGCAGGTAACGACCAGGATCGATACCACGATCCACAGCATTCGGGAAGGATCGATGAGGTACCACGCCAAGCCGACGAAGAACGTGATCACCAGCAGCAGGCCGACGAACCAGGCGGCGGCGCGGTCGGCTAGCTGGCCGATGCGCGGCTTCTCGCTTTGCGCACGGTCGAGCAGGCGCACGATGGACGCCAGCCGCGTGTCGGCACCGAGCTTGTCGACTCGCACCACCAGCGGGCTGGCCTGGTTGAGGCTGCCGCCGACCACTTTCGAGTGCACGCTTTTCGATACCGGCAGCGATTCGCCGGTGAGCATGGCTTCGCTCACCGCGCTGTCGCCCTCGATCACCTCGCCGTCGGCGGGCAGGGTTTCGCCGGGGCGCACCAGCACGTGGTCACCCACTGCCAGCCGCGCCACCGGCACCTGTTCCTCGTCGCGCGCCGGCCAGTTGGGCAGCCGCGTGGTGGCGGCGGGAATCAGCTTCACCAGTTCCTCCACCGCGGCGCCGGCGCGGCGGCGCGCATTCATTTCGAGAAAGCGCCCGGTCAGGAGCAGGAAGACGAACATGGTGACCGAGTCGTAATACACCTCGCCCTCGCCGGAGAAGGTGCTGTAGACGCTGGCGACGAAGGCGGTGCCGATGCCCAGCGCGACCGGCACGTCCATCCCCAGCATGCGCCGCTTGAAATCGCGCCAGGCGCCAATGAAGAAGGGCCACGCCGAATACACCACCACCGGGATGGTCAGAATCAGGCTCGCCCAGCTCATCAGCAGCCGGATCTCGTCGGTCATGTCCGTCGCCGTGTAGGTCGGCAGCGCGTACATCATCACCTGCATCATGCCGAGGCCGGCGATGGCCAGCCGCTTGATCGCGGTGTTGCGCTCGCGCCGATGGATGTCGTCGGAGCGGCCGGGATCGAACGGGTGGGCGATATAGCCGATGTCGGACACGGCTTTCAGGATCGCCGACAGCTGGATGCGGCTGTTGTCCCAGCGCACCCGCGCGCGGCGGGTGGCGTAGTTGATCTCGACCGACAGCACGCCGGGCAGGCCTGCGATGTGGCGCTCGTTCAGCCAGATGCAAGCCGCACAGACGATGTTTTCCAGGATCAGCGCGGCCTCGCGGATGTGCTCCGCTTCCACCCGCACGAAGCTTTCCTGGATTTCGGGCAGGTCGTACAGCCCCAGCTGCGCCAGCTCGGCCTCAGCTTGTTGGGGCGTGGCGGGCAATACGGTGCGATGGGTGTAATACGCGCCCTGGCCACTGTCGATAATGGTCTGCGCGACCGCTTGGCAACCGCGACAACAGGCCTGTTTGGTCAGGCCTTCGAACTGGATCGGGTAGGTTGCGCCGTCCGGCACCGGCAGGCCGCAGTGAAAGCAGCCCGAAAAAGACGGGGCGTCCGTGAGCCCAGGAGCGTGGCTCACGAATCGCCCCACAGGAG
>JBPPMF010000140.1:0-4444 GCA_051305915.1 Thiobacillus sp. | reverse complement strand
CGTAGGGGGTGGCGATCAGCACGGACAGGCCGTCGTCGCGCTTGAGCCGCACGCGGTCGAATGCAAGGACCAGTTTGGCGAGGTGGTCGTTCACCATGGGGCGCTGGTTGATCAGGTTCCACTGCCAGACCAGCAGGCGTTGGCCGTTGCTGCCGCGCAGCCTGGCCTGCCGCACCTGACGCGGCTGGCCGCCGATTTCGACGCTGGCGATGTGCTCACCGACGTTGGCCCACGGCGAATTGGTCTGCCGGATCATGAAATTCTGCGAATTGATGAGTTCGGCGCCCTGCCGCTGGGTGACGTAGTAGTTCAGTTCCAGCTGCACGTTGCGGCCGGCCTGCGCATACGACTGGCGCAGCTGGCGATCGGCTGCGACCCAGTGCGGTTCCCAGGTGGTGAAGGCGGCGGCGGGCTGCCAGCCGGCCGCCGACTCGATCTGCAATTCGGGCATGACGGGCAGCGGACGGCTGTCGAGCCAGGTGGCGTAGGCCGGCCACAAACCGATGACGACCAGCGCGAGCACCGCCACCGGCAGAATCGGGCGCGGCGGTGCGCTGGCTGCGGCATGTGACGACGCGGCGGCGGACTGTGGCTGGTCGTCTTCGCGCCAGAAGCCGCCGATCCAGAACAGCAGCAGCATGACGATGCCGAAGAACACCCAGCCGTAGATCAGGTGGTCCACGCCGACGGCGTATTCCATGCCGGACAGGTGGCCGATCATCACGATCATGTAGGCGCGGCCGCTGTTGGCAAAAATCGGCACGGCGATGGCGGCGAGGGTAAATAACAGGCGCCGCTTCGTCGAGCGGTAGGTGAGGTAGGCATACAGCACGCCGAGGGTGACGGAGGCGATGAGGTAGCGCAGGCCGGAGCAGGCTTCGACCACCGACCAGTCGCCGCTGGGAATGCTGAAGAAGGTGCCTTCGCGATACACCGGAATGCCGGTGAGCCGCAGCATGGCGACGGTGAAATCGGCGGTGAGATTCATCAGCGGCTGGATCAGGAATTCGCCCACCGGCACCGCGAAAAACAGGAACATCAGCGGAAAGAATGCCGCCCACACGAAGGCGCGGCCGAGCAGGGTCCACACCATGGCGATGAGGATGGCGATGAAGGCGTATTGCGCGACGACGTTGACGCTGCCGGCATCGGCCAGCAGCCAGCCGGCCCCGGCGGCGGCCAGCAGGATCAGGCCGCGCAGGTCGGGGCGCGGCTGCACCTGCGCCAGTTCAGCGCGCTGGCGCCAGAGCAGCCAGGCGCTGATGGGGAAAATGATGTAGCCGTGGGCGTAGGTGTCGGAGCTGTCCCACAGCTTGACCATGGTGAGAAAGGTTGGCCAAAACATGCCGACCAAAATCAGCAGGACGCCGACGGTGAGCGTGCCCATCAACAACCAGTTGCTGCGCGGGGTGACGGGCGGGGTTTCGGACAGGGCGCTCATGCGGGGCAAGTCTCCAGAACAGGGGGGGCGGCCGGCGCCGGCTCGAACAGCGGGTCGATCGCACTCAGGTTGCGCGCCCAATCGTAATTTTCAAGGATGCAATCGCGTGCGGCGGCAGCGTTGGAAGCCGTCTGCAATTGGGCGATGACGGCGTAAGCGAAATCGGCTTCGCCCTGCGCCAGGATGAAGTCGCGCCCGGCTTCGGCGCGGATGCCTTCGGCGGCCTGGGCGCTGGCGACGACGGGACGCGCCATCGCCATAGCTTCGAGCACTTTGTTCTGCACGCCGCGTGCGATGCGCAGGGGGGCGACCGCGCAGGCGGCGTGGGCCAGCCAGGGCCGCACGTCGGGCACGCTGCCGGTGACGATGACGCCGGGCTGGCGCGCGAGGGCGAGGACGGCGTCGGCGGGACGGCTGCCGACGATGCTGAACTGGGCGGCCGGCACGGCGGCACGGATGGCGGGAAAGATGCGGTCGGCAAACCAGCTGACGGCATCGATGTTGGGCCAGTAGTCCATGGCGCCGGTGAACACCACGCCCTGTACGCCCGGGGCATAGGGATCGGGATAGTCGCGCGCGGGGGAGAAATAGTCGGCGTCGACGCCGTTTTCGAAGGCGCCGATCTTATGCCGCGCCTGCGGCACGCGCTGTTGCAGCAGCGCCGCTTCGTCGTTCGACACCAGCAGGGTGGCGTCGAACGCCTGCGCCACGCGCGCTTCATATTCCGCCAGCTTGCGGCCTTCGCGCGCGTACACCCACGACAGCGGCCAGCGCTGCGTCGGCGCGTATTGGGTCCATTTGTCGGAATCGACGTCGACCATGTCGAGCACGCGCCGCGCGAGATGGGCCGGCATGAACTGCGCCATCGCCGAGGAAAACGCCAGCCCGCGCGTGACCGTGCCCTGCTCCGCCAGGCCGTGCGCCCACTGCGCCAGTTCGCGGTTGCGGTAATACGGCAGCGTCAGCGCCTCGCCGCTCAGCAAACCCGACAGGCTCGCCAGCTTGGCGCGGCGCGGGTGCAGCGGCAGCAGCTTGATCGAGGCGCAATACGGCTTCAGTGCGTCACGGTATTGCCAGTCGTCGGGATCGTCGACGAAGGCGCCGAGGTGGATTTCATAGCGCGTGGAAAGATGCCGCAGCAGATGGAACGAGCGGATCTTGTCGCCCTTGTTGGGCGGAAACGGGATGCGGTGGGCGAGAAACAGCAGACCTTCCATGATTCAGGCTTGAACAATTCCAGATGCGTCCCGACTCGACCATCGCGCTCGCGCTATAGATGGCCCCCATGTAGGAGGCCCGACTCGGGCCGAATGCTGGCGGTTGCGCGGCGCAGGCATTTGCGTAGTCGCGATTTCCACATCATCGGCCCGAGGCGGGCCTCCTACATTCAGTTCGCGAGGCATTCCGGATTCGGATGAAAACATTCCGGACAGTAATGGACGGCAGCCGAAATAACGGCCTAATGGGTTATCTGGATTCATCCCAAGTTCTTCACAATATGCGGCCCGATCACGTTGGCGAGCGCCAGCGGCATTTTCTTCCACGCCTGGATGAACAGGCGGTACTTGGGGTTGAGCGGGTTGATTTCGGGGACTTCGCTGTCGGTGACCAGACAATATTCGTAATACAGCGGCGCCGGCTCAAAGCCCCAGTTTTTCTTGAAGTCGAACGAGCCGGTGCCCTGTTTGCTGCGGCCAAAATCGAACACCTTGAGCCCGCGCTCGCAGGCGCGCCGCATCAGGTCCCAGTACATGAAGTCGTTGCCCGCCACCGCGCGTGCGGCGTCGACGCCGCCGCCGTAATACGGCAGCACTTCGTCGCGGAAGTAGAACGACATCACGCTGGAAATCACCTTGCCGTCGAGGGTGATGGTGAGCACTTCGCAGTCGTCGCCGAATTCGTCCTTCAGCAGGCGGAAGAATTTACGCGAGAAGACCGGCGTGCCGAGCCGATGCACGCTCGCCGAATAGGCCTGGAAAAAGCGCGTGGTGTCGGCGTCGATCTCGCCCGTGAGGCCGGCCTTGATGCCCTTGCGCACCATCGCCCGCTGCTTGCGCGGGATGGCGTTCATGTTGGCTTCGATCTCGGGCTCGATGGCTTTCTTGAACGTGACGTACAGATCCTTGGTCGGCCAGTGGGCGTGTTGCGCAATCTGGTTGCGGTATTCGAGCGCGCCGACCTTGAGCTTTTTGGCGAGCGTCTGCGCGGCTGCGTCGAGCGCACGGAAAGCAGCGTCGTGATCGGCCAGAATGCCGCCATAGGCGCAAAATGGCAGCGAGCCCAGGTTGTGGCCAAACAGCCGGCTGTTGATTTCCGCCAGCGGCAGCACTCCGACGATTTCGCCGCCGCGCTCGGCCAGCAGGAAATGCGTGCGATGGCCGAACGCGTCCTCGATCACCCGCTTCCAGCCGGCGCGATGGAAGAACGTCGCGTCCGGGTGGGCGTGGACATAGGCGTCCCAGCGCGCGAGGTCGCTGGTGGAGAGCGGGCGGATGGTGACGTCAGCCGACATCACCAGGGGATCAGCTTGCATGTTCAAGCGATGGACTCCGTTTGGATGCGTGGGTGGGGGTGGGGGTTGGTGCGTTAGCCTGGGCGCGAAAATCGCGGCGGGGCGCCGCTCCTACAGGGGATCGCAGGCGCCAACCGGGTTTGTAGGAGGGTCGCCCCGGCCCGATGCCGTGGTGGTCGCGTGGGTACGCAAATCGCGGCGAGGCGCTGTTCCCACAGCGAAAATCGCGGCGAGGCGCCGCTCCTACAGGGAATAGCAGGCGCCAACCGGGTTTGTAGGAGGGTCGCCCCGGCCCGATGCGGTGGTGGTCGCGTGGGTGCGCAAATCGCTGCGAGGCGCTGTTCCCACAGGAAGCGGTGGTGGGTTGGGCGGAGGCCGGTGCGTTGGCGTGGGTGCGAAAATCGCGGCGAGGCGCCGCTCCTACAGGGAATAGCAGGCGCCAACCGGGTTTGTAGATACCGTCTCTCATGTCAACCCTGGCTGCCAATTGG
>JBPPMF010000123.1:0-4089 GCA_051305915.1 Thiobacillus sp. | reverse complement strand
GGCCCCGCTGGTCGACCAGATAGGTGGTCGGCAGTCCCGCCACTTTCCACGCCTGCATGGTGCGGCTGCGGGTGTCGAGCAGAATGGGGAAAGTCAGCTCGGTGTCGAGCTGGCCGGTGAACGTCTCGATGGTGTCGGCATCCTCGCCGACATCGACCGCCAGCACGACAAAAGGCTCGCCTTGAAGCGCCTGCGACAGGCGCTCCATCGACGGCATTTCACGCCGGCACGGCGGGCACCAGGTGGCCCAGAAGTTGATCAGCACGACCTTGCCCTTGAGTTGCGCGAGGTCGTGCATCTGGCCGTCGAGGTCCTTCAGTTTCAAGGCAGGTGCCGGCTTGGGCGCCTGCTGGGTCAAGCTGTGGGATAGCGGCGGCAGGTCGGCGGCGTGCGCCGCGGAAGCCAGGCCGAACACACAGCACGCAGCCAGCGCCGCGCCCGATACGAGTTCACGAATTTTCATTTGCGCATGTCACCTGTTCGAGTTTTGCTGAATGGGATTTGCCGCCCGCACGCCAAACAAAGTGCAGATCGAACACGCCGCCGCGCGGCACGTTGTAGCTCGTCATGCCCTGGTTCCAGTCGCCCGGCGCAAACGTCTGCGTGTCGGGGAACTGCGCCCAGGTGAACGCGATGCGCGCCGATTCGGGCACGCCCTCCTGCTTCCAGAGGCGTTCCCACTGAGCCTTGCTGCGGATGGCGCGCGGCGGTTGTCCGGCTGTTTCATAACGCCAGTCGGCCAGGCGGTGCTCGATCGGCGCCTCGCCGATATTGCGCACCACCGTCATGAAGACGCATTCGCTGGCATAGCGTTCCGCCGCCGCCGGCGAAAACCCCCGTGCCTGATAAAACCCGCGCGCCTGGTCGGGGCTGATCTGGGTCAGCCGCACCTGGATGCCGTGGGTTTCGGTTTGCCAGGTCGTCAGCCCGGTGTCCGCATCCACACTGCTGTCGGTGCCGGCCCAGGCTGTTGCACTCCCCACAGCCAGCAGGGTCAGGGCCAGTCGTCGCATAGGATAAAATCTCATCTATTGAAGTTCATCAAGTTGTTCCAGGCACATTATGGCAGACCCCCTCCAGCATAAAGGCGCCGCGAAGACCTCGCGCATCCCGATCAAGATCGTCCCGCAGGAACGCATGCGCCTGCCGTCGTGGATCCGCGCCAAAGCGCCGAGCCTGCCGAACGTCGGGCGGCTGAAAGGCATCCTGCGCGAAGCCAAACTGCACACCGTGTGCGAAGAAGCATCGTGCCCCAACCTGGGCGAATGCTTTGGCCATGGCACCGCCACCTTCATGATCCTCGGCGACCTGTGCACCCGGCGCTGCCCGTTCTGCGACGTCGGCCACGGCACCCCGCTGCCCCCGGATGTGGATGAGCCGCGCCACCTGGCCGAAACCATCGCGCTGATGGCGCTGAAATACGTGGTGATCACCAGCGTCGACCGCGACGATTTACGCGACGGCGGCGCCGAGCATTTCGCGCAGTGCATCACTGCCGTGCGCGAGCAATCGCCCGCCACCCGCATCGAAATCCTCACCCCCGATTTTCGCGGCCGGCTCGACAAGGCCCTGGAAATCCTCGCCGCCGCCCCGCCCGATGTGATGAACCACAACCTGGAAACCGTGCCGCGCCTGTACAAGGCCGCGCGCCCCGGGGCTGATTACGCGCATTCGCTGAAACTGCTGAAGGACTTCAAGACGCGTCACCCCGACCTGCCCACCAAGTCCGGCCTGATGCTGGGCCTTGGCGAAGAAGACGACGAAATCCTGCAGGTCATGCGCGACCTGCGCGCGCACGACGTCGACATGCTCACCCTCGGCCAGTACCTGCAGCCCTCGCAGCACCACCTGCCGGTGTTGCGCTTCGTTACCCCCGAACGCTTCGCCCAGTTCGAGCAGGAAGCCCTGGCCATGGGCTTCAAGCACGCCGCCTGCGGGCCGATGGTGCGTTCGAGCTACCACGCCGACCAGCAGGCGGCGGGGGTGTGAGCTTCGATATGGTGTCCCCATTTCGTGCTTGATTACCCTCTCATCCGCCCTCATACTTCCCTCCGTAGCAGCAAAGGAAATTTGGCGTTCGTGCAATTCAGACACAAATGGTGGCCACGTTCAGCATGAACAAAATGGATATCCGGGATCAACCCGCCTACACTTTGTCGGAGGCCGCGCGCTACCTGAAACTGGCGCCAGCGACCTTGCGGTCGTGGGTAGTGGGCCGTGCCTATCCAAAGGTGGATGGCCCCGCGCATTTTCGGCCACTAATTCACCCAGCCACTAAAAAACCGCCTACCCTCTCTTTCTGGAACCTCGTCGAAGCCCACGTACTCCGTTCATTGCGTACCGACCATGGCGTCTCCATGGACGCTTTACGCAAGGCATTGAAATACGCGGAGAAGACCCTGGACATCGACCGCCTGTTGCTGAGTCCAGAACTCCGTACGGATGCCGGTAAACTCCTGCTCGAACGCTACGGCGAACTCATCGAACTTTCGGCATCTGGCCAAATCGCCATGCGCCACCTGTTTAACGAACATCTGGCTCGGGTCGAGTGGGACGAATGGAAATTCCCTGTTCGACTCTATCCGTTTGCGTCAAGTAGCGTACTCGCCGACAGCCGGCCTATTGCCATCGACGCGCAGATCGCTTTTGGACGTCCCGTCATTGCTAGCCGCAGTGTCAGTACAGGCGTGATCGCGGAACGGATCGACGCGGGAGAAACGGCAGCCGATCTGGCTGATGACTATGATCTGAGCGAACGCGAAATCGAGGAAGCAGTTCTCTACGAGCGGGTTGCGTGAGTCGCGTTTTCTTCACTGACCGCGACCTCGGAAAACGCTGACCGCGACCTCGGAAAACGCTTTCCGGAAATTCTGTCCGCCGCCGGCCTGCATGTAGAGCGGCACGCTGATCACTTCCCTCATGATTGCCCCGACCCAATCTGGCTGGAGGAAATAGGTCAGCGTGGCTGGGTAGCGATCACCCACGATGGTCGCATCCGATACAAACCCAACGAGCTCACAGCAGTCGTTCAGCACCGAGTTGCTTTGCTGGTCGTAATCGGCCACGCCCCTTACCCGCAACTCGCACACGCCTTCGCCGCAACGAAAGACCGCATCCTCGTTTTTCTGGAACAACACGATCCACCCTTCATTGCCAAGATCTACCGGCCACCCGCAAACGAAGCAGCCCTCAACTCTGGCGCCCCCGGTCGCATTGAGCTCTGGTTTCCGCGCTAAAACTCAAACTACCTTGACAGCGATGGACGTTCAGCTTCTGGCAGGCTGTTCCGCAATTAGTGCCTGCGAAATCACATCAATATCCAGTGTATAGATAAGATAAACGGGGATTAGCGATAGCAGCCGGGGCGGGTTCCTGTCCGGGCCTCTTCAACAACTTGCGCCGGTCAGCGCCAGCCGAGTAGGGCGCAATCTTTATTGCGCCGAATGCGTACATCCGGTGCAATGCGCTTCGCTTATTGGCACCCTACATCCCCCATTCACCCTGCGACTCATGCGGTGACAAAATGACGCCATGTCTCTATGCTCGGTATATCCAATGATTGCCCGACAAGGAGACTGCCATGCTCGCACACACAGGCAAGCGGCTCACCACCCGAATCACTGACCACGTGCAGAATAGATTGCAAGTGGCGGCGGATCTCGTGGGTACGACGCTCAACCAGTTTGTCGTACAGGCTGCGCTCGAAAAGGCAGAGAAGGTCATCGAAAGCGAATCAACGATTGCCCTGACGCGCAGGGAATCGCTAAGGCTGCTGGAGTTGATTGAGAATCCGCCGCCGCGTAACGAACGCTTCAAGAAGTTGATGGCTGACTATCAAAAGGGCAATGCAGATGGTGCAGATTCTTCTGTTGAGTGGCCCGTGCGATAGATAGGTTTTCGTTGCGGCTACCCTGAATGAACAACTGCCTGGCCACCCTGTCCAGGCAATATGGAAAAACGGGCTTTCAACCACGTATGGGCTAGTCGAGATAGCCGAAACGGAAGAAATCCTTGATGTCCGCTCAGTGGATCGCCAAATTATAATTTTGTTATCATTGTTTACGTTTTTTTCATAAACCTTGATAAGGT
>JBPPMF010000074.1:0-5420 GCA_051305915.1 Thiobacillus sp. | reverse complement strand
CTGCAGTTCAACCTGAAGCCGATGACGCCCGCGCTGGTAGCGCAGCATCTGGGCGAGGTGCTGGAACAGGAGAATGTCGCCTGTGAACCGGCCGCGCTGAACCAGTTGGCGCGCGCCGCCGCCGGCAGCATGCGCGACGCGCTGTCGCTGACCGATCAGGCCATCGCCTACGGCGGCGGCAAAGTCGAGGCGGCAGCGGTCGAGGCCATGCTCGGCACGGTGCGGCGCGATTATTTGTTCGACCTGCTCGATGCGCTGGCGGCGCAGGACGGCGATGCGCTGCTGGCGCAGGCGCGACAACTGGCCGAGCGCGGTATTGCCTTCGATGCCACGTTGCAGGATCTGGGCAGCCTGCTCACCCAGCTGGCGCTGATGCTGCATGCGCCCGGCGCAGCGGAAAACGCTGCCGATGCCGAGCGGATGCGGGCTGCCGCCGCGCAGCTGGATGCCGAAACCGCGCAGCTGTTTTACCAGATTGTGCTGAACGGCCGCCGTGATCTGCCTTATGCGCCAGACGAGTTTTCCGGCTTTTGCATGACGCTGCTGCGCATGCTGGCGTTTGCGCCGGGTTCGGGCAACGGCGCCCCGCGTGGACGCGTTGCCCCACCCGCTCCAGCCCGTAGTGAACCGCAGTCCGTTGGGACGGTCGCGGCAGATCGTTCGGTGACGCCAGCGACACGTTCCGGGCCGGCAGTGCAAGCTGCTGCGACGGTTTCATCCGTCAACGCGCCTATGCCCGCGTCATACGCCGAGCCAGCACCTGCCGAGCCGGTCGCTGCGCCCGCGGCAGTCGCGCTTGCCGTGCCCGCCGCCCCGCTGCTGGCCCGTGAGTCCTCGCCGCACGCAGCCTGGGACTGGCTCGCGGTAGTCGCGGCGCTGCGTCTCGGGGGCATGGCCAAGATGCTCGCCGATCATTGCGAGCTGTTGTCGCAAGCGGACGATGCGGTGACGCTGCGCGTGGGCGAGGCAGATAAACATCTGCTCGACCGTGCCTATCAGGACAAGCTGGTGGGCGCACTGCGCGACAAGTACGGCGCGACGCTCAAGGTGGCATTCGAGATCGGCGCCGCCGCTGAACAGACCCCGCAGCAGGTGCGTACCCGCATCAAACAGGCGCGCCAGGCCGAAGCCGTGGCCGCGATCGAATCGGATCCATTCGTGCGTGAATTGGTCGACCAGTTTGGCGGCCAGATCGACACCAATTCCATACAGCCATTAGGAGAATCAACATGATGAAGGGCGGCATCGGTAACATGATGAAGCAGGTCCAGCAGGTGCAGGAAAACATGGCCAAAATGCAGGCCAAGCTGGCCGAAATCGAAATCGAGGGACAGAGCGGCGCCGGCATGGTCAAGGTGGTGATGACCTGCAAGTACGACGTGCGCCGTATTACCATCGATCCGAGCCTGATGGGCGACGACAAGGAAATGCTGGAAGACCTGGTGGCCGCGGCGGTGAACGATGCGGTGCGCAAGGTCGAGTCCACGGTGCAGGACAGGATGGGCAGCGTGACCGCCGGCCTGCCGATTCCGCCGGGAATGAAGCTGCCGTTCTGAGTTTGGCAAGGCGTTAACGTGCAACCCGCTGCGCTGGAAAATCTGATTGGCGCCCTGCGCGTGCTGCCCGGAGTCGGCCCCAAGTCGGCGGCGCGCATGGCCTATCACCTGTTGCAGCGCGACCGCCGCGGCGCCGAAGCGCTGGCAGGCGCGCTCAACCACGCGCTGACACATCTGCATCACTGTCGCCTGTGCAACAACTTTTCCGAGGCGGAAGTGTGCGAGGTGTGCACCAGCCCGCGTCGCGACAAGCGGCAACTGGCGGTGGTCGAAATGCCGGCCGACTTCAACATGATGGAGGCCACCCAAAGCTACAGCGGCCTGTACTTCGTGCTGATGGGGCGCCTTTCGCCGCTCGACGGCATCGGTCCGCGCGAGATCCATCTCGACCGACTGATCAGCCGCGCGCTCGATGGCGTGGTCGAGGAGGTGATCCTGGCGACCAACTTTACGCCGGAAGGCGAAGCCACCGCGCACACCATCGGCGAACTGCTGAAGGCACGCGGCTTGAAGGTGAGCCGCCTGGCGCGCGGCGTGCCGGTGGGTGGCGAACTGGAATATGTCGACAGCGGCACCCTGGCGCAGGCTGTGCGCGACAGGCGCACCGTTTAATTCAGCGCGGCAGGCGTATGGCGCGCTGGATATCCATAACTGAAAAACACTGAATAACCGATCACACGGGATGACACGATGGAACTCAATGCACTGACCGCCCTTTCTCCGCTTGATGGCCGCTACGGCAGCAAAACTTTGCCGCTGCGCGACTTCTTCAGCGAGTACGCGCTGATCAAATACCGCGTCATTGTCGAAATCGAATGGCTGAAAGCGCTGGCGGCCGAACCGGCGATTGTCGAAGTGCCGGCGTTTTCTGCTGCTGCGATTGCGTTGCTCGACGGCATTGCCGACACCTTTTCGGTGGCCGATGCCGAACGCGTCAAAACCATCGAGGCGACCACCAATCACGATGTGAAAGCGGTGGAATATTTCCTCAAGGAAAAGACCCAGGCCAATGCCGAAATCGCCGCGGTGTCCGAGTTCATCCACTTCGCCTGCACCTCGGAAGACATCAACAACCTGTCGCATGCCCTGTTGCTGTAGGGCGCGCGCGACGCGGTGCTGCTGCCCGCGCTGGAAAAACTCATCGCGCGTCTGACCGATCTGGCGCACGATCTGGCCGACCTGCCGATGCTGTCGCGCACCCACGGCCAGCCGGCCTCGCCGACCACCGTCGGCAAAGAACTCGCCAACGTCGTTTACCGCCTGCGCCGTGCCTGGGATGCTATCGGCGCGGCTGAGTTGATGGGCAAGGTCAACGGCGCGGTCGGCAACTACAACGCGCATCTGTCGGCGTACCCCGAGCTTGATTGGGAGGGCTTTGCGCGTAATTTCGTGATGGAACTGGGGCTCAACTTCAACCCCTACACCATCCAGATCGAGCCACATGATGCGATGGCCGAGCTGTATGACGCCATCGCGCGCACCAATACCATTCTCATCGACTTCAATCGCGACGTTTGGGGCTATATCTCGGTCGGCTACTTCAAGCAGAAGGTGAAAGCCGGCGAAGTGGGGTCCAGCACCATGCCGCACAAGGTCAACCCGATCGATTTTGAGAACAGCGAAGGCAATCTGGGGCTCGCCAATGCGGTGCTGCGCCACATGGCGGAAAAACTGCCGGTCTCGCGCTGGCAGCGCGACCTCACCGATTCCACTGTGTTGCGTAACATGGGCGTGGGCTTCGGCTACAGCCTCTTGGCGTACGAATCCTGCCTGCGCGGCCTGTCCAAGCTCGAAGCCAACCCGGCTGCGCTGGCAGCCGATCTCGACGCCAACTGGGAAGTGCTGGCCGAACCGATCCAGACTGTGATGCGCCGCTACGGCGTGGCCAATCCCTACGAGCAGCTGAAGGAACTCACCCGCGGCAAGGCGGGCATGACGCGCGAGACGCTGCATGTCTTCATCGACGGGCTGGCAATTCCGGATGCCGCGAAGGGCCGCCTGAAAACGATGACGCCGGCTTCCTATACCGGGATGGCGGCCGAACTGGCCAGGCAGATCTAAGGCGATCTGACTCAAGCCGGGTTGCTGCAGCCTGGCGGATTGAAACGGAGTTGATATGTCCGAACATGCCCTCGACGTCGGCCTTGCCGACTTCCCGCAACACGTGCTCGAAGAATCGAAGCAGCGCCCGGTGGTGGTCGATTTCTGGGCGCCTTGGTGCGGGCCGTGCAAGTCGCTCAAGCCCGTTCTTGAAAAACTTGCGGCTGAATACGGCGGCAAGTTTCTACTTGCCAAGATCAATTCCGACGACAACCAGGAACTCGCCGCACGCTATGGCGTGCGTGGCATTCCCAGCGTCAAGGCCTTCATCAATGGCGAACCGGTCGATGAGTTTTCCGGTGCGCTGCCGGAAGCTGAGGTGCGTGCTTTCCTCGATCGCCTGATTCCCAGCCCAGTGGAAGAACTGCGCATGCTGGCGGCTGAACTGCGTGCGGCGGGCGATCTGTCGGGGGCGCTGCAAAAGCTGGCCGAGGCTTCGAAAATCGACCCCGCCCATACCGGCGTGCGGCTCGATGCGGCTGAAATCATGCTCGACCTGAATGAAGCGGATGAGGCGCAACGACTGATGGCAAGTGTGCCGGACGATGCCGACCCGCGCGTGCCGCAATTGAAGGCGCGGCTGCAGTTCATGGGGGCGGCGGGCGAGGACGTGGCGGCGTTGACTGCGAAGGTGGCGGCGAACGAGAACGATCTGGCGGCACGGCTGAAGTTCGCCAATCTGCTGGTTGCCGCCGGGCAGTATGAAGCGGGCATGGATCAGCTGCTGGAAATCGTCCAGCGCGATCGCAGCTTCGAGGACGACATCGGCCGCAAGACCCTGCTGGCGGTATTCACGCTGTTGGATGGCGACGCCCGGGTGAGTCGCTACCGGCGCCTGCTGGCGAGCGCGCTGTACTGAGTATTCCCGTGTTCATGCCCTGCGCATGAACACGTCCCGCCCGCTGTCTTATTCCCCGGCGTAGATTGAAACCGCGGCAATTTCCGCATCGTCCAAGCCGGCCATTGCCTCGGCCATGACAGCGCTTTGCGCCCCCAGGGTTTTGCCTGCGCGGTAGTCCAGCAATTTCTGCTGCATCGCGGTTGACGATAGCCCCTTGAGGGCGGGGGCCTTGTCGATGCCCTGTCCCAGATTGCCATGGCAGGACACACACTTCGCGGTATAGACATCCAGACCGTAAGGTTGGGCCTCGGGCGGCAACGCGGCCAGAATGTCGGACGGATGGGGCAGCGCGGACGCAGCTGATTCCGCCTGCGACGCGTTCTCGTCGGTGGGGGCGGTGGCGTCGCCGCAGGCGGCAAGCAGCGCGCAAAAAGACAGGATCAAGCCGGATTGGATAGGGTTCATGTGGCCTCGTGGAGTCGATCGGGTGGCACGTGGCCACCGCATTGAAATTTGCCGGGAAGAAAGATCGCCGGCAACAGCCCCAATTTTGTCATGTTTTGTCAGGCGATGGCCTGATAGCGGACCTCGATGATCTCGACCTCGCGCTTTCCATCCGGCGTCTGCACGCTGACGGTGTCGCCTTCGCGTGCCTTCAGCAACGCGCGTGCCATCGGCGAAATCCACGCGATGCGGCCGCGTCCGGCATCGGCCTCATCGACGCCGACGATGGCGTAAGTGGATTCGTGGCCATCCTGGCCCGCGACGGTGACGGTGGCGCCGAAGAACACCTGGTCGGTGTCCTCGCGGGTGGCGGGGTCGACGACTTCAGCGTGTTCCAGCCGTTTGGATAAAAAACGGATACGGCGATCGACTTCGCGCAGGCGTTTCTTGCCGTAGATGTAGTCGCCGTTTTCCGAGCG
>JBPPMF010000043.1:0-3054 GCA_051305915.1 Thiobacillus sp. | reverse complement strand
GCCATGAGGCATCCTATTGGGAAGAGGATGAAACAGCGGCAATAATGCTCCGCGTTATGCAACGGCGCGGACAATGAGCACCCGTGTGAGCGCTGCACAGCGGCGTCTAACGTGAGCGTTGAAGCTGACCGGTTCTCAAGTCGGTCGTCGGTTGCTGGTGAGAACTCATATCGCAGTTCTGCTGTGAAGTTGCTGGCGCTGCCGGCAGCTTAACTTGGGGCGTTATGCCGCTCTATCCATCGTCTGCGTACTTCGTAACACTCACCGAATCAGGACGCCATGGCTGTAGCGCTTCGATCCTGGGTCAGGCCCACGGCGATTCCCTACATTCGGCCGGTGGCGATCGGGCTGGTCATCGCCCTCGCGGGTGAAGGGACGTGGGCTATGCTGGCGCGCCTGAACGCGACCAACCGGCCGGACATTCCGTGGGCAGCGGGAGTCATGGCACTGTACCTGGTGATCACCATGGCTTGGCTTAACGGTGGAGGGCCGCCTAGGGAGTCGGCTCCGAAGCGCCGAGAGCTCCTGAGATTGTGGCCGCCGCAACGCGTCGAAACGCGTGCCGACGGGCTCTCGACACCCGCGATAGTTCTTCTGCTCGCAGCGCTAACCGCTGGATGGATCGCTATAGGCCGGCTCACGTCTGTCCCTGACCTATCGGGATATTCAACCAGTATCTATCGCTGGTCTCTGTTTATTATGAGCCCAGTTGTTGCGGGCGTCGTCGAAGAATCCGCCTTTCGTGGTTACATGCAGCGAGGGCTGGAACGCGTAGATCCGCGCAGCGCCATATGTATTACAAGTCTTATCTTCGTGGCCTCCCACATCACACATGGCCTCGGCTCTGTCATCATGCTTGGTCCTGGAATTTTCGCGGTATCCATGCTGTACGGCCATCTCGCGCTGCGAACGGGTTCGATTCTGCCAGGAATGTGTATTCACATACTAGGTGACTTGTCATACACCTACTTCGGCGTTCTACACGGGGATCCCACGCTGCTTTTCATCCAGTAAGACGCCAGCACGCGGTTGAACCGCGCGATCTCATCGGTCCGCTCGATGTTCGTCGCGGAATCAAGGTCCGGCAGGTTCAAGGCTCATGTACGCGGCATAACGTGAGCGTTGCAGCCGACAAGCAGATTGTGAAAGTAGAAGCTGCTGGTTAGAACTCGTATTGCAATTCACATGTCGCAGGCGCTGGACGGGCTTGCAGCTGAACTTGAGGCGTTAGGCAACGCAAGCCGGCTGCGTCGCGTGATCTGAGACTTCCCCCACGCGTACATTCGGTATCGCGTCGGCACCGTCGCATATTTCGGATCCTGATGATACCAACGCCTTGGCAGAAATCTGAACGATTCGAGCACATGCGCACGATACCGATCGTCATAGCCGCCTTAATGCTGCAGGGCGTGGTCAATCTGCCACTTCACGCTCAGAAGGTCTCCTCTGGCCAAGAAGGCCCCACTACGTTGGGCATGCATGCTGGTGCGTGGGTGACCGGGAATCATACCTGGCCGAGGGCCGCAATCAATCTCGAGCATGGGCTCGGCTCGTTCATCGCACGCCTAGAGGCGTGGGGGGTATCGCGGCCAGAGGTGCTCTGCAGCGGCTCCGTGGACTTCCCAGAATGTGACGATCGTCGCACCATTTTGGGGTTGTCTCTCGGCGGCCGGCTGATGGATCGCGATGGCGACGGGCATCCCTATCTCGGCGCTGGCTTCGGCGGTACGCGCTATGTAAACAGTGGCGGCCACGTCTACCTCGAAGCAGGGCTGCGGTACGATATCGCTGATCGCTGGGGCGCAGAGTTACGCCTGAGTGCTGATATGATTGGCGAGGGACACAGCGTCGGCGGCGCAAGCACTGTCAATCTCGGTGCTTGGTACGTGCTGCGTTGAAACGTACCTCATTGTGGCGAGCGATCCGTATGTGCCAACCAGCTCGTTTAGGACTCGTTGCCTAACGTTAGTTGAAGCTGACGGGCTTGCAGTGCAGATGTGCAGCAGCTGGTAAGAACTCGTAACGTGGTTCAGATGTGTGGGCGCTGGTTGTGCCCGCAGCTTAACATTGGGCGTTAGACACCTGTTGCTCGCGCATTTCCATCACATCGCTTGGCCACCTTCTCCTCCGGGTATCTGATGCAGCAGCGTGATTTCATAATGCGCATGATCGAGCAGCTGGGCGTTGCGTTAGCGCGCCTGCGGCAGATGATCACGGGTCAGGCCTCAAAGGAAGAGATCCGAGCCGAGATGCACGCCGCCGCACGCCAAGGCGGGATCGATCTCGAAATGGCCAAGCTCGCTTCGCTCGATACCTTGCTGTCGCTGATCTCAGTTGGCGGTGAGATCAACCCGTCACGGTGCTGGCTTACCGCTGAGCTGCTCCTCCTTGACGGCATGGATGCAGAAGCCGATGGGCGCTGCGAGGCTGCTGCGGTCAGTTACGAGAAGGCTATCCGCCTCTTCGCACTCCTGGAGCCCGCGGGCGCCCTGCTTGTCGGGTGGCCTGAGGCACGCGAGCGTGTGCTGGAAGTGCGAGAGCGCCTCAGTCATCTCGAGGCCCCAGAAGCGCCCGGTGTATAGATGGCAGTCGGCGTGACCATCCCAGGAACGCATCAGGCTATGTGCGAGGCGTGTCACGAGAAGTTCTCGATGGAGGCCGGCGGTATCTGCACCGTGTGCGACCGCCTGCTGTGCTCGCGTCACCTACACGGCACGGGTGGAGTGCTACGCCAACTGTTCCGGAAGCCGCGCGGTCGAGTCCCCGTGTGCGTGGCGTGCTCCGCGGACAAACGACAACGCGGACCCGGTGTCTAACGTTGGGTGAAGCTGTCGAGCAGGTCAGTCAATGTGAAGTAGCTGGTAACAACTCGTATCGCAGTTCAACTGTGAAGGCACTTGCAGGGCTCGCAGCTTACCCTTGGGCGTTATGCGGCCTTTTGGCCGAAGCGTCCGCCGAACTCAGGCCGCGCGGGTGGTGCCTGGCTCGACGGACACCTCGACATGGTGTCCGGCGGCGGCAAGCATGTTCACCAGCGTATCGATGCTAAAGAGT
>JBPPMF010000032.1:0-21764 GCA_051305915.1 Thiobacillus sp. | reverse complement strand
GACGCGCTGTAGTGACTGAGCAGGCGCGCAGTGTCGCGGCTTTCCCAGTCCTGCCGCCACTGATCGATGGCGCTGGCCAGATCGTCGCGGCGTGCATCGAGCGCGTTATAGGCGACCCATTCGACCTGTTCCGCAATGATGACGGGGGTTTTGCCCGTCTGGATGTATTGGCCCAGGCGGGTCAGGTCGTCGTTGGCCAGCACCACGCAGCCCTCGCTGGCGAGCGGCGTGCGGCTGTAGGTATTGCTCGGACTGCCATGGATCCAGATGCCGTAGCCATTGCGGCCCTGGCGGGTATCCCATTCGTTGGGGTAGGACAGGGTGAACGCGCCGCTGCCATAGAAATCAGGCAGTTCACGCGGCGGCTTGAAACCCGAAATCGAGTAGATGCCGATCGGGGTGCGGTTGTCGCCTTCCTTCTGCTTGCCTGCACCCGCCTTGCCAATGGTGACGTAAAAATCGGCTACCCGGATGGGCGTGCCGGCACGGTTGGCATAGACATACAGGCGTGAGCGGCTGGCGTCGACCACCAGCGCATGGCGATAACTGTCGTCCAGCGTCAGCAGGTAGGCGGGCACCTTGTCGTCGGGCAGCGTATCAGTGAGCGCGCGCACGCGCTGTCGGGCTTCGTCGCGCAATTGATCGAGATCCTTGTTGCGTGTTTTGCCGGTATCGCCCAACGTGTTCAGGGGGCGGGCGCGAGCCAGTAGTAAATCCCCCTTGACCAGATGCGCCAGACGGAAATTCGGGTGTTGCCTGGTCAACTGGTCGATGGTGGTGAGCGCTTCCGGCATCCGGCTCTGGGAGATCGCCAGCAGGCTGTTGGCCAGCTGGCGATCGGCGTCCAGCCCGGCGGCATGAAGCGACGGGGCGGCAAGCAGAAGTGTGAGTAGAAAACGAATCATGCTTATTGGGACGTTTCGCCGACAATGCGCCACACGCCATTCTGCAGCGCCAGTTTCAGCGTCTTGGTGACGGTGGAGTTAAGGCGGTCCGAGCGGTAAGCCTGGCGAAAAGTGGCGCTCGCGGTGTCCCCTTGCTGGTCGATCTTCAGGTCGCTGATTTTGACTTCGATCGATTTGGGCGCGGTGATGCGGGCACGGCGCTGGATTTCCCAGTTGGCGCGCGTCATGCCGCTGGCGGCGAAATCGCTGGCATAGGTCGCCAGGTAGGCATCGACGTCACGTTGGGACCAGGCTTGTGCCCAATTGGCAATGGCGCCCTCGATGCCGGTGTTTGCCGGCGTGTCCTGGACGGGTGCTGGACCTGTTGCTGGTTTGGCCGCCGGCTTGGCAGTCACTGCTGCGACCGGCTTGGCCGCTGCCGGCTTGCGCGGTTGTCCACCAATCATGTCCTGAATCAGCGCAAGTTTGGTTTGCGCAGTAGCGTTCTTGTTGTCCAGCGCGAGCGCTTTGTCGTAGGCAATCGAGGCCATTTTGGCGTAAATGTCGCCCAGATTTTCGTGGGCGGTAGCGTAACTTGGATGGGTGCGAATTGCCATTTCCAGGGCGTTTTTCGCTGCCTCGTACTTGCTTTGCGAAGCGTAGAGCACGGCCAGGTTGTTGTAAGGCTCTGGCAGTTCGGGGTAGTCCTCGGTCAGCCCGGTGAATACGGTGATGGCATCATCGGTCTTGCCCTGGTCGGCGAGAATCAGGCCTTTGAGGAAGCGTGCTTGGGCATCCTGAGGATTTTTGGCCAGATAGCGGTTGGCGCGGTCCAGCGCGCCGTTCAGGTCGCCTTTACGAAACTGCTGGTTGATTTCCTGGATTTCATTGGCCAGCGCAGGCGCGCTGACGAGGATGACGCTGACGGCAACGGCGGCGAAGAAACGTGACAAGGCCATGTGATATGCTCGGATCATCTTGGAAAATAGGCATTCTAACAATTATCGACCCAACTGAGACAGCCGGTTCGTCTGCTTGATTCCCCCGTGTCCCCATCCCGTTCGTAGTTCATTTGCATTCATGTTGCAGATTACCAATTCCCTCACACGCACCAAGGAAGAATTCGTCCCGCTCACGCCTGGCCAGGTTCGCATGTATGTATGCGGCATGACCGTATACGACCTCTGTCATCTGGGGCACGCACGGGTATTCGTCGTGTTCGACATGGTGACGCGCTGGTTGCGCGCCAGCGGTTATCAGGTCGAGTACGTCAGAAACATTACGGACATTGACGACAAAATCATTAACCGTGCGCATGAAAATGGTGAAACCCCGGCCGAATTGACCGAGCGCTTCATCGCTGCGATGCACGAGGACGAGCGTGCACTTGGCGTGTTGCCGCCCGACCATGAGCCGCGTGCCACCCAATACGTGGCGCAGATGCTGGCGCTGATCGAGCAATTGATCCACAACGGCCTGGCCTATCCGGCGCCCAATGGCGACATGTATTACAGCGTTCGTTCGTTTCCAGAATATGGCCGCCTGTCTGGTAAAAGCCTCGACGAATTGCGCGCGGGCGAGCGCGTTGAAGTCGATCCCAACAAGCGTGATCCCATGGATTTCGTGTTGTGGAAAGCCGCCAAACCAGGTGAGCCCGCCTGGGAGTCCCCGTGGGGATCGGGCCGTCCCGGTTGGCACATCGAATGCTCGGCGATGAGCGCCGATCTGCTCGGCAAGCACTTCGATATTCATGGCGGCGGCCAGGATTTGCAGTTTCCGCATCACGAAAACGAAATCGCCCAGTCCGAAGGCGCCCACGCCTGCAAGTTCGTCAATTACTGGCTGCACAACGGCTTTGTGCGGGTCGACAACGAGAAAATGTCCAAAAGCCTGGGCAATTTCTTCACCATCCGTGAAGTGCTGGAGCGATACGATGCCGAAGTGGTGCGCTTCTTTATCCTGCGCGCGCATTACCGCAGCCCGCTGAATTATTCCGATGCGCACCTGGATGACGCCAAGGGTGCGTTGACGCGCTTATACACCGCGCTCAAGCATGCCACTGCCGAACCCTGGTCGATCGACTGGAACCAGGCGGATGCAGCGCGCTTCCGTGCGGCGATGGACGACGACTTCAACACGCCCGAGGCGCTGGCGGTGCTATTTGATCTGGCAAGTACGGCGAATCGGGGCGACAGCGCCGCGGCCCAGCGGCTGCGCGCACTGGCCGCCACGCTGGGGCTGCTGCAGCGCGATGCCGAGACGTTCCTGAAAGCCGGAGCGACTCCGGGAGGTATTTCTGAAACCGAGATCGAAGCGCTGATCGCGGCCCGTCAGGCGGCGCGTCAGGCGAAAAACTTTGCCGAATCCGACCTCATTCGTGACCAGTTGATTGCAGCGGGCGTTGTGCTTGAAGATGGTGCGGGCGGCACAGGCTGGCGCCGCGCCTGAATCCGATCGGTCGGTAAGTCAAAAGTGAAGCAAGTCTGTGAATCAGGATCGCTGAAACAAAAATGGACGGCCGAGCCGTCCATTTTTGTTGCTGCAGCCTACCCTGATTACTGAGCAGGTGTGGCCGGAGCAGCAGGAGCCGGCTGCATGAAAGCCGCCGGGTTGAACATCTGCAACAGCACGTTCGGGTCGAACGGATTCGCATAGCCAGGTGCGCTGGCGGGTGCCGTCGCGGGCTGACCATAAGGCGCGGTCATGGAGGGGAAATTGAACGTGGCCGGGGCGGCGGGCATGCTGCCCGTCATTGGCGCGGCGTAAGTGGCGGGATTCATCCAGCTACCCCAGGACCCATAGGTTGACGGATTCATGGTGGCACCCATCCAGTTGGTGTACAGCGCAGGGTTGATCGGCGCCGTCGCCAGTTGCATTGCGCGCGGATCCAGCGGTGCCGTCAGCCACTTCATGTACATGGCCGGATTCAGCGATTGCATCGTCATGTTCCACATTTGCGGATCCATCGGCATCATCATCCAGCGCATCATTTTGCCCGGATCCAGCAACTGGGTCATCAGTGCGGTGTAGAAGTTGGGGTCCATGGAAGCGGCCATCCACTTCATGTACATGTCGGGATCGGAAAACTGCATGTAGTTAGCGAGTGAACGCGGATCCATCATCGAACCCATCATGCGGTACCAGTTGCCCGGGTCCATCATGTTGATCCCCATGGCCGAATAGAAGCCGGGCTCGGTCACAGCATTGGCCCAAGGCACGAATACCTTGGGATCACGGTAGGCCGACATGTTGCGTGTAAAGTCGGTCATGCGCTCTAGCCACTGCTGGCTGGTTTGCGGTGTGTGGTAAGCCGTGGACGCTCCAGGGGCGGCGGGCGCGGTGCCATTGGCAAATGCAGTGGATGCGGCAACCATGCCAATTACGAGAACGAGGGATTTCACTTTCATGGAACACTCCTTTACGGTTGTAATGTACGACACACAATAAAACAAAAAAGATAGGCTTGTCCAATTATTTTTCCGTGCTAACAGATTGTCAATAGTTTATGTTTAACCTGATAACACGCATTAATAGTAGAAAAAATATGCAATTCAACCAACTAGTTTTTACGGGTGCCGTCGACTGGGCGCAGCCCGCATGGCGTGGCGCGTTTTACCCAGATGACTTGCCGGATGATTGGCTGTTGTCTTATTACAACACTCAATTCCAGGCGGTTTATCTACCGGCAGCCACCTGGCAGGCGGTATCCGAAGCAAGCTGGGCGCAGTGGCTGCACGATACCCAGGACGGATTTGTTTTTGTGCTTGAGCCGGGTGATGGGGTAGGCGCTAAACCCGCATCAGAGCGTGTGGTGCTGGCGACCCCGACGTGGGAGGCGGGCCATGTCTGGTGGCTGGATGCGTCGCCTGATCTGCGCGCGCTGGCGCAACGCGTCACCCAGCACGCGGCAACAGGAGAACCCTTGTTCGTCTTCAGTCGCGGCGGCGATCTCGGTTTGCTGCAGCAGGTCAATAACCTTAGACAAGTGATGGGTTACTGAATCTGCACTCATGTTTCGGTTTGTGGCGCGTCAGCGCGAGTGCTTCTGTAAAATGGCCGTCCGAACATGAAGACACAGGCTGGATTTTTTGCATAACGACAATCTGGTCGAAATCGAAGATGTCGAATTTGGCTATGGTGACCGGCCGGTTTTGAAGGGCATCAACCTGACCGCCCGACGCGGGCAGGTCATCGCCATCATGGGCAGCAGCGGTTGCGGCAAAACGACACTTTTGCGTCTGATTGGTGGGCAGATCAAGCCCGGCCAGGGGAAAGTGCGGGTGGCAGGTGAGTCGGTGAGCGAACTCGACCAAGCTGGCCTGTACCGCCTGCGCCGCAAGATGGGCATGTTGTTCCAGTTCGGCGCGCTGTTCACCGACATCTCGGTGTTCGAGAACGTGGCATACCAGTTGCGCGAACATACCGACCTGCCGGAAAACGCCATTCGCGACCTGGTGCTGATGAAGCTGCATGCGGTCGGGCTGCGTGGCGCCGCACAGTTGATGCCTGCCGAGCTTTCGGGCGGCATGGCGCGGCGGGTGGCGCTGGCGCGCGCGATCGCGCTGGACCCCGCGCTGGTGATGTACGACGAACCGTTTGCCGGACTCGATCCCATTTCGCTGGGCATCACCGGCAACCTGATCCGTCGTCTAACTGACACGCTGGGGTTGACCTCGCTGGTGGTGACGCACGATGTGCAGGAATCGCTGAAGATTGTCGATTACGTGTATTTCGTCTCGGAGGGCGTGATTGTCGCTGAGGGAACCGCAGACGATATTCGTGCGTCCGATCTGCCTTATGTGCACCAGTTTATACATGGCGAGACCGACGGCCCGGTACCGTTCCATTATCCGGCACCGTCCTATGCCGACGACTTGGGACTGGGAGTTCAGCGTGCTTAAAAAATCAATCGAGAATCTCGGCTACCACGCCATCCAGAGCGTGTGGCGCATCGGTTTCGCTGCACGCTTTTTTGTGGCGGTGTTGCTGCATTCGGGCACTGCATTCCGCCGTTTCGGTCTCACGATCCGTGAGATGTATTTCACCGGCGTGCTCTCGCTCATCATTATTCTGGTGTCGGGCCTGTTCGTTGGCATGGTGCTGGGCCTGCAGGGCTACGAAACCTTGCAGACCTACGGCTCGGAAGAGGCGCTGGGCATTCTGGTGGCGCTATCGCTGGTGCGCGAACTGGGGCCGGTGGTGGCGGCGCTGCTGTTTGCCAGCCGTGCCGGCTCGGCCATCACCGCCGAAATCGGCCTGATGAAGGCGACCGAACAGCTATCGGCGATGGAAATGATGGCGGTCGATCCGATCGCCCGCGTGGTAGCGCCGCGCTTCTGGGCCGGCGTGATTTCTATGCCCTTGCTGGCTGCACTGTTCTCGGCGATGGGGATTTTCGGCGGTTATCTGGTTGGGGTGCAGTTGATCGGAGTGGACGAAGGCGCATTCTGGTCGCAAATGAAGAATGCCGTCGATTTCGAACAGGATATTCTGAATGGCGTCATAAAAAGCGTGGTGTTCGGCATTGCCATCACCACCATTGCCTTGTTTGAAGGTTACGATGCGCCGCCGACTGCCGAGGGCGTGTCCCGAGCCACTACGCGCACCGTGGTGACCTCCAGTCTGGTCATCCTGGCGCTGGATTTTGTTTTGACCGCACTCATGTTCCGGGGACTTAGCTAATATCATGAACAAGACCGTACTCGATTTCTGGGTGGGACTATTTGTCATCGCAGGTGTCGCCGCGCTGCTGTTTCTGGCGCTGAAGGTCGGCAGCACGAGCGCCGTCAGTGCCGCGAACAGCTACGAAGTCGTTGCCCGTTTCGACAACATCGGTGGCCTCAAGCCGCGCGCACCAGTTAAAAGCGCCGGGGTCGTGGTGGGCCGGGTGGCGGATATTCGTTTCGACAATGAAACCTATGAAGCCGCCGTGACGCTTCGGCTGGACAAGCGCTATGCTTTTCCCAAGGACACCTCGGCCGGCATCATGACCTCGGGCCTGCTCGGCGAGCAATATATCGGGCTGGAAGCCGGCGGCGACAGCGAACTTTTGAAGGATCAGGACAAGCTCTTCCTTACCCAGTCCGCCGTGGTGCTGGAAAACCTGATCGGTCAGTTTATCTACGGTAAGGCTCAAGAAGGAGCGCCAGAATGAAACTCGCCACAATCAAACTCAATACCCTCACGCACCTGCTGCTGGCAGCCGGTGCGCTGGCCGCGCTGCCCGCGCAGGCAGACACCATCAACCTGCAGCAGGCCGTACAAATGAGCCTGGCCGCCGATCCCCGCATCAAGGAACGCGAGCAGGTGGTCGAAGCCGCGCGCGGCCTGCTGCAGGAAGCGCAGGGCAACGCCGGCTGGCGTGCCAGCGCCAATGCCTTCGTCGGGCTGGCGCCCAAAGTCGAGGGCGGGTTTTATCAGGGTGGGTCTTATAGCTGCGTTTCCCCGAACTGCGCCCTGCGCACCGACGGCGACGATTGGAACGGCGTTTCCGACTGGACCCACCTCGAATTCACCCTGGTCAAGCCGCTGTACACCTTCGGTAAGATCGAGCGTTACGGCGAAGCGGCACGCGGCAACATCGACCTCAAGCGCGGCGAACTCAGGCAAACCCGCGGCGACACGATCTACGACACCAAACGTGCCTATTTTGGCTATCTGACCGCGCGCGACATCCGGGTTTTCCTGGAAGACATGCAGGGGCGGCTGAATCAGGCCATTACCTCGGTCGAGCGCAATCTCGAGGAAGAGACCGGCGAATCCAAACAGTCTGAGTTGTATGCGCTGCAAACCGCAAAAGGCATGTTGTCCAAATATGTGCACCAGTCGCGCGCCATCGAGAAAATCAGCCTCGATGGCTTAAAGGTCCTGACCGGCACCGGCCTCAACGCCGATTTGAAGGTGGCCGACGACCGGATTGAGCCGGTAGCATTTCCGCAGATCGACCTGGCTGATCTGCAGGCGCGTGCATTGCTGGATCGTCCCGAGATGCAACAGCTGGAGGCCGGGCTGCGCTCCCGCCGCGCCCTGGTCGCCGCTAAAAAAGCCGACCGCATGCCCGACGTGTATGCCGGCGTGGTCGGCCAGTTCGACTATGCCTCGAGGCGCGAGCGGCTCGACAACCCCTATCTCAACGACTCCTTCAATGGCGGCGGCCTCACCCCGGTGGTCGGGGTGAAATGGGACAGCGTGTTCGGGGTCGCCAGTGCGCGCGTCAATCAGGCGCAGGCCGAGCTGGAAGCGCTCAACCACAAGAAGGCTTTTGCGGTGGCCGGCATTCCGTATGAAGTGAGCGAGGCCTATGCCAATGCACGCGCCAATTTCGACTCGCAGCGCGACCTGGCCGAAGCTGCGGCCGCGGCACGGCGCTGGATGGTGGCGTCGTTAGCTGATTTTTCAGCCGGGGTCGAAAGTGCCGACAAAGTGGCCGATGCGATGAAGAACTATGTGTTGACGCAGACCGAATATCTGCGAACGATCAACGACTACAACATGAATGTGGCGCTGTTGGCGCGCCTGACGGGTGAACTCAAGTAGCGCGCTGGCGTCTACCCTATTAATTATTCGCCCGGCGTCATCCGATACGTCCGATTGCTTCAAATAAACAGGAATACCGAAAATCATGTTGCGCTCATTTTTTCTGCTGCTGGCCTTGATGCTGGGATTCAACGCCCAGCTGGCGCTGGCCGATGACACGCCGCCCGATGTACTGGCGCGCACCACCACACAGGAGGTTATCTCCATCCTGAAACAGGACAAGGAGCTTCAGCGCGGCAACCAGGCCAAAGTGTACGAACTGGTCGAAGCCAAAATCCTGCCCAATTTCGACTTCAACCGCATGACGCAACTGGTACTCGGCAAACACTGGCCGCGTGCAACCGCCCAGCAGAAGCAGGCGCTGGTGACCGAGTTCCGCAATCTGCTGGTGCGCACCTATTCCAGCTCGCTCACTGCATTTACCGACCAGACGATCGAGTTCAAGCCGCTGGCGATTAAGCCGGAGGATACCAACGTGACCGTGCGTTCCGAAATTCGCCAGCCGGCAGGGCAGCCGATTCCAATCAACTACAGTTTTTATAAAACGGCTTTCGGCTGGAAGGTCTTTGACGTCTCCATCGACGGCGTCAGCCTGGTGACCAACTACCGTGCCTCCTTCGCCAGCACCATCCGCCAGAACGGAATTGATGGGCTGATCAAGACCCTGGCCGCCCAGTCCACTCGCGGTACGGCCACGCCCGCCTCGCCTGCTTCCCCCGCCACGCGCAACGGCTCGTGATTAACTGTGATGACACGCGCTGCAGCATCACCGGCGCGGTAACAGTCGACAGCGTGGGCAGCCTGCTGCGTGAATTGCAGCCGCAGCTTGCAAAAGGCATCGATACGCTGGATTTCAGTGGTGTTGAAACAGTCGATTCCGCCGCGCTCGCCCTGGTCTTCAGTGCCATGCGCCAGGCCCATCAAGTGGGCCGTACCCTGGCCTGCACCGGTTTGCCCGCCAGCTTCATCACACTGGCCGAGTTATATGGGGTGTCGGAACTGTTGCCCACATGAATCCTGCGATCCGCGTCAGCGACCTGCGCAAGCGTTTCCGCACCACCCAGGCGCTCGACAGCGTCTCGCTCGACATCCAGCCGGGTGAATTTTTCGGTCTGCTCGGCCCCAATGGCGCTGGCAAGACCACGCTCATTTCGATTCTGGCCGGCCTGACCCGCGCCGACGCCGGTCAGGCTGCCATCATGGGCCATGACGTGGTGCGCGACTACCGCCAGTCGCGCCGCGCCCTGGGCGTGGTGCCGCAGGAACTGGTCTACGATCCCTTCTTCAACGTGCGCGAAACCCTGCGCATCCAGTCCGGCTATTTCGGCCTGAAGCACAACGACGGCTGGATCGACGAGATCATGCACCACCTCGATCTCGCCCCGCACGCCGACAAGAACACGCAGAGCCTATCGGGCGGCATGAAGCGCCGCCTGCTGGTGGCGCAGGCGCTGGTGCACAAGCCGCCGGTCATCGTGCTCGACGAGCCGACCGCCGGGGTCGACGTCGACCTGCGCCGTTCGCTGTGGGAATTCATCAGCGGACTGAACCGCGAAGGCCACACCATCCTGCTGACCACGCATTACCTGGAAGAGGCCGAGGCGCTGTGCGGCCGCATCGCCATGTTGAAGAGCGGCCGCGTCGTCGCCTGCGACACCACCCGCAACCTGCTGCAGCTGACCAACGAGCATTGCGCGCAACTGCGGCTGGATTCAGAAGCCGTGCCGGCCGCCTGGCAGGATCGCCTGCAGCATGACGCCGACGGCAGCTGGCGCATCAATTTCAGCGAGTATGCCGAGTTGGAAAGCCTGCTCGCCGACCTGCGCGGCGCCGGCATCCGCGTGACCGAGATGCAGCTGCAGGAACCCGACCTAGAGGATGTCTTCACCGACATCATGAAGCGCACATGAGCGGATTCTCAGCCCTGTTCTACAAGGAAATGCTGCGCTTCTGGAAGGTGGCGGTGCAGACCGTAGTCGCGCCGGTGGTCACGGCCTTGCTCTATCTGCTGATCTTCTCGCATGTGCTGGAAGCGCACATCGAAGTCTATCCCGGCGTCTCCTACACCAGCTTCCTGGTGCCGGGCCTGGTGATGATGAGCATGCTGCAGAACGCGTTTTCCAACAGCTCGTCGAGCCTGATCCAGTCGAAGATGCAGGGCAACATCGTGTTCGTGCTGCTGCCGCCCCTGTCGTATCTGGAATTTTCCCTCGCCTATCTGGGCGCGGCGGTGATCCGCGGCCTGGTGGTCGGCCTCGGCGTCTGGGTGGTGACCTTGTGGTTCGCACCATTGCAGATGCCGCACCTGGGCTGGTTGCTGGCGTATGCGCTCTTGGCCAGCGCCATCATGGGTGCGCTCGGCATCGTGGCCGGCATCTGGGCAGAAAAGTACGACCAGCTCGCGGCATTCCAGAACTTCCTTATCCTGCCGCTCACCTTCCTGTCGGGCGTGTTCTATTCGATTCATTCGCTACCCGCCTTCTGGCAGACCGTCTCGCATGCCAACCCGGTGTTCTACCTGATCGATGGCTTCCGCTATGCGTTTGTTGGCCACTCTGACACCGATCCCTGGCTGGGCCTGCTGGTCGCCAGTGCCTGCTTTGTGGCAATATCCGCGCTCACCCTGGCGCTACTGAAAAGCGGCTACAAACTCAGACACTGAAGAGGCACGACACGCATGGTTACCCCCGACGACATCAAAGGCTGGATCTCCGAGAAACTGCCGTGCGATCACATTGAACTGGATGGCGATGGCCAGCATTTTCAGGCCGTCATCGTCAGCCCGGCCTTCACCGGCAAGAACATGATCCAGCAGCATCGGCTCGTCTACGACGCGCTCGGTTCGCGCATGCATGCCGAGATCCACGCGCTGTCGATGAAGACCTACACGCCCGAAGACTGGGCCACTCGCTGAATGGATGCGCTATTAATCCATGGCGGCAACCGCCTTGAAGGCGACGTGCGTATTTCCGGCGCCAAAAACGCTGCACTGCCGATCCTGACGGCCAGCCTGCTCGCCGCCGAGCCGCTGAAACTGGCCAACGTGCCGCATCTCAAGGACATCAGCACCATGCTGGCCCTGCTCGGCCACATGGGTGTGCGCGTCACCCTCGACGACAAGAACCACGTCACCTTGTGCGGCGAATCCATCCCGCACAAAGAAGCGCCCTACGAAATGGTGAAAACCATGCGCGCCGCCATCCTGGTGCTGGGGCCGACGCTGGCGCGCTTTGGCGAAGCGCGTGTTTCGCTGCCTGGAGGCTGCGCCATCGGCTCGCGCCCGGTCGATCTGCATATCAAGGGCCTGCAGGCGATGGGGGCCGACATCAGCATCGAACATGGCTACATCCACGCCCGCTGCAAACGCCTGCAGGGCGCGCGCATTGTGATGGACATGGTGACCGTCACCGGCACCGAAAACCTGATGATGGCGGCCGCGCTGGCCGAGGGCACCACCGTGCTGGAAAATGCCGCGCGCGAACCCGAAGTGGTCGACCTGGCGCGCTGCCTGATTGCGATGGGCGCCAGCATCGAAGGCGCCGGCAGTGACGTCATTACCATCCACGGTGTCGATACGCTGCATGGCGCAGCGTATTCGGTGATGGCCGACCGCATCGAAACCGGCACCTTCCTCGTCGCTGCCGCCATGACCGGCGGGCGCGTGCGCACCACCCGTACGCAGCCCGACACACTCGATGTGGTGATGAGCAAACTGCGCGAAGCCGGCGCCAAGGTCAGCGCGGGTGAAGACTGGATCGAAGTCGAATCCGACGGCAAGCTGAAATCGGTCGACGTGCGCACCGCGCCGCACCCGGCGTTTCCCACCGACATGCAGGCGCAGTTCATGGCGATGAACACCATTGCCGAAGGCGCGGCCAGCGTCACCGAAACCATTTTCGAAAACCGCTTCATGCACGTCCAGGAACTGCGCCGCCTGGGCGCCAACATCGAGGTGTCCGGCCACACTGCTTTAGTACGCGGCGTGCCGCGGCTCGATGGCGCCATCGTCATGGCCACCGACTTGCGTGCCTCTGCCTGCCTGGTGCTGGCCGGCCTGGTGGCGGCAGGCGAGACCACCATCGAGCGCATCTACCACCTCGACCGCGGCTACGAGCGGCTTGAAGAGAAATTTACCCAACTCGGCGCACGCATCCGGCGCGCGCACTGAAGACATTCATTGAATATGAGCTACTCCGGAATCACACTCGCCCTCTCCAAGGGCCGTATCTTTGAAGAAACCTTGCCGTTGCTGGCAGCGGCAGGCATCACGCCGTCGGAGAATCCCGAGTCTTCACGCAAACTCATCATCGGCACCAACCGCGCCGACGTACGGCTCATCATCGTGCGCGCAAGCGACGTCCCGACCTACGTGCAATACGGCGCCGCCGACCTCGGTATCGCCGGCAAGGATGTGCTCAACGAACACGGCGGCAACGGGCTTTATCAGCCGCTCGACCTCAAGATCGCAAGCTGCCGCATGATGGTTGCCGTGCGCGAGGGCTACGACTATGCCGGTACGGTGAAGCAGGGCGCGCGTGTCCGCGTCGCCACCAAATACGTCAATGCTGCGCGCGACCACTTCGCCAGCAAGGGCGTGCATATCGACCTGATCAAGCTCTATGGATCGATGGAGCTGGCCCCGCTGGTCGGCCTGTCCGATGTCATCGTCGACCTCGTCTCCACCGGCGGCACCCTCAAGGCCAACGACCTGGTTGCGGTGGAACACATCAGCGACATCAGTTCGCGGCTGGTGGTGAATCAGGCGGCGCTCAAGCTGAAGCGTGGGCTGATTCAGCCAGTGATTGATGCGTTTTCTGCAGCAGTAGCAAAGAAATAGTGTGCTGAATTTGGCGGCCGTTCTTGAGTTTGCCCGGTGTGGCAAAGGAAGGGTGGTACTCAAAGCCAAGCGTGATGCTGTTGGAGTTGCGAAAATAAGGTGGCGAATGCGTCAAGATATCCAGCCGAAAAAAGTTGCATCGTTGTGAAATCTGGGCCGTGTTAAGCAGGCTATGATTCCTGATAGACGCAATTGAACATTCACGCAACACGGACCTATTGGAACCAAGGCCACGTTGGCTAGCCGTCGGCAAAAAACAGACAGGTTACCCATCTATCGTGATATCAGTATCAATTGTCAGTCATGGCCAAGGTGAGTTGGTTCGTGAGGCGCTCGGCGACCTTGCCCGGTTTTCTGATTCCTTGCGTTTAGAAATCATCCTGACCCAGAATATTCCCGAGCGGCTGCCATTCTTCGAGGAGGACTTTCCGTATTCCGTAAGGGTGGTGGAGAACGCCTCCCCCAAGGGTTTCGGGGCCAACCACAATGCCGCCTTTCAACTCGCGAATGGCAGTTGGTTTTGCGTCCTGAACCCGGACATTCGCATGCCGACGAACATCTTTTCCGTGTTGCTCGATGAGATCGAACGGCAGCAGGCTGCGGTGATTGCCCCCGTCGTGCTTTCGCCGACGGGGCAGGTCGAGGACAGCGTACGACGGTTTCCGACACCGCTTTCTCTGGCCAGGAAAATGTTTGGGCGTGGGGATGGTCGATATTCATTCGTGTTTGGTGATGAGACATTCGCAGCCGACTGGGTGGGTGGCATGTTCATGCTGTTCCGGGCTGAGGATTACTGCCGCGTGGGCGGATTCGACGAGCGATTCTTTATGTATTACGAGGATGTCGATATCTGCGCACGCTTGTGGAACACCGGCCGCCGGGTGCTGGCCTGTCCTCGGACGCAGGTGATTCATGACGCTCGCCGCGCCAGCCGGCGCAATCTGCGGTACATGCGCTGGCACGCCGGCAGCTTGGCACGCTACCTGGGCAAGCATTGGCTGCGCTTGCCCAATACAGACAACTTGTGATGACGGACCAGACTCATCCTAGCGTGCTGGTCACAGGTGCCACCGGTTTTGTTGGCCGCGCGTTGTGTGGCCGGCTGGCGGCCGCCGGCCACACCGTTATACCTGCTGTACGGTGCAGAGCGGGCTTGCCGAATGAAGCAGTGGTCGGTGATATGGGCTCATTGACGGATTGGAACCTGGCGCTCGCGGGTTGCCATGCGGTTGTCCATCTGGCGGGGCGTGTGCACATGATGCGGGACGGTGTCCTTGATCCCCTTGCGTTGTATCGTGAGATCAATACCGAAGCCACACTCAATCTTGCCCGACAGGCGGCTGATGCCCGGGTGAAACGCTTCGTCTTCATCAGTTCCATCAAGGTCAACGGCGAAGGGGGCGATGCCGCCTATCGGGAAATCGATACGCCCGCTCCCACGGACGCGTATGCGATTTCAAAATGGGAGGCCGAGCAGGGCTTGTGGCGAATTGCCCGGGAAAGCGGGCTGGAAGTCGTCATCCTGCGACCGCCGCTGGTATACGGACCTGGTGTGAAAGCAAATTTCCTGCGGCTGATGCAATGGGCTCAAAAGGGCTGGCCGCTGCCGCTGGGGGCAATTCGCAATCGCCGCAGCCTGCTGTATCTGGGTAATTTAGTCGATGCGATCCGGCTGTGTGTCGAGCACCCGGACGCTGCAGGTCAAACTTTTTTGCTGGACGATGGCGAGGCGGTTTCGACGCCCGACCTGATTCGTGCGGTGGCGCGTGCCATGGGCCGTTCCGCGCGCCTTCCGGCGGTTCCTGTGCGCGTGATCGAATTCGCTGGCACACTTTTGGGCAAACGTGCCGCCGTAGCTCGTCTGACGGGTTCGTTGTGGGTGGACAGTTCGTTGATCCGGTCGCGGCTGAACTGGACACCGCCGTATTCAATGGAAGCAGGGCTGGCGGAAACGGTGGCTTCTTCACAATGAACGGGCTTGCCGTCATGTCTGCCTTCATCATCTGCTGGATAGTGCTGGCCTGGCTTCTGCGACGCCGCCGCCTTCCGATGGATCATCCCAATGCGCGTTCGCTGCACGTAACGCCGACGCCACGCATCGGCGGATTGGGCATGATGGCCGGGGTGGGCGTCGCCAGCCTATGGCTGGTTGGCACGACTCTGCTGCCGGCGATGCTGGCAGCGTTTGCCCTGGCAGGGCTGTCGCTACTGGACGATGTGCGGGGCATGCCGGTGGCGGCGCGCTTCCTGGCGCATTTTGTTGCGGCCGCCGCATGCATGTTGGCGCTAGGCTTGACGGGCTGGGCGCTGGTCGGGGCGATCCTGTCCGTGGTCTGGATGGCCAACCTGTACAACTTCATGGACGGCACGGACGGGCTGGCAGGCGGCATGGCTGTAATCGGGTTTGGCGCGCTGGCGCTGGCCGCGTGGCTGGGTGATGCGCCGGAACTGGCCGCATTCTGCGCGGCGATTGCGGCGGCGGCGCTGGCA
Organism: Thiobacillus sp.; assembly: GCA_051305915.1. Lineage (GTDB taxonomy): Bacteria > Pseudomonadota > Gammaproteobacteria > Burkholderiales > Thiobacillaceae > Thiobacillus. The sequence goes on along the minus strand of JBPPMF010000032.1, from coordinate 6,017 downwards.
TTCCTGCGCTTTAACTTCCCGCCGGCGCGGGTGTTCATGGGTGATGCAGGTTCGATTCCGCTTGGGTTCCTGGCGGCGTCATTGGGCATTGTGGGCACGATGCAGCATGTCTGGCCGTGGCTGTTCCCGCTGCTGGTGTTCTCGCCGTTCATCGTCGATGCCAGCGTGACGCTTATCCGGCGCGCGCTGCGCGGAGAAAGAGTCTGGCGGGCGCACCGTTCGCATTATTATCAGCGGGTTGTGCTGCTCGGCGCGACACATCGTCAGCTTGCCCTGGCGGCCTATGCGTTGATGCTGGTCGCCGCCGTGCTGGCCTTCGCGTTGCTACACAATATGCAATACACCGCATGGTTGCTTATACTGTCGGCCGCTATATATCTCCTGATTTTTCTGGCCATCGATTGGCGCTGGCACCGTATTCCAAATGAACCTTAGTTCCCGCACCGTCGGCATCATCCTGCATGACATTCTGGCTGCGTGCTTGGCCTGGCTGGGGGCGTATTGGCTGCGCTTCAATCTGGATATGCCCGCCGAGTTCCAGGCGGCGGCGCTGACCACGCTGGTTTGGGTGGTGCCGCTGCAGGCTGTGGCATTCTGGCGCTTCGGCCTGTACCGCGGCATCTGGCGTTTTGCCAGCCTGCCCGACCTTAAGCGCATTGTGCTGGCCATCGGCCTGGCGGCACTGCTGATCCCGCTGGTGTTGATCCTGTTCGGGGTCAGTGCGGTAGTGCCGCGTTCAGTGCTGATTCTGGACCCGTTGCTACTGGTGATCCTGATGGGTGGAAGTCGCATGGCCTATCGGGCCTGGAAGGAGCATCGTCTGGCCAGCGTCTTGCACCTGGACAGCAAGCCGGTGCTGGTGGCCGGTGCTGGATCGGCGGCGGACTTTTTGCTGCGTGAACTGGCACGCAATCCTTCAGGGTTTCATGTGGTCGGTTTGTTGGACGACAGCCGTGACAAGCAGGGGCGACTAGTGCAGGGGATCCCTGTGTTGGGAACGCTGGAAGATGTCGCGGCCTACGCACAAAGCATGGGGGTTGATGACGTGGTGCTGGCGCTACCTTCGATCGCGCACGAAGTGCGCAAGCGCATTACCCAGATATGCGCCGAAGCCGGACTGAATGTACTGACCGTCCCTTCGCTTGAAGATTTGGTGGCCGGCCGGGTGTCAGTGTCAAGCTTGCGCCCTATCGAACTTGACGACTTGCTGGGGCGTGACCCGGTGGAACTGGACGACAGCGGTCTGCACCAGTTACTGACCGGCCAAGTGGTGATGGTGACCGGCGCGGGCGGTTCGATCGGTTCGGAGCTTTGCCGCCAGATTGCGCGTTTTGAGCCTGCAAGACTTGTGTTGTTCGAGCAGTCCGAACTGGCGCTGTATGCGATAGAGGAGGAGTTGTCGATCCGTTTACATGGGCTACAGATTGCAGCGGTGATCGGCGATGTGAAGGACACTATCTGGGTGAACCAGATGATGGCCGAGCATCGGCCTGCCGTGGTGTTCCATGCCGCTGCCTACAAGCATGTGCCGCTGATGGAAAACGCCAATGCCTGGGAGGCGGTGCGCAACAACGTGCTGGGTACGCAGGTTGTCGCGGCAGCTGCGCAGGCGCATGGGGTAGGCAAGTTTGTGATGATCTCCACCGACAAGGCGGTCAATCCGACCAATGTCATGGGTGCGACCAAGCGGCTCGCTGAGATGACTTGTCAGGCGATGCAAAAGCCGAGCGGCACTCGCTTCGTGTCGGTGCGCTTTGGTAACGTGCTCGGCTCGTCCGGCAGTGTGATTCCCAAGTTCCAGAAACAGATCGAAGCAGGCGGGCCGGTGACGGTGACGCATCCTGACATCACGCGTTTTTTTATGTCGGTTTCTGAAGCTGCACAACTGGTGCTGCAAGCAGGCCTGATGGGCGCGGGCGGTGAAATTTACGTGCTGGATATGGGGGAACCGGTGAAGATTGCCGAGTTGGCCCGACTCATGATTCGACTGTCGGCCGCGGACGAGGACCGCATCCGCATCGAATATACCGGTTTGCGCCCTGGCGAAAAGCTCTATGAAGAATTGCTCACCGATGACGAGTCCACGTTGCCGACGCCGCACCCTAAGCTGAGGGTGGCGAAAGCGCGTGAGCCCAATGCCGGCTGGTACGCTGAATGTGTGGCTTGGCTGGCAGACCCAAACGTTGAGGATGAAGCAACGGTGAAGCGCCAGTTGAAGATATGGGTGCCCGAATATCATCAGCCTGAAACGAAATCGTCGTGAAAAAGATGCATCGATTGATCCTGTAGGGAAGGTTTCAATTTCTCATGTACGAAGTTTTGCACGAAGCCTGTCGAAGGGTGTGTTTTAAATCAAGGCTCCCTCCATCTGCTTGGTTTGGGCAGCGCAGGGCAGAATTGCTCATTCTCCTTTTTGTCTTGCTGTTGCCATTTGGTGAAGCCAGTCACTTGCCCGTTGCGATATTTGTTTATTTAAGTGTTTATGATATCCGGCGGAACGGATTCAATATTACCGTCGACTCAAGGGTTTTTGCAGGAATCGCCCTAGCATTGATTGCGCCATTACTTGTATCCACCATAGGTGCCTATGACCTCTACAGAACCCTGCGTACGGCGCTGGTCTTTACTTTATATTCAATTGCGGGTGTCTATCTGATCAGGCATTTTCGCGAGCAACTTGACATTGACTTCCTGTTTTATGGAATTACGGCAATCCTGCTGTTCTGGACAGCCGATGCGCTTCTTCAGTATTTAACTGGAACGAACATTTTCGGCTGGCCAAGACGTATCGATGGCATTACAGGGATGTACAACTACAAACTTTGGATTGGTTACACGTTTGCACACCTGGCGCCATTCTTATTTGAGTCCCTGCGGCGGTGGTCCGCCAAGTCTGGATTTAAATGGACCTGGCTTTTGGCCATCCCTTTCATTATGGTTATTATGCTTACTGGTCGGCGGGCGGCTTGGGTGACATTAGGTCTTGTGTCATCAATTTACCTGATATGGCTGATTCGTCATGGTGATATTAAATTTCGACATGCCTTGGTAGGTGTCGTCGCATTCTTCATGGCGATTGGTGCGGCCATTGCCATTTCGCCTGACTTGCAATTTCGCGTTCAGACATCAATGAAAGTGTTCAGCGGTACTTGGGATGCGGTCAATTTAGCAGGCGCAAACCGGCTTGAAGTCTGGAAAGGTGCCTGGGTGTTGTACAAGGAGTCACCCCTGACCGGGGTTGGCACCCATGCCTATGATCCACTTGTCTTTGCGAGAGGCTACACCCTTTCAAAATATGGCCATACCCATCTTTATGGGCTTGATGTGCTTTTAAGCACAGGTATAGTTGGATTCGGCGCCTTTATGGCCGTCTTTTTCTATCTGTGTTTCAAGTTGGCTCAATCTGTCAAATCGGCTCTTCCCACGCTTCCGGCCTGGCTTGCAGCCATATCGATCATGTTTCCACTGAACGCGCACTGGAATTTCTATGCGCCCAGACCCGCATCGTTACTCTGGATACTGCTTATCCTGGCAGTTGCCATTGCCGCGCACTACCGAGCGAGGCAAGAGTGCTGCGCATGATCGAAGGGCTGGCTTTAGCTGTGGAGTATAAATTTTCGGGTAATGGCTCAGGTCTTTATTGTGCACATAATGCGTTGCCTGATCTTTTCACCTAATACCTGCAGGGCAATCCCGGGGTGGGATTTACGCATGGTATGCCGAGAAAGCAGACGGAAGCCGCTTTCACCACTTGTCAGGCCAATATTCCAGATGATTTCGCTCGCCACCGCAATCAAGTGGTACTTGTTCAAAACAAGATCCCGGGCTTCCCTGATACAGGGAAGACGGCGTTGGTAGGCATCCGAGCGGATTGTGTCCAGAATCATGCGATAACTCTCTACCGGATTGTGGATATCGATCGGGATAAAACTTTCCGCTGGAAAATATTCAGCTGCATTCGGCGCGCCTGAGTAAAACGGGAGTGTCATGCCGAGAAAAGCGTCGGATAATTTCTCGGTCCAATGGTGCCGGCCGATGTGGTTCTCAATGGCGATATGGAAAAAATACGGATCCAGGGATTCTGCCTTGTCGTCCATCGCGCGGATGCCGCGGCCAAAAACATCAAGATCCGGCATTCGGTCGCTCATGTATTTCACCAGGGAAAAACGTTTGTAATGCAGCGTATGGCGCTGCCGCTTGCTGGAACTCGCGGCGGAAATAAGTCGGCTCTTGTTCGTCGGGGGACAGGCAACCAGTTCGTCCCAATTCCGGATGTAATTTTGGGCGACACCGTAGAACCAACGAAGTCCGGCCTGGCTATAAATGCGGTTGGGGTGAGCCAGCGCCCAGGGCTCCTGAGACGTGAGTACATGGCCGAACTGGCTGGTATAGGCGGCGCCATAGCTCTTGATGGAGGACGGTTCGGTCGTCACCAGAAGGGTTTGCGCGCGCGGGCAAGGCAGATCCTCCCAGGCGTCATCATCCTGTTTGCTGTTAGCGTTGGATGGTAGGTCGTCATAGACGACCAGCCAATCGTAATTTCGGCAATCCCGGCTGAACTCAAAGCGGCAATTACCCCAGACGGGTTCGCCCTGAGGGAAATAGCGGAGCCACTCCTCGGGGCGAACTTTGCTCAATATCTTGACACTGATCATTAGGACTTCTTGTCTTCGCTACTTGAAGAGTTTTAACGTGTTGCGGCTAGGCCCCCGCCTTTGATTCGGCTTCGCACACGCCGGAAAACAATTAATCAATTTTTATCAAAGCTGCGTTGACCATTTTATCGGATGGGACGCAGGGGATTGTTATTTGGCATGAAATTCCAGTTTTCATATGGTAAAAAGGCTCTCGGTGAGGTGCTAGGGGCGTTCGGCAGCCTGGCAATAAATTCTGGATGTTCTTTCTCAATAAAGTCATCCGGATATTATGGAAATAAATATTAATAAGTTAAATTTCAAATTTTTAATTTTATTGATTTTGAAATTTCACGGATACGCCAGCGAATGCGTCGCAATGCGGCTGCATTGTTGAACTTTTCATCTTTGATGGCGCCGCCGGTTCGAACCCTGGATGCCCGCGTTTGGATTGGTTTGATTTTAATGGTGGCGGAATCCAGGGCAAACTGAAGAAGTCTTTCCGAGTGAAGGGGGGTGTTATATGTGTCGAGATATCGGTCTATCTGGGAGAGGCGCAAGCCGTAGGGCTTGATCGCGTGTTTGTTACAAATGCTGAAACGATCATTGTAGCCACCACACCATTGCCAGGCAGGTAGCTTGGCAACAGATTTATAGTCATTCATAATGGAGGTTATTTCGTTCGCCATCGAGTCATGGTAGATGAGATCCGGACGCGCAAAAATCACTATGTCAGGCGACTCTTCTAGGAGTGCTATGGTGACTTGTTGTAAGGAATGCAATTGAAGAATAAGATTACTGAGGGAGCTGAAATTGTTATTCCATGCATCGCCGTATGATTTTATCCGCTTAATTGCGTATCTTTCGATGATGCCTTCTGGACGTTCAATGGCACCTACAAATTGATTGAAGAGTTCATAGTTCTCGGGAGCGAGTTCACAGTTTTCGTTGGCTCCCGGGTTATATACATGTTGCTGATCGTAAAAGTGGTAACAAACTATGGTTTCGCCCAGTTCTTGAGCAGGGCGGATGATGTTACTTGAAATGCTGGGTAGTGTTATTTTGCTTGCGCGTGGGATTCCAAAAAAACCTATGCCTATTTTTAGGTTATCTTGATTCGTCATATTGTTATCAATTCTCGAAAAAACTTCCTGATTATTTCTTCGCGAGAGCTAAAAAACGCTCTCAGAGTACTGGCCTTTCTGCCAGAGACGCTGAGTCTTACTCCGTCCAGTATTTGATAATCCAGCTCGCGGGCAGGATGTGTTTGTAGAACTGTTTGTACCAAGCCGCTGGCCAACGACCCTCGACCGCTTCATCAGGGTTTGGGACGCCTGGAAATGCGACCACCCGCGCCGAAGGCGGCAGAAATGGTGCTTGCCA
>JBPPMF010000023.1:0-6230 GCA_051305915.1 Thiobacillus sp. | reverse complement strand
GTGCCGGTGACCGAGATCGGCTGGGAGGCGGTGCGCGAGCACGTTGGCGTGGTGTTGCAGCATCCGGTGCTGTTCAACGATAGCGTGCGCACCAACCTGACGCTGGGGCGTGAGGCCGACGATGCCACGCTGTGGCAGGCACTGGAGATCGCCCAGCTCAAGGATTACATCGCCGAATTGCCGCAAGGACTTGATACGGTGGTGGGGCGCCAGGGCGTGCGCATGTCGGGCGGCCAGCGCCAGCGGTTGGCGATCGCGCGGATGATCGTCGCCAATCCCAGGATCGTCATCCTCGACGAGGCCACCTCGGCGCTCGACACCGACACCGAGCGGCATTTGCATCAGGCGCTGGGCGCGTTTCTTTCTGGCCGCACTACGCTCATCATTGCCCACCGCCTCTCGGCGGTCAGGCAGGCCGACCGCATCCTGGTGTTCGAGAACGGGCGTGTGGTGGAGCAGGGTGCGCACGACGAACTGATCCAGCGTGGCGGGCTTTATCACAAGCTTTACCACCACGCGTAAAAAACATTCCGGAAAATCAGTGTTCTCTGATACACTTCGCTGCGTTGTGCATACAGCAGTGGGCAGGTCAGGCTTTTGCCGCCGTGCCTCGGGACTGTTCTCACAGCCCCATCGTCTTCGACCTCTCTTTTGTGCCGCCGGCTAAGTTTCGCCGGCAGTGACAAGTCTTGTGGTTGGCGCCGATGTGATCGACGCGACCCGTTGGGCGTTTTCATGACGCCGCTTATTTCCGGTTCGTAATTTTATGACCTGTCTGGTTTTGAACCGGGCGCAGGTTTGTTTTGCGCATTTGAGCGCACTGAAAAAGGTATTGCCATGAGCTTTTCCGAATTGGGGCTTGATCCCCTCATCCTTAAATCCGTGCTGGCCGCGGGCTATGAAAACGCCACTCCCGTTCAGGTGCTGGCGATCCCCGCCGCACTGACCGGCCGTGATCTGCTGGTGTCTTCGCATACCGGCAGCGGCAAGACGGCGGCATTTTTGCTGCCCTCGATCCAGCGTCTGGAAGCCGAGCCGACGATCAAAAGCATGGGCCCGCGCGTGCTGGTGCTGACCCCGACGCGCGAACTTGCGCTGCAGGTCGAAAAATCCGCCATGACTTATGGCAAGGAACTGCGCCGCTTCCGCACCGCCTGTTTGGTCGGCGGCGCCCCGTACGGCCTGCAGCTGAAGCGCCTGGCGCAACCGGTTGATGTCGTTGTCGCGACGCCGGGCCGCCTGATCGACCATCTGGAGCGCGGCAAGATCGACTTCTCGCGCCTGGAAGTGCTGGTGCTGGACGAAGCCGACCGCATGCTGGACATGGGTTTTGTCGACGACATCAAGGCCATCGCCGCGCGCTGCCCGGCCGACCGCCAGACGCTGTTGTTCTCGGCCACGCTTGACGGCGTGGTGGGCAACCTGGCGCGCGAACTGACCCGCGACGCCCAGCGCATCGAGATCGAAGCGGTTCCGCATACGGAATCCAAGATCGAACAGCGTTTGCTGTTTGCCGACAACATGGACCACAAGAACCGTCTGCTCGATGCGCTGCTGCGCGGCGTGGACATGACCCAGGCGATTGTGTTTACCTCGACCAAGCGCAGCACCGAGGAAATCTCCGATCTGCTGTCCGAGAGTGGTTTTGCTTCCGATGCGCTGCATGGCGACATGCAGCAGGGCCAGCGCAACCGTGCGCTGCAGCGTCTGCGTGAAGGCCGCACCAAAGTGCTGGTCGCCACAGACGTCGCCGCGCGCGGCATTGACGTGGCGGGCATCAGCCACGTCATCAACTTTGACCTGCCGCGTCAGGCCGAGGACTACGTCCACCGCATCGGCCGTACCGGCCGTGCTGGCCGCACCGGCATCGCCGTGAGCTTTGCGGGTATGCGCGAAGGCGGACTGGTCAAGAATATCGAACGCTACACCGGCAACCGCATTGATGTGCATACCCTGCCGGGGCTGGAGCCGACTCAGAAGCCTTCTGCGGGTCGCCCCGCAGCGGCCGGTCGTCCGCGCGGCAGCAATGCGCCGCGTAGCGGCTTCGGCGAGAAGCGCAGCTTTGGCGAGCGCAGCGAACCGCGCAGCTACGGTGATCGTCCGCCGCGCGGCGATAGCCGTGACAATCGCGATCGTGGCTACCGTGCCGATGCGCGCCCCAGCGGCGACCGTCCTGCCCGCAGCGATGCGCCGCGCGGCAACCGGCCGGATGCGGCTCCGCGTAGCCCGTTTGGCGGTGCGCCCCGTACTTATGGCGATCGTCCGCCGCGCAACGAGGGTTTCCGTGGCGCCGACGTGCAGAGCGCACCGAAAGCTGAAGTCAACGGCAACAGCGTTGAATATTGGGAAAAGCGTGAGCGTGAAGCCAAAGCCAAGGCAGCGGCCCCTCGCAGCTATGGTGATCGGGGCAAGACAGCACGCCCCGCCGGCCAGGCCGCGCCGCGCAGTTTTGGCAACGGCAATGAAAACCGCGGCGGTGGCAATCGTGTCGGCGTGCGGGGCCGTTTTAAGGACTGATCGCACGCTTGATCACCGGTTGTAAATAAGGGGGGTTTCACGTGAAACCCCCCTTTTTATTGCCTGTGTTCCACGGGCTGACAGCCTGCTCTCGGAAACCCGCGCTGCGTCGATAAAACCCGTTCATCGAGGCGGTTGCTCGAGGCGGCTATGGCGCGTCACAATGTTGGCCTCAAGCGCATTCACAACAGGCAGCCATCTTTTTTACTATGCAAAACGCCAGCAAGGAGACTCGCCCCGCGACAGCGACGTGTATCGGCGAACCGGTTCCATGCCGGACATGGCGCTGGGTGGGCGAGCGCGGGTTGCAGGTGGCAACGGGCGATCAAACCTTAGGCCGCTATGCGCTCTTGCGATCACAGAAATTCCCTGAAATTGAAGACGTGATCGTCGCGGATGGCAGCTTGTTGCTGGTGTTGCAGCGGGGGGCGGCCATGTCGGCATCCTTGCGCGCAGCACTGGCGGCGCCACTTGCCGAAGCGTCTTTGGTTGCCGGGGCGCGGCATGACATTGGGGTTGAATATGGCGGTGCGGCGGGACCGGATTTGACGGCGCTGGCAGAACGGGCGGGCATGGACGTGGCTGCTTATATCAATAGCCATGCGGCCGTGGAATATACGGTTGCCTTCCTCGGGTTTCAGCCCGGTTTTCCCTATTTAACGGGGTTGCCGCGCGCCCTGCAGGCGCCGCGTCTGGCATCGCCGCGGCTACGCGTGGCGGCCGGCAGCGTGGCGATTGGCGGCGCGTATTGCGGGATTTATCCGGTGGCCGGTCCCGGCGGCTGGCAGATCATTGGCCGCACGGCTGCGGTCCTGTTCGAACCGCAGCGTGACGCGCCAGCCTTGCTGATGCCGGGTGCCCGTGTGCGATTTGTCCCCTTATGATCGAGGTGCTGCGCGCGGGTTTGTGTGACCTAGTGATGGATCAAGGGCGCCCAGGTTGGGGTGCGCTCGGCGTTCCGGTCAGCGGGGCGGCCGACCCACTGGCATTGGCGGCGGCCAATCGGCTGGTGGGTAATGATGCGACAGCGGCAGGGCTGGAAATGACCCTGTCGGGGCCGACCCTGCGGTTTCCGCTGGGTGGCGTGATCGCGCTGACCGGTGCCCGCTTCGTTGCCGGCCGCGACAGCGGGCAGCCGGTCGCATGGAATGAAACACTGGTGATGGCAGTGGGGGAGATCCTGACCCTGAACCGGGCAACCGAGGGCTGCCGCTGCTGGCTGGCGCTGCGCGGCGGATTGGCGGTGCCCCCAGTAATGGATAGCCGCAGCACCTTTTTGCCGTCCGGCTTTGGCGGCCATGATGGCCGTGCGTTGCGGTCAGGAGATACGTTGCCGTGTGAACCGGATCCGGGTGAGGTGCGGCGATTGCGCGCGCAACCCCCTTCGCGCGAGGCGGGGGCGAGTTTGCGTGTGGTGGCAGGACCGCAGGCGGGCCAGTTCAACGATGCCGGGCTGGCGGCATTTTTTGCCGCCCACTATCGCGTGGCTGCCGCGTCCGACCGGCGCGGCCTGCGTCTGAGCGGGCCGGCCGTGACGCATCTCGGGGCTGAGTTGCCATCCCAGGGTGTGCTGCCCGGCGCTATTCAGATTCCGCCCGATGGCCAGCCGATCATCCTGGGGTGGGACGGGCCGGTCACCGGGGGCTACCCGGTGATTGCCGGAGTGATTGCCGCCGATTGGCCGCAGCTGGCGCAACTGGTCCCTGGCGACGCGGTACGGTTTCAGACTATCGAAGTGGAAGCGGCGCGGGCATTGGCTGCAGCCAGCTGGAAAATCGAGGGGCTTGAATGATCGAACTGAATGCCGACACGGGAGAGGGCTGCGACGATGTCAGCCTGATGCCCTATTTGGTCCGCGCGTCGATCGCTTGCGGTGGTCACTACGGCGATGTCGGCAGCATGGTGGTGACGCTTCGACTGGCGGCCGAGTATGGCGTGGCGGTGGGTGCGCATCCGAGCTACCCTGACCGCGCCCAGTTCGGCCGGCGGGCGCTGGCCGCTTCCGCCGACGAGATTGCAGGCTGGGTGACACAGCAGACCGAGGTGCTGGCCGAGCAGGCGGCTCGACTCGGGCTGTGTTTGGCGCATGTCAAACCGCACGGGGCGCTGTACAACGTGGCGGCCCGCGACCCGGGCGTGGCCCGGGCCATCGCCCGGGCGGTGGTGGCAATTGATCCGGCGCTGCTGCTGGTGGGATTGTCCGGCTCACGGCTGATCGCGGCCGGAGAGGCGGCCGGCCTGGCCGTGTTGAATGAGGGATTCGCCGACCGTCGTTATCGGACCAACGGCCAGCTTGTTTCACGTGAAACCCCGGGCGCACTGATCGCCGACCCAGCGGAGGCGTCCGCTCAGGCCCGCGTGCTGGCTGAGGGTGGGCCGCTCGGAACCTTGGGCGGCGGTACCGTTCGAATCCGGGCCGATACGATCTGCCTCCACAGCGACAGCCCGAATGCATTAAATATTGCCCGGGCCGTCCACGCCGCGCTCAATCGCGGATAATTCCGCCCCTGACTTCAATCCGTAAATCAATATGCCGCTCCTCACCTTTGACCGACTCGAACTGGCTTATGGCCACTGGCCGCTGCTCGACGGCGCCTCGTTGGTGATCGAGGCGGGCGAGCGTATTGGCCTGATCGGCCGCAACGGCACTGGAAAATCCAGCCTGCTGAAAATCATTGCTGGCATCAACCCACCGGATGCAGGAGACGTGTGGCGCCAGCCCGCTCTGAAGCTTGCCTATGTGCCGCAGGAACCCCAGTTTCAGCCCGGCCATACGGTGTTCGAGGCGGTGGCCGAGGGCGTCGGCGCGGCGCAGAAGTTGCTGGCCGAATACCATGCGGTGGCGCATGCCATGGCGGACGGTGACGAGACGGTGTACGACGACTTCGAGCGGCTGTCGCATGAGTTGGAGGTGGCCGATGCCTGGCGGCTCAACAGCCGGGTGGAGGAAACGCTGCAGCGTCTGGCGCTGGATGCCGACCGCGCGGTCGACACACTGTCGGGCGGATTGAAAAAGCGGGTGGCACTGGCGCGCGCGCTGGTCACCGACCCCGAGTTGCTGCTGCTGGACGAGCCCACCAACCATCTCGACTTTGCGGCGATCGAATGGCTGGAAGGCCTGCTCAACGACTTCAAGGGCGCGCTGCTGTTCATTACCCATGACCGGCGTTTCCTGGACAACGTCGCCAACCGCATTGTCGAGCTTGATCGTGGCCAATTGCGCGAATATCAGGGTAATTTCACCGCATATCAGGCCAAAAAGGCCGAGCAGCTTGAAATTGAAGCGGTTCACAACCGCAAGTTCGACAAATTCTGGAAACAGGAAGAAATCTGGATCCGCAAAGGAGTGCAGGCCAGGCGTTGCCGCGACGAAGGCCGTGTGCGTCGGCTCGAGGCCTTGCGCCTCACGCGTGAGGCGCGTTTAAGCCGGACCGGGCAGGTCGGCTTCCAGATCGACTCCGGCGACCGTTCCGGCAAGGTGGTGGCCGAACTCGAGCACGTTACTTACGGCTACGACGGCCGCGTGCTCATCCGCGATTTCTCGAGCACCATCCTGCGCGGCGACAAACTGGGCCTGCTCGGCCCCAACGGCGCCGGCAAAACCACGCTGATCCGTTTGATTCTGGGCGACCTGCAGCCGCAGTCCGGCAAGATCAAGCAGGGCACCAAGCTGGAAGTCGCCTATTTCGACCAGTTCCGCAACCAGCTGAACG
>JBPPMF010000001.1:0-5019 GCA_051305915.1 Thiobacillus sp. | reverse complement strand
CGGGCGATACCGCGCTCACCGCCCTGGACGAGGCCAACGAACGGCTGCTGCGCCGCGCCAAGCCCGCCTTCACGCCTTTGTCCACCGGCCATCTGGCCCTGGACTTCGATGTCTTCACGCTCGACAACAGCGGCACCGCCAAGGAAGGCGTGGGCCGCACCTACATGGGCTTCGACGGCTACGCGCCGATCGCCGGCTACCTGGCGGAGGAAGGCTACTGCCTGGGTCTGGAATTGCGTCCAGGCACCCAGCACTCGGCCAGCGAAACCCCGGATTTCCTCAAACGATTGCTGCCACGTGCCCGCGCGGTGTCGGGTCTGCCGCTGCTGGTGCGGGCGGACTCGGGTTTCGATGGTGCCGCCATCTTCGCGGCGATGGCCGAGGCCCGCGCATCGGGATCGCTGGACTGGCTGGTGAAGTGGAACCCGCGTAGCTTCGATACGGACGCCCTGCATCAACGTCTGGCCGCCGACCCCGCCACCGCCTGGACGCAGCCGCGCGCGGGCAAGCGCGAGACCTTCGTGGTGGACACCATCACGCGCGAGCATGGCGGCGTCGCCGTTTCCATGCGCCGGGTGATGCACTTGATCGAGCGCACCATCGACCGCCACGGCCAGGTTCTGCTGATACCCGATATCGGGATCGAGGGCTGGCTGACCAGCCTGGACTTGCCGGCGGCGGACATCGTCAAGTTGTACCAGGGGCATGGCACCCACGAGCAGTTCCATTCCGAGTTCAAGACCGATCTGGATCTGGAGCGGCTGCCTTCGGGCAAATTCGCAACCAACGATCTGGTTCTGTCTCTGGCGGTGCTGGCCTTCAACATCCTGCGCGCGATAGGCCAGGCCACCTTGCTCAGCCCGGACAGTCCGGTGCGCCACCCCGCCAAGCGGCGCCGCATCCGAACGGTGATGCAGGAAATCATCGGCATTGCCGCGCGGGTGATTCAGCATGCCCGCCGCCTCACCCTGGGGCTGGGTGAATGCTGCGCGGCCTTTGCTGTGTTCGAGCGGCATCATCAGGCGCTGCTCCAGTTCTCCGACTAGGCCCCGCGTTGTTTCGGTGGGACGTAGCAATGCCGTCAGGCAGGCAGGGGTACGCCCAGACGACGTGAAAGCGGTATCCACGCCGGTCTCGACGACCCGGTTTCGTCTCAATTCCGTTCGGGTGGGCGTGCTCAAATCAAATCCCAGGCTCCATCCCGCCAAAATGTCATTCCCGTTGGCGATGGCAGGGTGCGGGGTGATGCGGTTAAGGAAGGTCACGGATTCAGGACATAACAAGCGCTTGCAAAGTGACGCGGCGACGCCGCGCACTTGAAGCGAGCGTTGACGCTGTAGAAAAACCCCTTTCCAACCAAATCATCGACACAAAAATACGGCGTGGATTTTCCACGCCGTATTTAGTCGCCCCTGCAAAATTCACCCAACACCCCCGCCAGCAACCCCAATCGAAAGCCCTGCCGCCGGATGAACTTGCTGGAGCGGATTCGCGCGCAGGAACGCAGCCAACAGCGCCACAAATAGCGGGCGCAATAAAAGCGCCTTCAGGCCCAGACGAACCATCGCTCTCAGCAACCAGCGCAGGTTGTAGCCAGCGGCACAGAGCACCGCATGCAACGCATCGCCGAGTTGCCCCGGAAGCCAGCACCGGTCCATGCGGTTATCCAACTTCAAATGCCCAATCGCCGGTTCCACCGCCTGCCGTCGCTTGAGCCAGCGGCGCTGTTGCCTAGTCAGCGACTTGTACTTGCCCCGATGGATGATCTCGACACCGGGGTTGTCTTCATCAACGCCGCGATAGCCCAGATCGACAATAACCTGCTTCGGCGCCTTGCCGGTGTCCTCCAGCAGAATCGAGGTCTGCTCCAGTTGCCGGTCGAGGATGTGTCCGTCGTACGGATTCCCGGGAAAGGTTCGCGCGCCGACGACCAGCCCGCTCTGGTGGGTGACGGCAATGCTGGCCTTGACGCCGAACTCGTAAGGTTTGCGGGCTTTCCCTTTGCCGATGCACTCAACTTCCGGGGCATGCAGGGCATAGAGCTTGTTCTTGTCTTTCGGCTGTTGCGTGCGGATGCGCTCGGCGCGTTCCAGCAGCATCGTCAGGCGCGCGAGGGTGGCCGGTGATTCCGTCGTGGCCGTGGTGAGCTTGCGGTGGATCTCGCGCAGGACGATTCCCAGGATGGTGCGTTGCCGTTTGACGGTGCGCCGCAGTCGTTTGAATTGCTTGGCATGGGCATAGCCACCCGCCTTGCGGCGTAGTTCACGGCCTTCCTTGACGAAGGTCTGCTTGAGGCCGATCCCGGCGAATTTGGCGGCCTGCACCAGCTTGGCCCGGGCGATCTCCAGCAGCCGGCTATCGACCGGATGGGCGATGGCTTTCTCCTGGACGGTGCTGTCGACGATGATCCGTTCAAATTCGACGGGGCGAATCGCTTTGGTTATGACAGCGGTGTCGATGGTGGCCTTGAGCAGTTCTTCGACGCCGGCTTCGCCGATGGCGGTGCGGAAGCGGCCCACCTGAGTGGCATCGCAAGGGAGCCTGGGTTCGTAGTAGGTCTGGCCGCTGAAGTATTGCCAGACGACATTCTCCGCCCAGCGTTCCACGAGTTCTTCGTCGCTCAGGTTGAAGGCGTGCTTCAGATACAGCAGCGAGGCCATGAGCCGGATCGAAAGACGCGGGCGTCCGGCGGCACTCAGGCCGCCTCCCGCGATGGCCAGCGTGGGGCCGAACAGGTCGCTGTCTTCGATCCGCTTTCCGTCACGGGGCCTGTGCGCGAAGGCCGGTGCGAGGGCCGCTTCAAGTTGTGTCCATGGCAGTCGGTTTGCCAGCACCGCGAGCGGGTGCTTGAGGTCGATCATCTGCTCCAGGCGGGCGCGGAAAAAGTCGTCGGTCATGTCGTCTCTCGGCGGTCGATTTCTCTCAGGTTTCGGCGCCTGTTATTTTAATTCCTGCGGAGATTCCGATGCGACAAATTCAGCTTAATTCCTTTGTTTATGCGGGGTGTGAGGGGTTTGCAGGGGCGACTATTTATTTCCTGCTGTGCAATTCGCTTCACCGATTCGACACGACTCTCAAATCGGGTCAGGAGTGTCGTCGGATGGTCGTATTACGGGCTATCCGCCCCGCGCTTACTGCGCATATCCGTGATGCGCCAGCTTCTCGATGTTGTGCACCAGGCAATAGAGCTTCCACTGCGCATCCACTTTCTTCTGCCCCCGCAAGGTAAAGCGGTTGAGCTGTTTGTTGTGCCGGAGGTTGCCGAACACCGGTTCCACGGTGGCAAAGCGTCGGCCGTATTTCGCCTTCCCTTCGGCGCTGTCGATGCGGGCCTTCATCCTGTCGGTGTAACTGGGTTCTCCGTCAGCCTTGCCCTGAAAGAAGCTCACTTGCCGGGTCTTGGTCTTGCCTGGAGTGCGTAAGCACTTATCCCGTTGTTTGCACGGGATGCAGTCCTGCTGCGCACCCTGAAACTTGACCGCCATAAAACCATTGATGATGCAGCGGCTGCCGTTGCCGTAGAGCGTCTTCCCCGCCGGGCAGATGCAGGTCCGGGAGTCAGGGTCGTAGTCAAAGTCCTCGGGACGATAGACGGCTGCCTGTTGCTTCGCTTTCTTGTTGCCTGATTTATCGTGGAGCGGATCAGCTGCCGGTTTATGTTTGGCCTGGTCCTTAAAACGTGGATCACGTTGCCGCATGCCGTTGTCGGCGATCAGGGCATCGACTTCCAACTCCGCTAATTGCTTGAGGTTGGCTTCGCTGTGGTAACCGGCGTCTGCGGTGATGAGGCTGGTATGGGTGAGTAATGTCTGTTTCTTGTCCATCGCGTTCTGGATGGCCTTGACGACGGGCAGCAACAGTTCCTGTTCGCTGCCGGTACCGTGGGCTTGGGCATCAACGATGATCTGGTGTCTGGCATCGACGGCGGCCACACCCGTATAACCTTCGCAGGAGCGAATGGCAGAAATGGGTCGGGTGCTGTCCTTCGCCGCTAACGAAAGCGGCCATTCAGGCGGCGTACTCACTAAACGTCGGCAACCTGCACGTGACCGGTCATTCAGCTCAGGCGGCGCCACCGGCGGCTTTGGCCGAACAAGAGACGGTCGGACTTCCCAAGCTGAACACCGCTTATGGCCGCAGGTTGCTGCAGTCTGTCAAAGTTGGTTGCCATTAAGTCTGCTTCGGTCAAAAACCAACTCCCCTACCTCGCCCCGCACATGCGACGTACATCCCCTGCGATCAAGCCTTCAGCGCATTCCCCACCACTTCCGCCACATCCTTCGCCAGCCCCTCGACAGCTGCGATGCGCTCTAGCGCGGCGCGCGCATGGGCTTGTCGGCCTGCGTCGAACTGCCGCCAGCGGTCGAAGCTGCGCGCAATTCTGGATGCCACCTGCGGGTTCATCGCCTGTAGCTCGCTGATGACGTCGGCCGCCAGCGCGTAGCCGCTGCCGTCGGCGGCGTGGAAATGGCGCGGGTTGGCGCCGCAGAAACCGCGGATCAGGGCGTAGACGCGGTTGGGGTTTTTCAGGTCGAAGGCGGGGTGCTGCATCAGCGCGCGCACGCGTGCGGCGGTGCCGGGCAGGCGCGAGGTGGCCTGCACCGAAAACCATTTGTCGACCACCAGGGCTTCGGTCTGCCAGCGGGTGTAGAAGTCGGCGAGTGCGGCTTCGCGTTCCGGCAGGTCGAGGTTGGCGAGCGTGGCCAGCGCGGCAATTTCGTCGGTCATGTTGCCGCCAGCCCCGTTATTGCCAGCCGAGAGCTGGGCGGTGAGGCGCGGCACGACTGAGGTCTGCAAATACCCGGCATCGCTTTCTGCCAGATAGCCGAGGCAGGCGTTGCGCAGCGCGCGCTGGCCGACCTGCGCGCCGTCGGGGGCGTAGGCCTCGGTCGGCGCGAGGGCGGTCCACACGGCTTCGAGTTTGTCGCGCAGGTGGGCGGCGAGGTGGCGGCGCAGGTTCACGCGCGTGGTGTGGATGGCTTCGGGGTCGATGGTGTCGCCAAGGGCCACCACCGCTTC
>JBPPMF010000390.1:0-11621 GCA_051305915.1 Thiobacillus sp. | reverse complement strand
TATCTCGATGCGACCTGCGGAATTCTCGTTCCAGCCGGTAATCGCGAAGGTCTCATTGCCGGTTTCGCTGCGGCGATGGTGAAACTGGCCGCGAACCCGGCAGAGCGGCAGGGGCTGGGTGCAGGGGGGCGGGACAAGGCCGTTCGTGAGTTTGACTGGGACGTCAAGGCCGATCGCATACTCGGCCTGTACGAGTCGGCGCGAATGCGCTTTCATGCAGTGGGACGGTGATGACTGTGGCCGAACGAACGTTGATCGATCGAGGCATGAGGTAAGCCGATGCGGGTTTTGGTCTTCGAGCAGTGGCAGGGCGGCCACTACTTCAACTACCTGGAATGCCTCGTGCCGCGCTTGGCACAAATCGCCGATGAAGTCGTCGTCGCGATCACCGGCGCGGCGTATTGCTCGACCCTGTTCGCACAGCAACTCGGCCCGCTCGAAGCCTACGCCAATGTCCGCTTCGACGCCCGCGTGCCACTGCCGCGTCCGGCCTCGCCGATTGCGTATCGATTGGCACTCGGCGGGCACGTGGTCGAGGCCATCCAGCGCAATTCGCCCGACTACGTGTTCCTGCCGTCGGCCGACGAGCAATCGCTGCCCCTTCCGCTCCTGGCCTGGAAACTGGGCAAGCAACGGGTGCCGGTGGAAGGGGTGTTCCATTACAAGGCCTACGTTGCACAGAATACGCTGCGAGAGCGCGTCACGAGCGCGGCCGAGCGCGCCTTGCTGCGGACCGGCGTGTTCACTCATGTGAATTTCGTCAACTTTCTCCAGTACGAAGACGCTGTGCGGCGCGGCCTCGAAGTGGCCCGTTTCGCTCGGGTGGCTGGCGATCCGGTGCCTCAGCCGTCACCGATCGCACGCCAAATGGCACGCGCGGCTTTGGGCATCGCGAACGATGGCCGGCTGCTGGCAATGATCGGCGCGCTGGACGAGCGCAAGGCTGTACTGCAAACCCTCACTGCCTTTCGCGCTGCCCGGCTTGCGCCGCAAGACCGATTGCTATTGGCGGGCAAGCTGGCGCCGCGTTATGCGCAGACCATCGAACACGAGCATCACGACCTTGTCCGCGCCGGCCGGTTGATCGTGCTCGATCGGTTCCTGTCCGATCTCGAGCTGCGTCAATGCTATGCCGCAGCGGACCTGAACTGCTCCGTGTACACCGATTTCTACGGGCTGTCGTCGCTGATGCTGAAGAGCATTGCGGCGGACGTGCCTGTCATCACCGGCGACGGCGGTTGGGGCAGTGCTACCGTCCACCGCTTTCAGGTGGGCCACTGCGTGGACCCGCAGGACACGCAGGCGTACGCGAGACTGCTGCCGGATGCCATCGAGCAGAGCGCTTCGTACGTGCGGACGACCGCTGTCGACCGGCTGCTGCGCTTTCACTCCGTGGACAACTTCGCCGACGGCATCCTCGAGCGCTGCCGGCGCCACGCCGGCGCCGGCCCTGCACGCCCGGTGCTCGACTGGCAGTGGGTGATGCAGGGCCTGGAACCGCAGCGGCGGCTGCTGCGCTGAGGCAATAGCCGCCCTGACGATCGAAAAACAAGACGAGAGAGCGATCAGACCTTGAAACCTGAATCATCAAGCGCTGCGCCGGGCCGCTACCGCTTCGGCTTCGTGCTCAACACCACGATCGGCAACATGACGCGCTACGTGAACCTGCGCAAGTACGCGGAGCGGGATTCGAGCTTGGGTCTGACGTGGGCGCCCGTGAGCCACTACATGCCCGAGGCTGACACCGGCGGGCTGACGCGCCTGCTGCCGCAGGGTGTGCGGCTGCGCCTCCTTGTCTTGTCGCAGGCGGCCCCTGTGCTCGGGCATCTCGACAAGCTTGACGCCGTGATGGTGCATCTGTTCGAGGCCGACATCCTGCTGCTCTTGCGACGCTATGTGAGGGACCGGCCCCTGCTCTTCAGCAGCACCGACGAGGCTCCGATGGTGGACCGCGACCACTACCCGCTGTATCCGAACGATCTGAGAAAGTCGGTGCTGCGGCAGAAGCTTCGGCTGGCAATCGACCTGTGGCGCGTGCGCCATACCGACCATTTCGTGCCGTTTTCGACGTGGGCGGCGAACATCTTGAAGGGCGGCTGCGGCGCGCCGCACGATCGCGTCCACCCGATTCACGTGGGCCTCGATCTGGAGTTGTGGCCGCCGGTGGCGCGCCGTCCTGACCGAGCGAGCGGGCGCAGGATGAGATTGCTCTTCGTCGGTGGCGACTTCGTCCGTAAGGGCGGTGACCTGTTGCTGGAGGTCTACGCGCGCCGCTTCGCAGAGACTGCCGAGCTTCATCTGGTAAGCACCCAGGCCCCGCACGACGTGCCGCCGCACGTGCATGTCCATCGTGACTTTCGGCCGAACGACCGGCGCCTTCGCGACCTGTACGCCGCCTGCGACATGCTGGTCGTTCCGACGACTGCGGACACCGGACCCTTGTGGGTGTTCATGGAGGCCATGGCGTCAGGCATGCCCGTCATCGGGACCGACACGGGGTCCAACAGTGAACTCGTGCGGCACGGCGAGACCGGCTGCATCATTCCGATCGGCGACGCAAAGGCCTTGGGAGACTCCATCGACATGCTGCTCGCCGATCCCGATCGGCGCGTGCAAATGGGACGAAACGGGCGTGCGCTTGTCGAGGCTCGATACAGCGCCGCCGTGAACGTGCCGCGCATCCTGCAGGTAATGAAGGACGCTGTCGACGCGCGTCGAACGGATGATGTGAACTGCGCAAGGCGGGCGCGGTGACGAGCCGAGCGGATAGCGCCATCGGCGGAGCACCGCGGCTCGCACGCCCGCAAGATCAGGCGATCGATTCAGTGCAGCCCTGAACGCCAGTGCGTGAAATCGAACAGCTTGTCGTCGATCTTTCTCTGGATCTTCTGAGGCATGGTCAGTTCGTTCAGGTCAAAAAACTCTGCGCCGCAAGCATCGAGCGCGGCGGCAGGATGCTTCTCGTACAGGATCGAGCGGGCCTTGCGCGCCATCTTCGCGGTGTTGTGAGGCTGCAGGGGTTCGGAGCCATACGAGTGCGGGCCCTGACGCGTGCGAAACAGCCACACCTCGAGGTGAACACGAAGCACCGGATCGACGGAATCGGCAAAGAACGCCGAACCCACACTGTCCGAGGATGCCGCGCACGTCCTCCAGTTTGTCGTCGGTACACTTCGCCTCGCCGGCACCGCCGCTCGCATCGGATCGCGCGTGCAGTGCGAGAATGCCGCGGACGATTGTTCTTCCTGCACTTTGCGCGCCCAAACGACAACAACTTACTAGGAACAACTCATGGCCTTTCTCGACAAGGCAGCGTCCGGCCTAACCAAGATATTTCCGCGCCTGCGCCGTGATCGCGAGGCCGCTCACTACATGCGGGAACACGTCCAACCGATCGCTCCGGTAATCGCCGACGAGATCCCCAACAAGCCGGTCACGATGCTCAATCCCCCGGCAATCGACTTCTGCACCGACGCGCAACTCGCGTTGCTCGCCTCGCTGCGGTCGGAGCGTCACAAGGCGCTCTTTCGGGAACTCCGGGAAGACGCGGTCATCAACAGGTTCGGGCTCGGCACCGCGGGCGTTTCAAACACCTTCTGCAACACGCCAGACGCTGAGATCTATGCGGCCATGATCATGGACCGTAAGCCGCCGACTCTCGTCGAGGTCGGCTCCGGATTCAGCACGCTCATCGCGCACAAAGCGGTCTCGTTCGCGCATTCGGATACACGCATCGTCGTGTACGACCCGTACCCGAGGACAGACGTGAAGCCTGCTGTCGACGAGTTGCACCTGGCGCCGGTCGAGCAGAGCGACCTGGCGAGCCGGCAGTGGGCCGCCGACGATCTGTTGTTCATCGATTCGAGTCATATCTGCAGGACACGGGGCGATCTGCCCTATCTGTTCTGCAACGTGATTCCGTCTCTGCCGCCGGGCGTTCTCGTCCACGTTCACGATATCTTCCTGCCGTACGACTATCCCAACCTGTACGACCAGTGGTGCCACACCGAGCAGTACCTCCTGGCCTGCATGCTGGCTCACTCGAGGCGCTACAAGGTCGTCTTGGCGACACACTGGCTCTCCCGCGCGCACCCGGCTGCGATGAACGAGGCCTTCGGCGCGCTCGCGGGGGTGCCTTCGTCCGCGCCACATCATCTTGGCTGCTCGTTCTGGTTCGAAGTCGTGGCGGGATGAAGTCCAACTGCGGGCGCGCGAGTGTTCGGGAGGGGTATCGGGCGATCAGGGCGCCGGTGTGAACGGCTGTCAGGAAGCGCTGTTTTCTGGCTGTGAGGGCGCGGTTCTGGAGTTTGGGCTTTAAGGATCGCGGAGCTTTCCGTGCCTGGCCGCCCGAGGGCGGCCAGGCACGGGCGCGCGTTCAGTCAGGCGGTCGTCGGCTGAGCTGGTGATCGCGCGGTGGCGGTCGTGCTCGCCCTGCATTGCACGTCTGCGAGTTCGGGCAGTTGCGTGGCACCTGGCCCGCGGGCCGCGTCCGGCCGGACGTGTCGCACCCAGTCATGGCGCTGTAATCAGCCCACACCGAGGTGGGCGGGCACGGCGGCGGTCCCTACTTGGCAGTTCGATCCCGTCCGTCGTGCCCTACACCGTGTCATTCGACAACGGATGCAGCGCCAGTGTTGCACCGGTTTGACCGGTGCCGGACTGCCGAGCCAGGGCAATGTCCCGATCCCTGTTGAATGCGGCCGGATGACGGCTCCTCATTCGTGATGCTACGCGGCCTGCGTTCCCTTACGACGGCCTCATCCTGAGCGCGGCGCTCGAGCAGGCGACGAACTTGATGCAAGACCATGCGGTCAAGCTCAAGCAGATCGTGGTGGTGGGACGAAACCGAATTTTGCAGGGCCGACTACGAAAGATGAGTTGGCGGAACGCTTACGAAGCAGCCGCGCGCCGCCATCCGTAGCCGGACGTGAGATGCGCGTGTCCGAATCGCGCGCCTCCATCCCAGGAGCGTCGGTCATGTAAGAAGGCGCTGCGTGTCGTTGCCGACCTCGGGCGCAAAGCGACGCAATTGGGCCGATCCGAGGGGATTCGGGTCGGGCATGCGACCTGCGCCTGGAAAGGGGCCTTCCGCAGCCGCGCCGAAGCTCCGGCCGACCCTTGACTGCATGCCTCCTCTGCGCCCCCGCCAACGCCCTATATCCGCCTCTCGCACGTGACAGGCGACCTTACTTTGCGTTACCGACGAAACATTTGGACTGCTCAAAGGAGTTCAACCACGAGCTGGCGATACCGAAATCAAGAACGAACCAGCGTCAGCCCTGCGCCGCAGACTGGCGCTGCTCAATGCTCCGCGAACGCCGCGCTCCGCGCCATACCGATCCTGTCGGTCCACTCGCATTCCTGCACACCGCCGAATCCCACTGGCGGTTGCTCTGACTACAAGTGAGACACACCGGCATGATCGACAACCGCGACTCCAAGTTCTCCGCCGCACCCTTGACCCTATGCGCCCTCTTTGCTGCTGTGCTGTCCGCTTGCGGCGGCGGAGATAACGGCTCCAGTTCGACCGATACCTCCTCGCTCGCTCAGATCCAGGCGGCAGGCGGAAATGGCAAAGGCAAGGGTGTTGCACGCGCGCCGGCACCCGCGCCCACTACTGTGGCGGCACCGGCACCCGCGCCCGCTACTGTGGCGGCACCCGCGCCGGCACCGAGCGCGGGTACCGTCACCGCCTGGGTCAGGTTGGCCAGAGAGGGCGATCCGTTCACTCTCTCGGGCACGCAGAACGTGCGCTACGGCGATGGTCTGAGCTGGGTCAGCAAGGCCGCATCGGGCTCGGGCACCTGCGGGGTGAATTATTTCGGCTCCGATCCGGCTTACGGTTCGGCCAAGTTCTGCGAAGTACAGCTGACGGTGCCCGCCGTGACCCAGGTTGCCGGTGCGATGCCGGTGGTCAACACGGCGCTCATCCCAGCCCCTGCGGTTCCGTTCACCGCTGCGCGGGTGCGCACGCTCAGCGCGGGCGAGTTGACGCAGTTCTCCTACCAACCCACTCCGTCCGTGGTCGGCGCATTCCGCGAGCCTTGCAACTACTCGCACATGTCCTTCGACGATCCCATCGTGTATCCGGGCCAGCCCGGCATGGCCCACCTCCACACGGTCTTCGGCAACGACCAGACCAGCGCGTCCAGCACGGCCGACAGCCTGATGGGATCGGGGAATTCCTCGTGTACGGGCGGGACTCTCAATCGCACGGCCTACTGGATGCCCACGCTGATCGATATCCGCACGGGCCAGCCGATCGTCCCGACCAGCACGAACTTCTACTACAAGCTCGGCTATCTGGGTGTCAAGGCGGGGACGGTGCAGCCGTTCCCGAAAGGCCTGCGCATGATCGCGGGCAACAGCACGGGCACGACGCCGATCACCTCGGGGAACATCGGCCTCGAATGCGTCAGCGGCGGCGGGCATCAGCCGGCGATCCCGAGTTGCGCGGTCGGCGACGATCTGAACGTTGCGGTACTCTTTCCGCAGTGCTGGGATGGCAAGAACCTGGACAGCCCGGATCACAAGAGCCATATGGCCTACGCGACCGGCAGCGGTTGCCCGGGCACGCACCCGGTGCCGCTGCCAGAGATTGCGTTGAACACGCACTACAAGGTGAGCGAGGCCAACAGCGGCGCGTTCTGGAAGCTCAGCTCGGACAACTATTCCGGACCGGGCGGGTATTCGATGCATGCCGACTGGTTCAACGGATGGGATCCGGCAACCAATCAGACCTTCGTCACGAGCTGCATCAATGCGAACATGGACTGCCACGACTACCTGCTGGGCGACGGGCGAATTCTCTACTGATCTCACATCGCGCTGAGGGCGATCCGGCGGCCACAACGGCACTGCGAATGTTGCAGGCGTTGTGGCCGTTGGCCCGTGGCGTGACCCAAGGCTTCAGAGATAATGGGCACACATCGCCACGAGAATTCGAATGCCCAGCGATACCTGCGTCATCGTGTCCTATTACGACGAGCGCTCAAGCACCGAGTTGGTTGGATTGCTGCGGCAACTTCAGGCGCTGAAGGCCGGCTCTGATTTTGAACTGCGCGTGGTTGTCAATTCCGATCGAGGCCAGCAACCGCAGCTGCCGGCCGATCTTTCGTCCACGGCCACGGACGTCCGGGAGAACAAGGGATTCAATATTGGCGCCTGGGACCACGGCTGGAGGCAGAACCCCGGATATTCCTTCTATGTCTTCTTGCAGGACGAGTGCGAAGTCGTCAAAGAGAATTGGCTCTCGCGGTACAAGGACTTGCTCTCGAGCGGCGACGTCGGACTGGTGGGTGAAAGTCTGCTGTTTTGGCCGAACTGGACTCGCTTCAAGAACAAGTGGCCGCAAGTGCACGATGAGTGCGTTTCGATGGGGGCGAGTCGCAACATAAGTTTGGGGCGGTCCCCGACCCATGTGCAGACCCTTGCGTTGGGTGCGAGTGCTGCGTGCCTGAACGCGACCGACGGCTTCCTCGTCGCGCAAAGCAAGGCCGAGGCGATTGCGACCGAGATCATGTTCTCGCGCCGCTGCCTTCACCGAGGATTCGAAATTGCCCAGTCCGCATGGCGCCCTTTCGAGTACTTCAATCATCCTCAGTGGAGTTCACTGAGGCGAGACTCGTCCGGACTCGCATGGAACATTTCTCGCGCGCTGAAGCAGCTGCGCCGAGCGTAGCTCCGTGGGCCGCCCAGCGAGAAGGTGAGCGTGCTCGAACCGGCCGGGCCGGGAGGCGAGCGCGATGCGCTCGTCGCTGATGGCGAGGCTTGGGTCAGTACAACATCCGGCCGTCACCGAGCAAGTAGTCGTGGCAGTCCATGTTCCGATTGATGCAGCCCGCGAGAAAGGCCTTGTTGGTGTCGGCGTCCCAGCCGTTGAACCAGTCGGCGTGCAACGAGTACCCGCCGGGGCCGGAATAGTCGTCCGAGCTCAGCTTCCAGAACCCGCCGCTGTTGGCCTCGCTCACCTTGTAGTGCACGTTCAGCGCGATCTCGGGCAGCGGCACCGGGTGCGTGCTCGGGCAACCGCTACCGGTCGCGTACGCCATGTGGCTCTTGTGGTCCGGGCTGTCGAGGTTCTTGCCATCCCAGCACTGCGGAAAGAGTACCGCAACGTTCAGGTCGTCGCCGACCGCGCAACTCGGGATCGCCGGCCGGTGCCCACCTCCGCTCACGCACTCGAGCCCGACGTGCGGGTCCGTGACCGGCGAGGCATTCTTGCTGTCGCCCGCGATCATCCGCAGCCCCCTCGGAAATGGCTGCACCGTGCCGGCCTTGACGCCGTAGTACCCGAGCTTGTAGTAGAAGTTCGTGCTGGTCGGGACGATCGGCTGACCCGTGCGGATGTCGATCAGCGACGGCATCCAGTAAGCGGTCCGATTCAGCGTGCCGCCTGCGCATGTCGAGTTGCCCGCTTCGCTCAGGCTGTCGCCGGTGCTGGACGCACTGGCCTGGTCGTTGCCTGTGAACGTGTGCAGGTGCGACCGCCCAGGCTGGCCCGGGAACACGATCGGGTCGTCGAATGACATGTGCGAGAACGCGCATGGCTCGCGGAACGCACCGGTGGTCGTCGGCGTGGGCTGGTACACGGTCGCCGCCAACTCGGCCGCGTTGAGCGTGCGCACGCGCGCCCCTGTGTACGGTTTGCCCGGCGCCGGAATCAGCGCGGTGTTGACGACCGGCATCGCGCCGGCGACCTGCTTGACAGCCGGCACGGTCATCTGCGCTTCGCAGAACTTGGCCGAACCGTAAGCCGGATCGGAGCCGAAATAGCCCACCGAGCAGGTACCCGCGCTTGATCCGAGCTTGCTGACCCAGTTCAAGCCATCCCCGTAGCGCAGATTCTGCGAGCCTGCGACAGCGAACGCTTCCCCTTCCACCGCCAACCTGACCCATGCCGTGACGACGCCGGACGGCGGTGCGGGTGCCGCGGTCGGAACGGGGGCCGGTGCCGGGTCCGACGTCGGCGCAGGTGCTGCCCCCACTGCCGGCGCGGCGGCGGCAGTCAGCGCGACCAGCAGTGCGATGGCTTGTTTCATGATGCGCCCCCTGTGGCAGCGCTCGGCACACCCAAGCTCGCCGCGCGCCGAAACACACCTTGCACCTCGATCGTGAAGAAGCTCCGGCAGCGTTTGAACGTCAGGTGGTTGAGGATGCGATAGACGTTGCGGTGAACAAAGCGATGATCGTAGCGGTCGAACCATTGTTGAACCTCCAGCCCGGCAGCTTCACACCACCGATTGAGGCGCTTGTGCGTCATGACCTGAACGTGCGTCTCGTCGAAGATGCCCATCGGCACCTCCCGCCACTCGCCCTTCACCACGAGTTGATGCAATACGTCGAGGTATCGCATGTTCGGCACGCTGATCACGACCCAACCGCCCGGCTTGACCATCATCGCAAACAGCCGAAGCCTTTCCCACGCGAGGGGCATGTGCTCGATGACATCGGCCAGGATCAGACCATCCAGCGAACCTTCATCGAACGGCATTCGTTCGTCGGGCGACATCACGCGCGCCGATGTCAGTCTGAGCCTGGCGGTGGCAATTGCCTCGGCCGACACATCGACGCCGTGCACGTCGCGGCCGCGTTCCACGAGCACGCTTTCGGTTCGGCCGCGACCGCACCCCACGGAACCGATGACGCGCCCGTCGGATGGAATCATTTTCATGATGTCGCTTCGCACATCATCGATGTAGCCGTACTCTTTGACGGGCAGTGTCGCATCCATGCTGACGATCCCTCGAGAGCTGTTAATGGTCATCATGTGCCTGCGGTTGAATCGAATGCGGAATGTCACCGCGACTGACTGCCCCCGCCCAGGAACCTCTCGAAGTAGTCGACCGCCACCTGGTTGCAACAGGCCTTCTGCGCAAAGGCCTTCGCCGCCGCAGCCAGACGCGATGATTCGGCGGGGTCGCTCCAGAGCCGCTCGATGGCGAGCGCCAGCGCCTGCGGGTCCCGCACCGGCACAGCCAAGCCGTTGACGCCGCTGTCGATGTAGTCGGCGACGCCGGACGATGCGGACACGATGGACGCCTTTTCGTAGTGCATCGCCGCAACGATGGTGACATGCCCGCAAGGCACTTCGCTGTCTCGCAGCGGAACGACATTGAATCTGCTGTGCCGCAAGATGTTCATCGCCTTGTCGAACGGAATATCGCAATGGAGTTCCACGTTGGCAGGGATGTTCAATCCGTCGATCGATGCCGGCGTCGCCACGACGACCATCCGGATCTGCGGCAAAGTCCGCAAGGCCTGCATCAAGGTCGCGTAGTCCCTGCCCTGGCTGCCGATCGCACAAATGTAGCCGCCCGTAATCGCGGGCCCGGCATCGTGGTCCGCGGGCGGTGGTTCAGCCGCCCAATGAATCATGTCGATCCGCGCCAGGTCCAGGTCGAAATGTCGAGCGTAGAGTTGGCGCTCCATCGTCGAGAAGCAGACGAAGCGGTCGACTGCCTGGAAGGACGCGGCCATCAGCTTGCGCGTTGCGCCGCGCGGCAATTCGGTGAAATTGAAGGAATACGCAAGGTGACGTTGGCGCTTCAATCTGGACGCCATCGCCAGTGATCCGTACATCGTCATTCGCGGGCCGTGCGACACCAGGACAGCGGCGCGCTGCTTCAACAGCGAAGCTGCCTTCCAGGCCGCGATGGCACGACGCCAGGCCATGGGCCTTGGGGCCCATGCAGGGATATCGATCGACTGGACACTTGAATGCGCCCAGTCCAGGGCTTGCGGCCCTCGGACCGAAGAAGCGAGCCAGTTCCAGCTCGGATGGAACTCGCTGAGATTGACAACGCCGATCGCCTGATCCTGCATTGAGTCAGGTCCCATCCTGGGTCTCGTGACTTCGCTCAGGGTCGCACGGAAAGATGGCGATGCATGCGCGTTCCCGATTCGGCGCCAGATATCCCGGCCGGGGCGACGTTCAACGGTATACCTTGTCGACCAACACCCGCTGCAGGTACTGCCCGTACCCGTTCTTCAGCAAAGGCTGCGCCAATGCTTCGAGCTGCTCTGCAGTGATCCAGCCCGATCGGTACGCGATCTCTTCCGGACACGCCACCTTCAGGCCCTGCCGCTTCTCGAGCGTCGCGATGAACTGGCTCGCCTCGAGCAGGCTGTCGTGCGTGCCGGTGTCGAGCCAGGCGTAGCCGCGCCCCATGATCTCGACGTTGAGCTGGCCCTGGCGCAGGTAGATCGCGTTCAGGTCGGTGATCTCGAGTTCGCCGCGTGCCGACGGCTTGATGTGCGCGGCGATGTCGCAGACCTGCTCGTCGTAGAAGTACAGGCCGGTGACCGCATAGTTGCTCTGCGGTGCCTTCGGCTTTTCCTCGATGCTGAGCGCGCGCCGCTGCGCATCGAACGCAACCACGCCGTAGCGCTCCGGATCGTGCACGTGGTACGCGAACACCGATGCGCCGTGCTCGCGATGGGCCGCCGCCTGCAGGATTCGTTGCAGATCGTGCCCGTAGAAGATGTTGTCGCCGAGCACCAGCGCGCTGGGTCGGGTGCCGACGAACCGGCGGCCGAGAATGAATGCCTGCGCCAGGCCGTCCGGGGTGGGCTGCACGCAATAGCTGAGGTTCAGGCCCCAGCGGCTGCCGTCGCCCAGC
>JBPPMF010000361.1:0-5056 GCA_051305915.1 Thiobacillus sp. | reverse complement strand
TCGCTCGGTTCGGCATTCTTGGCCACCGCCGCCTGGATGGTCGCGGCGCGGTCCGCCGCCGAAATGCCGGTGGTCACCCCTTCAGCGGCTTCGATCGAAACAGTAAAAGCCGTGCCGTGCGGCGTCTGGTTGTCGCTCACCATCTGCTTCAGGCCCAGCTGGCGGCAGCGGTCGTCGGTCAGCGTCAGGCAGATCAGGCCGCGGCCGTACTTGGCCATGAAGTTGATCGCGTCGGGCGTGACGTGCTCGGCGGCCATCACCAGGTCGCCCTCGTTTTCGCGGTCTTCCTCGTCGACCAGCACGACCATGCGGCCGGCCTTGAGTTCTTCGATGATTTCGGTGGTGGAGGCGAGGCTCATGGGAGAGTGTTCCTTAATCTTTGTCTGTGGCGTTGGTGAATTGAGCCATGCGCTCGACGTAGCGCGCGATCATGTCGACTTCCAGGTTGACGCGGCTGCCCGCGTGCAGATGCTTGAGCGTCGTCATTTCCAGCGTATGCGGGATGAGGTTGAGCGCGAAGCGCGACCCATCGACCGCGTTCACCGTCAGCGACACGCCGTTCACCGTGATCGAGCCCTTGCGGATGATGTAGCGTGCGAGTTCGCTCGGGGCGTCGATTTCCAGCAGGTGCGATTCGCCCACCGGCACGAAGCGATGGACGCTGCCGACGCCGTCGACATGGCCCGACACCAGATGGCCGCCGAGACGGTCGGCCAGGCGCAGCGCCTTTTCCAGATTGACTTCGGCGCCCGGGCTGAAGCCTTCGGTGACGCGCAGGGTTTCGGCGGAGACGTCGACCGTGAAACTATCGGGGGTCAGCGCCACTACGGTCAGGCAGACGCCGTTGACGGCGATGCTGTCGCCCAGCGCGACGTCGGAAAAGTCCAGGCCGCCGCCGAGGATGACCATGCGCGCGTCGGCGCCGCGTGCTTCGTATTCGTGGATACGGCCGATGGATTGAATGATGCCGGTGAACATGCGTGTAAAGCCCCGCCAGTAAGACCCGGCATTGTAGGCGTTTAGGCGGGGTGGGTGAACCCCGGCATGCCTAAGCTGCGGATGGGACGCTGCGTTTTATGAGGATAAGCGGGTCCTCAAATTGCTACAATGCCGCTTCGCAAGGAAGCCCGGACCGGGATGGAGTCGCCGCACATGTTGATCACACGCAGACTGGAATTCGATGCCGGCCATCGCATCCCCAATCACGCCAGCCAGTGCCGGCACCTGCATGGCCATCGCTACGCCATTGAAATCACGCTCTCGGGCGAGGTCATCTGCACCGAGGGCGCGGCGGATCAAGGCATGGTGATGGACTTTTCCGACGTAAAAACCATCGCCAATAAAGTGCTGGTCAACCAATGGGATCATGCCTTCCTGGTGTACGAGGGCGACCGCGCAGTGGTGGAATTTCTGGCGTCGTTGCAGGAACACAAGACCGTGGTGCTGCCGCTGGTGCCCACCGCGGAAAATCTCGCCGCCGAAGCCTTCCGCATCCTCGACGCGGCGTATCTCGACAGCTACGGCAATCAGCTTCGGCTGGAGCGGGTGCGCTTGTACGAAACCCCCAACAACTGGGCGGATGCCGTGCGCTGAGTCACGCTTGCATGGTGGACGGTTGCGGTGGGAGCGGCGCCCCCGCCGCGATTGTTCGCGATCATGCGGGCCTTTAGTTCGGCAGCGCGATTTTATGCTCGGTGCTGAACTGGTAATCGTGGAATACCTGCTCCGCGGTGAGCACCTGATAGCTACCGTCCGGCAGGCGCCGGGTGGTGTCCTTGAGGCGGGAGGTGGTTTGACCGCAGGTCCAGACGTCGAAATTGCGCATGTGGGTGCACAGGCAGGTCTTGTCGAAAACCTGGACCTTCTTCGCGCCCGGGTGCAGCTCCACCTCGCGGTTGTAGGCGTCGATGTAGGCACAGCGGCCGTTGGTGTCGAGCAGATAGCCGTAGGCTTCGCAGTTGGGTCGAATGCCGGAGCCGATGCCGGGGCTGGCCTTGAGCATGCGCATCGGGTAGCCGGTCGGCGAGATGGTGTTGATCTCGATATCGTCTTCGCTGGCCTTGAAGTATTCCTGCTTGACCTTGTCCGGCAGGCCGCATTCTTCGGTGACGGTGAAGCGCGTCGCCACCTGTATGGCGGCCGCGCCGTGCTCAAGGAAGTAAGTGCCGTCGCTGCCGGTGAAAATGCCGCCGGCAGCGATCACCGGGATGTCGAGATGTTCGGCTTTGAGGAACGCGATCACCTCCGCCATGATGGTGGCGAGGTCGTACTTCGCCCAGTCCAGGCCGAAGCCGAGGTGGCCGCCGGCGAGCGGCCCTTCCACCACGACAAAGTCCGGCAGGCGCTGCAGTCGTGCGTTCTTGCGCAGGAACATGCCGAGCGCACGCGCCGACGAGACGATGATGCCGAGCTTGGCATCGCGAAAGCGCGGATGGTCCTCGATCAGCGCGAACGAGCCGAGATGCAGGCCGGCGCTCAGCGTGATGCCGTCGATGCCGGCGTCGAGCGCGGCCTTCAGGCGCATGCGCAGCGTCTCGCGCGGCGCATTCATGGTCAGCTTCTCCATGCAATTGATGAAGATCATTCCGTCGCCGCGCTTTGCCTCCATGGTCTGGCCGACATGGTTGCGCGTCGCCTCCTTGAGTTCGGCGAGGTTGAAGTGGACGTTGGATTTGTCGCTGCTGGCGACGTTGGCCTTGTATTTTTTCAGCTTCTGACTGACAAATTTGGTGCCGAAACGACGGTCGGACACGGACTGCACCAACGCGTCCGAGATATGTCCGATGCCGCCGAGGCGCGCGACTTCAAGCGCCAGTTCGGCGGTTGAAATGTCCACCCCCATGCCGCCGATGACGATCGGCACCAGTTCCTGCTTGCCGAAGCGTAGGCGGAAATCATCCACGCGTTTCATTTTGATCCTTAAACAATTGCTGGCAGTTCTGGCCGCTGCGTACGGGGTCGGTAACCGGCCCGGAAGCCTGTTGCGAACCCGTCATGCGGTTCTGACTGATTGAATAATGGGAGATTGTACCAATTGGCAACGGGAAGCCCACCCTGCTAGGAAGGATGTGCCACGCGGGGTAGCGACGAGAAATGATCCTTGAAGCCGTTCAAGCGGGCAGCAGCGTCAGGCGCAGGTCGCCGCCGAGCTGGCGCACGTCGGCCAGCCTGAAGCGCGCGGCACCGGCCAGCGAGGTGAGCGCGGGCTGTGCGAATAGACCGCGCGCGTCGTCGCCCACCGCCATCGGCGCCATGTAGGCCACCCATTCGTCGACCAGGCCGGCTTTGATCAGCGTGCCGTTGAGTGCGGCGCCGGCTTCGACATGCAGTTCGTTGACGCCGCGTTGCGCCAGCAGCGTGAGCAGCGCAACCAGATCGACACGACCATCGGCCCCGGGCAGCTCGATCACCTCTGCGCCCGCCGCTTCGAGTGCAGCGCGCGCTTCAGGATCAGCATGATGGCAGGCGACGAGCGCCGGCAGGATGGCTGCGCCCGCAGGCGTGCGCAAAGCAGAATCGACGATGACCCGCAGCGGCTGGCGGCCGATGTCGAAATCGCGCACGTTCATGCGCGGGTTGTCGGCCAGCACGGTGCCGCTGCCGGTGAGGATGGCGCAGGCGCGCGCGCGCAAACGCTGCACATCGGCGCGCGCTGCCTCGCCGGTGATCCACTGCGAGGCGCCGTTGGCCAGCGCGGTCTTGCCGTCCAGCGTCGACGCGGTTTTCAATCGCACCCACGGCCGCTGCCGCGTCATGCGCGAGATGAAGCCTGGGTTGAGCGCGCGCGCCTCGCTTTCCTGCAAGCCGATTTCGGCCTGGATGCCGGCCAGCGTCAGCATGGCAATGCCGCCACCTGCGACCAAAGGATTGGGATCGGTCATCGCCGCCACCACGCGCGCCACCCCCGCGTTGACGAGTGCCTCGGCGCAGGGCGGGGTGCGGCCGTGGTGCGAGCAGGGTTCGAGTGTGACGTACACCGTTGCGCCGCGTGCGGCGTCGCCGGCGGCTTTCAATGCGTGAATTTCGGCGTGTGGCGTACCGGCGCGTTCGTGCCAGCCTTCGCCGACGATGCGGTCGTCCTTGACGATGACGCAGCCAACACGCGGATTGGGGCTGGTGGTGTAAAGCCCGCGTGCTGCGAGCTGCAACGCTCGTGCCATGTGGGCATGGTCGGCGGCGCTGAAGCGGGTAGCGCTGGACATTTACTGGTCGATGTCGCGGAGGACGTCGCGGAAGTCCTCGACGTCCTGGAAGCTGCGGTACACCGAGGCGAAGCGGATGTAGGCGACCTTGTCGAGTTTCTTCAGCTCGTTCATCACCAGTTCGCCGACTTCGCGCGCCGGGATTTCGCGTTCGCCCAGCGTCAGCAGGCGCTGGCGGATGCGGTCGACCGCGGCGTCGACCAGCTCGGTCGAAACCGGACGCTTGTGCAGCGCGCGGCGAAAGCCTTCGCGCAGCTTGGTCTCGGAAAAGTCTTCGCGGGTGCCGTTGGTCTTGACGATCTGCGGCGGCCGCAACTCGGCGGTCTCCCAGGTGGTGAAGCGCTTGTCGCAGTCCACACAGCGCCGACGCCGGCGAATCGCATCGCCCGCCTCATTGACGCGGGAGTCAATGACCTGGGTGTCGAGGGAACCGCAGAAGGGACACTTCATTTGTAGGGGCTAGGAATTGGGGGCTAGGGATTAGGGGATGAGCGGCCTTGGGCCACGTAATTAGAAAAGGCGCGAAGCGACAACCCCTAGCCCCTAGATCCTAATTCCTAAATCCTCACTCACCCATACACCGGAAACTTCGACACCAGCTTCGCCACATCACCCTTCACGCGCTCGATCACGGCTTCGTCGGTCGGTGCGTCGAGCACATCGGCGATCAGGTGGGCGAGTTGTTCGGCTTCCAATTCGGTGAAGCCGCGCGTGGTCATCGCCGGGGTGCCGAGGCGGATGCCGCTGGTGACGAAGGGCTTCTGCGGGTCGTTGGGGATGGAATTCTTGTTGACCGTGATGTGGGCGCGGCCCAGGAGCGCTTCGGCTTCCTTGCCGGTGAGGTTCTTCGACTG
>JBPPMF010000234.1:0-8561 GCA_051305915.1 Thiobacillus sp. | reverse complement strand
CCTACGAGCAGCAGGCTAGCGAGAGAATGGAAAGCAAGACGGGCGAGTGGCATCGCACCATTATGCCGAATTCCGCCGCGGGGTTTCACCCTGCAAGGCAGGCTTTTCGGACAGGCAGACAACCAGCACAGCATGATCGATCAAGTGGGCGCGTCCGGCGTGATCAGATCAGCCGGCGATTACAGGGATTGCCGGATTGCCAGCACCGCTTGATTGCGCAGCGACTTGAGCAGGGAAAGCTCCTTTTCGGGAATCGTGATTTCAGCGGGCTCGGGCCGGTCAGCGTAAATCAGTCCGATCGGCTTGCCTTTCACGATGATCGGAAACAGAACGAAGGTGCGCGCCGTCACATGCTGCCGATACCAGGCCGGAACCCGCGTCGCAATTTTCGGGTCGTCGATATCGGTGATCAGGATGTCGGCATTGTTCTGTAGCGCGACCAGAAAGACATCCGGCTGCGCTGCCAGGGAAAAGTCAAACGCCTTGATCAGATGCTGCACGTCATCGCCGAAACCGAACTTGCCGCACATCGTGTTATGGCGGCCATCCTTAATGCACAACACCACATGCGCGAACCCCATGCCGGTGTACATGGCTTCCAGGATCATGCGCAGGATGTCATTGATTGAAATGCTGTCATCGATCAGCGAATTGCTGACGTCCTGCAGTCCCGAGGTGAGTACGGACTGAATTTCCTCGCTGGTTCGCTGCCGCTTGCTGCCATCCTCGTTGGGGCCGGTATCGAGGATCCGGGCGCGCTCCTGCAGAACGCTGTCACCGAGCGCTGCCTGGAGGTTGGCCTCGCCGTCCTGCGATGACGCGGCCTCACCTTCCGCCGCAGGCCGTGCGTCTGGCGCGGCTTCGGGCGCAGCGGCCAGCCCCGCCCATTTCGCGGCTTGCTGCGCGAAGGCGCTCTGCTTCAGATTCACATTCACCGCCAGGGCGAACTGGGCAATGTCCTGCATTGACCGTTCCATTAATCCGACAAGCTGCTTCTCGGTCATTGGCAAGCTGTCGCTAAAACGTGCCGTAAGCTTGACCAGTGCCTTGGCGCGATCCGCATCCGGCGTGGTGAGAATGATCTCGCACAACTCGTTGGAAAAACCCGCGAGTACCCGCAACCTGTCGGTATTGTTCGGGGGTTTTTTAACCTTCCCAGCCGGCAGCGCTTTCATCGTCTGCACCAGTTGATCCGGAAACCCCCAGCTGCGGGCAATGCCCATTCCCAGGTTCTCGAAAGAAACTCCCAGCACCTCGACTGACACCCGGGCATCGCTCAGATCTTCGGCTTCCACACGCTGCCGGATCGTGGCCGTTTCCTCCGGGAAATAAAACATCGCCAGCATCCGCCCCAGGTTGTGCAACATGGCGCCGATAAAGGCTTCCTCCACATCCTTCACTTGTGCCCTGCTGCCCAATTCGCGCGCCAGCATGCCGGCGTACAGCACCTTGACGAACTCCTCCTTCAACAGCTGTGCGTGTTCCTTGTGCTCCAGGTTGTCGAGCAGGATCAAGCTGAGCGCAATCGAGCGCACCGCATCAAAACCGAGAATCACCACCGCACGCGAAATCGTGCTGATCGCGCCGCCACCGACCTGGTTGTAGAACGCCACATTGGCGACTTTCAACAACTTGTTGGTCAGCGCAAAGTCTTTGAGGATGTTGTTGGAGAGTTCATTGACCCCTTCCTTCTCCGAAGAGGCGATGCGATTGATAGCGCCGATCGCCTCGGACAAGGCGGGGAAATCGCTACCGGCCTGCATGCGCCGCAGCAAAATATCCAGCGCGTTTTGCCTGCTCTCGCCAGCGGGCTCAAGCAGTGCGTGTTCGTCACCCTTCATCGTTCATTTTCCGCAACACACCACGCCTGTTCAATCTTGTCCGCGGTGCGATGGAGATTCTTGTCGGAACTCAACCCAAATCCCGCACATACCAGTCCATCGCCTCGGCCAGTCCCTCGCCGATACGATGCGTGGGTGCGTACCCCAGCCGGGTGCGGGCCTTGGAAATGTCGGCCAGAGAATGGCGCACATCGCCGGCGCGGAAGTCGCGATAGACCGGCTTGAAATCGGCCAGGTGGGGATATTTGGGCACCAGCAATGAACGGATGGCCTCGAACAACTGGTTGAGCGAAGTGCGATCGCCGACCGCGACGTTGTAGACCTGATTCGCCGCTTCGGCGTGCTGGCTGGTGGCGGCCAGCAGGTTGGCCTGGATGACGTTGTCGATGTAGCAGAAATCGCGGCTGGTTTCGCCATCGCCGTTGATGTACACCGGCGCGTTGTGAATCATGCTGGCGACCCATTTCGGCACCACGGCGGCGTAGGCGCCATCGGGGTCCTGGCGGCGGCCGAAGATATTGAAGTAGCGCAGGCCGATGGATTCCATGCCGTAGCAACGGCCGAACACGTCGGCATATAGCTCGTTCACCAGTTTGGTCACCGCATAGGGCGACAAGGGTTTGCCGATGATGTCCTCGACCTTGGGCAGCCCGGGGTGGTCGCCGTAGGTGGAACTCGACGCGGCGTAGACAAAGCGTTTGACCTTGGCGTCGCGCGCCGCGACCAGCATGTTGATGAAGCCGGTATTGTTGGCGGCGTGCGTGGTCAGCGGGTCTTCGAGCGAGCGCGGCACCGAACCGAGCGCGGCCTGGTGCAGCACGTAATCGACGCCGTTGCAGGCAGCTTGGCAGTCGGCAAGCTCGCGGATGTCGCTACGCTGGAAACTGAATTTTTCCCAGCGCGCAGGACCCACGCTGGCCTGCACCTGGGCCAGGTTTTTCTCGTGGCCGGTGGCAAAGTTGTCGAGTCCGACGACACGCTGATCCAGCAGCAACAAGGCTTCAACCAGATTGCTGCCGATAAAGCCGGCAGCGCCGGTAACGAGCCAGGTTTCTGGCGCGGCGCGAAGTTGCGTTTTCAGTGCGTCGAACGCGCTCATTACAGCCTCCAGAGCGTGAAGCCCGCGGCCTTCACCGCCTCCGGGTCGTAGGCCGATTTGACGTCGGTGAACGCGCCGCCCTGATTCAGTTTGGCGGTGAGTTGGGCAAAGGACTTTTCCAGATACGCGCTGTGCGACACCGCTGCGACGATGGCATCGCATTCGGGCAAATCGTCCCACGCGGTCAGGCTGATGCCGTATTCGTGCCCGGCTTCTTTCGGCTCGCCGAGGGGATCGTGCACATGGACATCGCAGCCGAAGGATTGCAGTTCACGGATGACGTCGACCACCTTGGAGTTGCGCAGGTCGGGGCAGTTTTCCTTGAAGGTGAGGCCCAGCACATTAACCTTGGCGCCTTTCACCTGCACGCCGTTGGCGATCATGTTCTTCACCGTTTCCTGCGCCACATAGGCGCCCATGCCGTCGTTGATACGACGGCCGGCGAGGATCACCTGCGGGTGGTAACCGAGCATGTCGGCCTTGTGGGTGAGGTAGTAAGGATCGACGCCGATGCAATGACCGCCAACCAGACCGGGGCGGAAGGGCAGGAAGTTCCACTTGGTGCCGGCGGCCTTCAGCACTTCCACCGTGTCGATGCCGAGGCGATGGAAGATCAGCGAGAGTTCGTTCATCAGCGCGATATTGAGGTCGCGCTGGGTGTTCTCGATCACCTTGGCGGCTTCGGCCACCTTGATCGAACTGGCACGGTGCACGCCGGCGGTGATCACGCTGCTATACAAATCGGCCACCTTGTCCAGCGTGGCGGCATCGTCGCCCGACACCACTTTCACGATCTTCGTAATCGTACGTTCCTTGTCGCCAGGGTTGACCCGCTCGGGCGAGTAGCCGACGTGGAAATCCTGCAGCCATTTCAGGCCGGACTGTTTTTCCAGAATCGGAATGCAGACCTCTTCGGTCGCACCGGGATAAACTGTCGATTCGTAAATGACCGTCGCCCCCTTCTTCATGTATTTACCGACCGTGGTGGAAGACCCCACCAGCGGCGAGAAATCGGGGATGTGCGCCGCG
This sequence comes from Thiobacillus sp., assembly GCA_051305915.1. Lineage (GTDB taxonomy): Bacteria > Pseudomonadota > Gammaproteobacteria > Burkholderiales > Thiobacillaceae > Thiobacillus. The sequence goes on along the minus strand of JBPPMF010000234.1, from coordinate 4,592 downwards.
TCGACCGGCGTAGGCACGGCGACGATAATGAAGTCGGCTTGCGCCAGGTCGGCCGGATCGGTGGTCACCCGCAATTGGGACGCAGCCTTGAGGTCGTCCGTTGAGACTTCGCCGGTCGGGTCGCAGAATCGACGGTAATGCTCGATTTTTTCAACCGAGAGGTCATAGCCAATCGTGGTCGTTTTCTTGCCAAACTCCACCGCCAACGGCAGGCCTACATAGCCCAGCCCAACAACCGCAACAACGCTCATACTGGAATCCCCTATGAATAGAAAGTCTTTGCCGCCGCCCGGATTGTATCGAATTTACATGAGGCTGCCCGTTCCTCTGTGGCGGCGGGCTGCCTCATGGGTTTGCAAGCGGCATACCAGCTGGGCGCTGCTGGCGCTGTGTTTCAGCTTTCCCGCGCTGGCCGACCTGGCCGACACGCTGGAGGCCATCAAACCGGGCGTGGTCGGCGTCGGCACCTTCCATCCCACCCGCAGCCCGCGCGCCAACTTGCAGGGCACCGGCTTTGCAGTTCTGGACGGCCGCTATGTCGTATCGTGCGCGCATATTTTCGACAAGCTGCTGGACAGCGAAAAGAAGGAGACGCACGCCGTTTTCATCGGCCGCGACCGCCAGATGGCCGTGCGCACCGCCAAGCTGATCGCCACCGACCGCGCACGCGACCTCGCCTTGCTGAAAATCGAGGGCGATCCCCTGCCCACCCTGAAGCTGGGCAATTCCGCCACGGCACGCGAAGGCTGGCAACTCTATTTCACCGGCTACCCGATCGGTTCCGCATTGGGCCTCAACCCCTCCACCCACCGCGCCGGCCTCGCCGCCATCGTGCCGATCTACACCCCGGTGCCTGGCATGGCTCAGCTCAATGTGCGCACCGTCAAACAGGCGCAGGATCCCTACGAGGTTTTTGCGCTGGACGCCGTCGCCTACCCCGGCAACAGCGGCAGCCCGGTGTGGCACCCCGACAGCGGCGAAGTGCTGGGCGTGGTCAACTCGGTCTATGTAAAAGGCGCAAAAGAGGCTGCAATCACAGCGCCCAGCGGAATCAGCTATGCCATTCCGGTGAAATATGTGCAGGAATTGCTGGAGCGGGCGCTGCCAAAAGAGAAGTAAACGCGGACACAAGTCCCTGCTTAATCAGGGCTCTTGCTCATTATTGGGGTGGAGTTATAAAAAGGGGCCGCGCAAAAACGTATCAAGCTTCAAGGGCGGCAACCGGCCAGAAGCCGTCATTTGGACTGGCTCACTATCCGTCTGGAGTTCGGCCTTATGTGAAGCTTCACATAAGGCCGATTGCTGTCGTTTGCTTCGCCGCAGGCCACGGTCCGCTTCGGTCGAGCTTCCATTAACGCTACTGTCACACATGTTTCGGTCCGAAAAGAGTCCCTGAACCATTTCCACACGCGACCTCGAATACCTAAAAACCAGACCTACATGCCCTCAGTCAGGCTGACGCCCAGCCCGACCGACTGCTGGCGCTGGTTGTAGTCAACCAACGACTCACCATAACCATTGAAATACTGCACATAGCCCTTCAGGCGCCCGCACAGCGGAAAGCCCCAACCTTCCCAATCGGTCAGCGCCTGACCATGATTCAGCCAGGCGACGCTCAACAGGGCCAGCAGGATGCGCCCAAGCGAATAAGGTTTACCCCCGTCACTTTGCCAGCTAGTCCAGGATGACGCTATAGCCCGGCGCCGGCGCGATCGCGTCCCAGCCGAATTGCTTTTGCAGATCTTCGGCAAAGCCGGTCGCCACGGTTTCCTCGCCGTGCACCACGAACACCTGGCGTGGTTTGCTGCGGAAGTGGCCGAGCCAGGCGAGCAGCGCGGTGCGGTCGGCGTGTGCCGACAGGCCGCCCAGAGTGTAAAGATCAGCGCGCACCGGGAGGCCCTCGCCCAGCAGGCGAACGCGTTTGGCGCCGTCGACCAGGCGGCGGCCAAAGGTGCCGGCGGCCTGAAAGCCGGTGATGAGGATGGTCGATTCGCGGCGTGCCAAGTTGGCGCGCAGGTGGAATTTGATGCGCCCGGCTTCGCACATGCCGCTGGCCGAAATGATGACGGCGCCACCTTTGATGCGGTCGAGCGATTTCGACTCCTCGACACCCTCGACGAAACTGAGCTTGCGGAAATGCGCGGCGCCGCCGTGCCTGCCCATCAGTTCATGCGTCTCCGCGTCGAGCAGCGCCATGTGCTTGTAGGTGATTTCGGTGGCGGCGGTGGCCATGGGAGAATCGACGAATACGGTCAGCTTGGGAATGCGCCCCTGCCGGGTCAGGTCAGCCAGCAGGTAGAGCATGTCCTGGGTGCGCCCCACGGCAAAGGCGGGGATGACTACGTTGCCGCCCTTGCGCTCGATGGTGTCGTTGATCGCCTCCACCAGTTCGTCCTGCGTCGCTTCCATGCTTTTGTGGTCGCGATTGCCGTAGGTCGATTCAACCACCAGATAGTCGGCGTCGTGGATATGCGCAGGGTCGCGTAGCAGCGGCCGCGCGGGCTGGCCGAGGTCGCCGGAAAAAACGATCTTGCGGCGGCTTGCCCCCTCGCCCACCCACATCTCGACGATCACCGACCCCAGGATGTGGCCAGCGTCGCGGAAGGTGCAGCGCACCTGCGGATGCGGCTTGATTTCCTGATCGTAATTGACCGGGTTCAGCTGCTTCAGTGAGGCCTGCGCCTGCGCCACGGTGTAGAGGGGGCGATATCGCGCGGCGGCAGTCCCCGTTTCTTGTCGCGCCGGTCCATGTCCTTGCGGAAGCGATCAAGGTTGGCGTATTCGGCTTCCTTTTCCTGGATGTGCGCCGAATCCGGCAGCATCACCGCGAGCAGGTCGCAGGTGGCGCGGGTCGTGTGGATCTGTCCCCGAAAGCCCATTGCCACCAGGCGCGGCAGCAGGCCGGAATGGTCGATGTGAGCGTGGGTGAGGATGACGAAATCGATCGTGCGCGGATCGAAGGAAAACGCGCGCTGGTTCTTGGCGCGCGTTTCGCGCCCGCCCTGGAACATGCCGCAATCGACCAGAAAGCGAATGCCATCGGACTCCACCAGATAGCTGGAGCCGGTCACTTCGCGCGCCGCACCGAGAAAAGTCAGTTTCATGATGTCACCCCGGGTTTCGCAACAGTCTGCGGAAGGCAAGTCCTGCGATCGCCGCCCACACCAGCGTGCGCAGGCTCATGGCGATCACCGTGCGCTGCTCGTAGGCGCCAGCGGAAAGAATGTGCGCGCCGAAGGCCGCAAACGCGAGCGCGGTCGCCGCGGCAATGGCGACGGCCAGCCACGCGGCCCAGCGTTGTTGTCGCCACAGCCCGATGCCGGCGATGACATAGGCGAAGCCCGCCAGAAAATTGAACCACAGCACGAACGGCACGTAATCCCCGGCCGCGGCGCGCGCTGCCGCGTCGCCGAACAGGATCGTGCCGCCCTCCTTGATGGTCAGCAGGCCGAAGCCGACGGCGACCAGGGAAATCGCCCAGATCGAGACGCCGCGTTTTGTGTGTGAGGGCATGTTTATTGACTCCGGTTGTTTTTCAGTTTGAAGGGAAAGCCCGTTCGCTGCAAAAAAATGGGCTAAGTGAAACTCCGATTTATTCGGCGCGTAGGGTGCACTCCGTGCACCTTCTGGCATCAATCGGTGCACGGAGTGCACCCTACGTACGACAAATTACCCAAGAAACAATCTCGGTTTAATCGGTGTCTCCCGGGAACTGCAGCGTACTTTTCTCAGCGCCCCTCGTAAAAATGTTCGATCAACGACTTGCGGAACTCTAGATGGCAATTGTGGCAGGCCGTCTGAAGCTTCTGGAAGGCGAGAATGACGCCCTCGCCATCGCCGGCCCGGGCGGCCTTGGCGACCGTCTTGGCGGCATCATGCGTTTCGCCGTCGTACGACTTGAACTTGCCTATGCGGGTGCCGGCAAAGCGAATGATGCGCATTTTCTCGGAGAGCAGAGGTTGCGGATGATCGGCAATCAGCAAGGCGGCTTTTTCGATCTGAGGCCAGTCCTCGTGTGAAATCCCCTCGGTGATGGCCTGCGCGTTTTTGCCCAGATATTTCATGATGCTCCGGAGTGCAAGGGGCTTGGCGCTGGAGGCAATGGGGTCCGCCAGGAGCTGGCCGCTGCCCGCCATGATGGCAAGCCCGGCAAGCCCGGCAAGCAGGCTCAACGTGGCAGCACGAAGCGATTTCATGGTTTACGGTTTCCTGGTTGCGGGTAGAGTTCTCACGCGATATCCCGCCCCTCGCCCGCTTCTTCGTAGGTCTTGCCGTCGCGGATATGGTAGATGCGCTTGAAGGTGGGGATGATCTTTTCGTCGTGGGTGACGACGATGATCGCGGTATGGAATTCCTGCGCCAGGCGATTGAGGATTTTCACCACGGTGAGCGCGCGTTCGCTGTCGAGCGGCGCGGTCGGCTCGTCGGCAAGGATGATCGGCGGCTTGTTGGCGAGCGCGCGTGCGATCGACACCCGCTGCTGCTCGCCGCCGGAGAGTTCGGCGACGCGCGCCTGCGCGCGGTGCTGCACGTCGAGCGCGGTGAGCATTTCCAGCGCGATGGCGCGCGCCTCGCCGTTGGGCACGCCGGCC
>JBPPMF010000230.1:0-4203 GCA_051305915.1 Thiobacillus sp. | reverse complement strand
CCGGTGACCTGGCCGATCGGCATGGGCAAACGTTTTCATGGCGTATACCACCTGATCAACGACGAAATCCTGCGCTTCAAGGCCGGCGAAGAGAATGCCGGACAGGCGTTTGAATCGTTGCAGGGCCTGGCCGATGAGGCGCTGCGTGAACGCTTCCCGCTCGAAGCCGACACCCTGCTGTCTGAAATAGAACTGGTGCGCGGCGCCGGCGTCGGCTTCGAACTGGATGCCTTTCTGAAAGGCAAGCAGTCGCCGGTGTTTTTCGGCTCCGGCATCAACAACTTCGGCGTGCGCGAAGTGCTGCGCGCACTGGCCGACTGGGCACCGCCGCCGCAGCCGCGCGAGGCGGTCGAACGCACGGTCGATCCGACCGAACCCAAGTTCACCGGCTTCGTGTTCAAGATCCAGGCCAACATGGACCCGCAGCACCGCGACCGCATCGCCTTCTTCCGCGTCTGCTCCGGGCGATACAGCCCCAACATGAAAGTGCGCCACCGCCGCACCGGCAAGGACATGAAAATCGCCAACGCGGTGGTCTTCATGGCCAACGAGCGCACCCGCATGGAAGACGCGGTGGCGGGCGACATCATCGGCATCCACAACCACGGTCAGCTGCACATCGGCGACACCCTGACCGAAGGCGAGGCGCTGCAGTACAAGGGGATACCTTATTTCGCCCCCGAACTCTTCAGCCGCCCGCGCCTGCGTGATCCGCTACGCGCCAAGCAGTTGAACAAGGGACTATTGGAACTGGGCGAGGAAGGCGCGGTGCAGGTGTTCGAACCCTTCTTCGACAACACGCTATTGATCGGCGCGGTCGGCCAGCTGCAGTTCGAAGTCGTCGCCCATCGCCTGAAAACCGAATACGGCGTCGACGCCAGCTTCGAGAACGCCGGCATCTATACCGCCCGCTGGGTGACTTGCCCGGACGCCCAGCATCTCGCGGAATTCACCAAAGCCAACACGCTAAAGCTGGCGAAGGACGTCGACGGCAACCTTGTGTATCTGGCGGATACGCGGGTGAACCTGTCGCTGGCGCAGGAGCGCTGGCCTAAGGTGGCGTTCCACGACACGCGCGAGCATGGTCAGGTGATGCGCTAGCCGCTCGCGCCGCTCATCAGGCAAGCCCACACTGATCGCAAGGACTGAAACTGGGCCTGCCGTTTTGGACTGGCAACGGCGCGCGCCCGACTTTGCTATACAAAGAGCGCACCCGCCATCATGGCCGGATCCGCAACACAAGAGCGAGGCAACCTTCATGATCAGTCCCAAGCGCATATTCGATCTCGGCCGCAAGGCCGTCGCGGCCTACATGGCCGATGGCGCTATGAGCATGGGGGCGGCAATCGCCTATTACACGATATTCTCGCTCGCCCCGCTGCTGGTGATCGTGATCGCCGTGGCCGGCGCGATATTCGGTCGGGAGGCGGTACAGGGACAAATCGTGACGCAGCTCGGCGGGCTAATCGGCCAGGAAGGTGCGCTCTTCGTGCAAACCCTGCTGCGCAGCGCCAGCGATACCGGGCGCGGCATGGTGGCGGGGTTGGTGAGCCTGGCCGTGCTGGCAATCGGCGCGACGACCGTATTCGCCGAGTTGCAGCGGGCGATGGATCGCATCTGGCATGTGCCTGAGTCCGCCAGGCCTTCCGGCATATGGGCGCTGCTGAGGGCACGGCTGCTGTCTTTTGGGCTGATCCTGGGGCTGGCATTCCTGCTGATGCTGTCGCTGGTCGTCAGTGCCGCCCTTGCCGCCTTCGGCCAGTGGACCAACGGCTTGATGCTCGGATGGGAAACCGTGCTTCAGTGCCTCAACATGCTGGTGTCGGTGTTCATCAGCACCTTGCTGTTCGCGATGATTTTCAAACTGATGCCGTCTGTCCGCATCGCCTGGCGCGACGTATGGGTCGGCGCGGGAGTGACCGCCGTACTGTTCGAGATCGGCAAGCTGCTGATCGGACTGTACCTCGGCAAGAGCGCCGTGACTGAATCCTTCGCGGCCGCAGGGTCGCTGGTCGTGCTGCTGGCCTGGGTGTATTACGCCACGCAGATTTTCCTGCTGGGGGCGGAATTCACCAAGGTGTATGCGAGCGAAGACGGGTCGCTGAAAGCCGGAGCGATGCCCGACCCAAATGACACGCGCCCCCGTCCGCCGTCTCCGGACTAAGCCCGGAAGAATTGAATCGCCTCATCCAGTCGATGCACGGGGTGAGTCTCCATCCCGGCAATCTTCTGCTTGGCTGGTTGGCAGCAGGCACGATAGTCTGGGTGAAGCCAAGCTTCGTGTACTAAAAGAGTCGGCATCGGGGCGGACATTACTCACCTTCTATGCCGCCTGCGCCAGCGTGAAATCGACGCGTACCTTGTCGAACGGGCACACAATTTTTCCACTTTCGGTTTTCTCCAGCAGGCCGATTCCCAGTAGGGCGTGCACGTCCCGGTGCACGGACTTGACGTCGCGCTCCAGCCTGCGGGAAAGTTCGCGCAGGCTCATTTCGCCGGCACCGCTCATGGTTTCCAGCACGCCCCAGCGCTTGGGGCTGATTTCGGAGAACAGCAGTTCCGGGCTGGCGTAGCTGAAGGTGGCCTGCTGGACGCGACCGGATTTGGCAGCCTGGCGCATGCCCTTTGCGCCCGCTTTGAGCGCGGCCTTCCAGTCCGGATTGATTTCGATGACGGCGGTTTTCATGTCACTCTCCTTTCAACTTCTGCCAGAAAATCGTCCAACAGTTGGTCGATGGAAACAAAGCGGTAGACGGTCTCTTTTCCGTCCAGGTGCTGGTGGTCACCCTTGCTGCGTTCATTGTCGAAACCAACCAGGCGTTTTCCATCCAGCACGTAAACCAGGCGGTATTTGAAGGCATGGTCGCAGGGCGGCACCGGGCAGGGCAGCTTCCAGATTTTCATCTCGATCAGGCCGCCGTTGGGCAAGCGCTGATGGTGCTGCTTGAGCAGTTCGGCCTTCATGTTGGCATTCTTGACAACAAATTAATGGAAGTCAAGCCGCTGCCTGTGTGGGCTGTGGGACGGGCGTTGCGCTACTCAAGTATCCCTGAACAACCCAATCGCCTCGTCCAGCCGATGCACCGTGTGGATCGTCATGCCGGCGATTTTCTGCTTGGGCTGGTTGGCGGCTGGCACGATGGCCTGAGTGAAGCCGAGCTTGGCAGCTTCCTTGAGGCGTTCCTGGCCGCGCTGCACCGGGCGAATTTCGCCGGCCAAGCCGACTTCACCAAACATCACCAGCTTGTCGGGCAGCGGCTGGCTTCTGAGCGACGACACGATCGCCGCCAGCACGGCGAGGTCGGCGGCGGGCTCGCTGATCTTCACGCCGCCGACGGCATTCACGAACACATCCTGATCGAAGCAGGCAATACCGGCGTGGCGGTGTAGCACGGCGAGCAGCATGGCGAGGCGGTTCTGCTCCAGGCCAACTGACAAGCGGCGCGGGCTCGGCGCGTGGCTGGCATCGACCAGCGCCTGAATTTCCACCAGGAGCGGCCGTGTGCCTTCCTGTGTCACCAGCACGCACGAGCCCGGCACCGGCTCGCCGTGACGCGACAGGAAGATGGCCGAGGGGTTGGATACGCCCTTCAGCCCCTTCTCGGTCATCGCGAACACGCCGATTTCGTTGACCGCGCCGAAGCGGTTCTTGAACGCGCGTACCAGGCGGAAACTCGACCCGGTATCGCCCTCGAAATACAGCACGGTATCGACGATATGTTCCAGCACACGCGGGCCGGCGATGGCGCCTTCCTTGGTGACGTGGCCGACCAGGATGATCGCCGTGCCGCTCTGCTTGGCGTAACGCGTCAGCTGCGCCGCGCATTCGCGCACCTGCGCCACCGAACCGGGGGCGGAGGTCAGCGCCTCGGAATACACGGTCTGGATCGAATCGATCACAGCAACGTCAGGCTTCAGATCGGCGAGCTGCACCAAGATGGCTTCCAGGCGGATTTCCGGCAGCACCGGCAAGTTGGTTTCGGGCAGAGAGAGACGCCGTGCGCGCAGCGCCACCTGGCGCGCCGATTCCTCGCCGCTGACATAGAGCGTCTTCATGCGGTCGGATAGCCCCGCCATCGCTTGCAACAGCAGCGTCGACTTGCCGATGCCGGGGTCGCCGCCGATCAGCGTCACCCCACCCGGCACCAGCCCGCCGCCCAACACGCGGTCGAGTTCGCCGATATCGGTAGCGATACGCGACTC
>JBPPMF010000218.1:0-6076 GCA_051305915.1 Thiobacillus sp. | reverse complement strand
TTTGCCATGGGCGTCATAGCCTTTTTCGTCAACGCCCTGACCTTCCCAGCGGATGGCCATGCCGAGTTCCTTGGCGGCGGCGTTGACGAAGTCGCGGACGGAGTACTGCACGCCGGTGGCGATGACGAAGTCTTCGGGCGTGTCCTGCTGCAGCATCAGCCACTGCATTTCGACGTAGTCCTTGGCGTGACCCCAGTCGCGCTTGGCATCCATGTTGCCGAGGAACAAACACTCTTGCAGGCCAAGCTTGATGCGAGCAAGGGCGCGGGTGATCTTGCGGGTGACGAAGGTTTCGCCGCGGACGGGGGATTCGTGATTGAACAGGATGCCGTTGCAGGCATACATGCCGTAGGCTTCGCGGTAGTTGACGGTGATCCAGTAGGCGTAGAGCTTGGCGACGGCGTAGGGGCTCCTCGGGTAGAAGGGGGTGGTTTCCTTCTGCGGGGTTTCCTGCACCAGACCGTAGAGTTCGCTGGTGCTGGCCTGATAGAAACGGGTCGTCTTTTCCAGGCCGAGAATGCGGATGGCTTCGAGGATGCGCAGGGCGCCAAGGGCGTCGGAGTTGGCGGTGTATTCAGGTTCCTCGAAGCTGACGGCAACATGGCTTTGCGCGGCGAGGTTGTAGATTTCGTCAGGCTGCACCTGCTGGATGATGCGGATGAGGCTGGAGCTGTCGGTAAGGTCGCCGTGATGCAGGATGAAGCGGCGGCCCTGCTCGTGCGGGTCCTGGTAAAGATGATCGATGCGGTCGGTGTTGAACAGCGAGGTGCGGCGCTTGATGCCGTGGACTTCGTAACCTTTGCCCAGCAGAAATTCGGCGAGGTAGGCACCGTCCTGGCCGGTGACGCCGGTGATAAGAGCTTTTTTGGTCATATGAGTTGTCTCGCCCGGTTCCGGGCGGCTTCAAGTTTTTAAATTAAATTCCAATTATTAATGGGGAAATTTAAGCGGAATGCGGTGCATTTTGCACCATCAATCGTCAATCCGAAATCGCCAAGGGGCTGAACGTCAGCCTACCCCCATTAGCCACAAGCGCTGGGTTGGCAACTGTACCGGCAAACAAAGCGGCTTCGGCACATGCCGTTCGCCCTGAGCACGCGCTCCCGGGTAGCCGCCATACCGGTCCGCCCATGGCACCGCCATGCTATGCTAAATGCCATTTCATGGGGGGTGGTGTGATCAAGATTCTGTTACTGATTGTGATCGGTTTTGCGGCGTGGGCGGTTATCCGGGGCTACCAGCGCTCGCTCAACAAACCGCCCGCGTCCACGCGCGAACATACCGTCGAAGACATGGTGAAATGCGCGCATTGCGGCGTGAACCTGCCGCGCAGCGAGGCCATTTATTCAGCCGGCGATTTCTTCTGCACACCCGAGCACAAGCAACTCGGCAAAAAATGAACACAGCGGCACCCCCCCTGCCGCGCGTCCCTTCGCCGGGTTATTACGCGTCGCACTGGCGCAGCCTCGATTACTTCAATCTGTATCGCCTGACGCTCGCTGTAGCGCTGATCTTCACCAGCCTGCTGTTCGAGGGTTCCGACCTGTTCCGCGAAGGTGCGGGCGAGCGTTTCCAGCGTTTTTCCTATATCTATCTGGTCATTGCAGCGCTGTTCGTGCTGAGCATCCGCGCGCGCTGGCCCGGATTCCAGATCCAGCTTACCGCGCACATCACCGCGGACATCGTGCTGGTGATGCTGATGATGTCGACCAGCGAGCGCCTGGTGGGCGGCTTGGGTTTGCTGCTGGTGATTTCCATTGCCTCGGGGGGGCTGGTCGGTAGTGGGCGGCTTACGCTGCTGTATGCCGCGATGGCATCGATCGCCGTACTGCTGCAGCACGGCTTCAGCATCCTGGTCGGCGACCAGGGGATGGACAGTTTTTTCCAGGTCGGCTTGCTGTGTGTAGGGTACTTCGCCATCGGCTGGCTGGCGCATGCGCTGACACAGCGTGCGTTGCGCTCGGAAATTCTGGCGCAACAACAGGCAGATGAATTGTCGCTACTGAACCGCATCAACGCGCTGGCGATCGAGAACTCGCCCGATGGTCTGCTCGCGGTGCGCGGTGACGGCGTGGTGCGCCACGCCAGTCCGCGTGCACTGGCGCTGCTGGGCATCACAGCACCGCTGATGCCAGGTGTCACCCTGCAGGATTGCTCACCCGAACTGGCACGCCTGACGCGGCAGATAGCGCCCGGCACGGCACCCCCCCTGAACACCCCGACCGCCCAGCTGCGCGTACGCTGCATTCCGCTGGCGACACCGGACGACAGCCGGGTACTGGTGCTGGAGGACCAGAGCCAGGCCGAACAGGCCGCGCAGCGTCTGAAGCTGGCGGCACTGGGACGGCTGACCGCCAACATCGCTCACGAAATCCGCAATCCGCTGTCGGCCATCAGCCACGCAGCGCAATTGCTACGCGAAGACACCCACAACGCTGCGCAGGTGAAACTGACCTCGATTATCGAAAACAATGTGCGGCGCCTCGACCGGCTGGTGGAAGAGGTGCTGACGCTCAACCGGCGCGACCGCCTCAATCCGGTGAGCTTCGACACCACCGCACTCGCCGCCCTGGTCGACGAACTGCGGCAAACTGAAGAAATCCCGCTGGACGCCGTCATAGTCCACATGCCTGACACCCTGCATTTTCAATTCGACCCCGACCACCTGCGCCAGATCGTATGGAATCTGTTGCGCAACGCCTGGCGTTACAGCCGCAAGCAGGCGGGCAGCATCCGCTTCAGTGCGCACGTGCTGGATGACAGCGTGTACCTGGAGATCGAGGACGACGGGCCGGGACTGTCGCAGGAGCATCGCGGCAAACTGTTCGAGCCATTTTTCACCACCGATGCGCAGGGCACTGGACTCGGGCTATTTCTCGCCCGCGAGCTGGCCGAAGCCAATCATGCGCGGCTGACCTACGTGCCGGCTGCGGGCGGCGCCCGTTTCCGTCTCAGCCTACGCGGCAGCGACTGAACATGACAGCCTCTCCGCGCATTCTGCTGGTGGACGACGAGCCCGATCTGCTCGACCTGATGGAGCTGACCCTGGTCAAGATGGGGCTGGAAACCGACCGCGCAGCGAGCGTGGCTGAAGCCCGGACTCGACTGGCGCAGAAACATTACGATCTCTGCCTCACCGACATGCGGCTGGGCGATGGTGAAGGGTTGGAGGTGATCACAGCTGCCAGCGCGCTGGCACTACCGGTTCCGGTGGCGGTAATCACCGCGTACGGCAATGCCGGCAACGCGGTGGCGGCATTGAAGGCAGGTGCATTCGATTATCTGGCCAAGCCGGTGGCACTCGACCAACTGCGCGCGCTGGTCAAATCCGCGCTGAAGATACCCGAGGCGGCGCAGCCCAACGATTCCACACGCGATCTGATCGGCCACTCCGCCACCATGCAGGACATCCGCGCACGCATCGCCAAGCTTGCACGCACCCAGGCGCCAGTCCATATAGGCGGCGAATCGGGCAGCGGCAAAGAACTCGCAGCGCGGCTGGTCCACCAGTTGGGCAACCGTTCAGACAAGCCCTTCGTCGCGGTCAACTGCGGCTCCATTCCCGAGACGCTGATGGAAAGCGAGTTTTTCGGCTATCGCAAAGGCGCCTTCACCGGCGCCGACGCCGACCGCAACGGCTTTTTTCAGGCCGCCGACGGCGGCACACTAGTCCTCGACGAGGTCGCCGACCTACCGCTGTCGATGCAGGTAAAACTGTTGCGCGTGCTGCAGGAAAAAAAGGTTCGCAAAGTCGGTGCCACCGCCGAAGAGCCGGTCGTTGTGCGCATCGTCAGCGCCACCCATCAGAACCTTGCGGCGCTGGTTGAAGCCGGACGCTTTCGCCAGGATTTGTATTACCGGCTGAATGTCATCGACCTGGTGATGCCCAGCCTGCGCGAGCGTGTCGAGGACATCCCCGAGATCGCGCGCTTTCTGCTCGACAAACTGGGCGGTGCCGACGTCAAGCTGGATCGCGACGCAGAAAAGGCGCTGTGTCTCTATGCCTTCCCGGGCAACGTGCGCGAACTTGAAAACACACTGGAACGCGCGCTGGCCCTGTGCGAAAGCCAGCGCATCACCGCCGCCGACCTCAACCTTGCACCCGCCCTGCCCGCCGCCGCTGCCGACGTCCCGTCCGGCAGCAAATATCCGCTGCAGGATTATCTCGATCAAATGGAACGCACGGCCATCCACGAAGCACTGGAACAGACGCGCTACAATAAGACCGCCGCCGCGCGCGTACTTGGGGTCACCTTCCGCAGCCTGCGGTATCGGCTGGAACGGCTGGGGATCGAATAACGCGACACCTGTGCCACGCGAAATAAAAACCCGCATCCGTCGCTGGAGGCAGTGGGTTGTTTCGGTAAAGAAGAGCGTCTCACTCCTATACCAAGACAACGCGCTCACGTGCACGTACCGCGAGCGGGTGCGCCGCATTAATGGCTGGCTCGAGAAGGCCGACATCGGGTTCGAGCACAACGACAAAACGGGACACCAGGTAGATGTCAACAGCCGCCGCCTCGTGCGTATCTTCTACAACGGGAGCTTCCAGCAAGGCGGGCGGCTGTACGGGGGATTCTGGATACCACTTTCTCAACAGCAGCGCTTGGATGGCCTCGTCATTAACGGTTGCTCGGTAGTGAGTTGGGGCTTCGGCCAGATGGCAGCACGTACCCTCTACGGCATGGCTGGAGTGACGCCAAGCTTGATGACGCGTACAGATTACCCGGCCTGGAGAAGTCCAGGGGCACAGTCAAGACCGTATTCAACTCCATGCTCCACGCCAGTACTGGTACTCCGATTCCGGGATGATTGGGTTGGGGGAGTTATGCAGACCTTCCCTAGGGGAATCATGCTTGAGGTCTTCCATCAACACACTGGTAGTCGCGTATCACATGAACGAACTTCACGTCGCCGGGGGGGGGGCCGTGGTTGTCTCGCACCCGTGTTTGTGGTCTAATAGAACTCAGTTAGGAAGCGTTGTTATCATGCTCAAATAGGTTGGAGCGGAGTGGCAAATAACAGGTGGAAAAACCGTATAACGGATTGTTTTAATTAGGAATAACCCGGTAGGGTCTCGACTGTTAATCTGCAGGTCCCTGGTTCGAGCCCAGCTCGGGGAGCCAAATTCAGCAGGCATTCAGGCCATCCTTAGGGGTGGCTTTTTTGCTTTTCCCAGGTTTGGGTACACCTTGGGCCAAACGCTCATTCACACGTCAAAGGAATCGACATGCAGACAGACCAAGTTCTAAGCTACTTAAAGAAACATGGGCAGCTACTCGACCTGGAGATCGCATCAGCAACCGGGATCGCACTGGCTCAAGTACGCAGGTCACTGGCTGACTTAACGACACGCGGAGAAATATCCCAGTGCAGCGTCACCCACTTCCATGGCGACAAGCGTGTTGATGGTTTTCAGTGCAGAATTTCCGGCTATGTGCCGCCCGTCGCACCAGGTCGAAAGGCCGGATCGAACAAAAGCGTTTCGTCTGACTAGAAACGGGTTCTCTTCACTTTAATTTGATGGAAGTTTCAATGCGTACAATTCGAACCCTCCTGGCGATTGCAGCAGTAAGCGTCAGCGTCCAAGGTCTGGCCGCGAATACGGAAACATTACCTTCTGGTGTAGTGGTGGCTCATATCAAGTCAGGCCAGGGTGCTTCGCCAACTGCGGATAGCGCGGTCCGCGTGCATTACCGTGGAACACTACCGAACGGAACCGAGTTTGATAGCTCGTACCAACGCAACAAGCCCGCCTCCTTCCCGCTGCGAGGCGTCATCCCTTGCTGGACCCAAGGCGTGCAAAAAATGAAGGTGGGGGGCAAAGCCAGGCTCACCTGTCCGGCTGCTACGGGTTATGGCGTCCGCGGTGTTCCCGGCGTCATTCCGGCCAATACCGTATTGACCTTTGAAATCGAGTTGCTGGGTATTGAGCGTTAAACGGCGGCACCGCGTAACAGGCTGCTGAAATACCCCACGCGGATGCGTGGCACATTGCGCCAAGCGTTCGATTTTTCATCCGGTTCGCTCGCATGATTGGATTTCTGCTCTCATTGAACCCTGTCTCTTATACACA
>JBPPMF010000201.1:0-8197 GCA_051305915.1 Thiobacillus sp. | reverse complement strand
ATCGACACCGCCGGTGTGCGGCGTAAAGGCAAGGTGTTCGAGACCTTCGAAAAGTTCTCCGTCATCAAGACGCTGCAGGCGATCGAGGATGCCAACGTGGTGGTGCTGGTGCTCGACGCGCGCGAGAACATATCCGAGCAGGATGCGCACCTGGCCGGTTTCGTGCTGGAAACCGGACGCGCGCTGGTGGTCGCGATCAACAAGTGGGATGGCCTCTCGGCCGATCAGCGCGACGACATCAAGCGCGAAATCGGGCGCAAGCTGGCGTTCCTGGACTTTGCCCGCTTCAACTACATTTCGGCGCTGAAGAGCAAAGGTCTGGATGTTCTGCTGAAGGATGTGGAAGCCGCACACGCTGCCGCCTTCATCAAGATGTCGACGCCGAAACTCACGCGGGTGCTGGAGATGGCGGTGGAGCAACATGCGCCGCCCAAGAATGGTCTGTTTCGTCCGAAACCGCGTTATGCCCACCAGGGCGGCAAGAACCCGCCGGTGATCGTGCTGCATGGTAACGCGCTGGAAGGCCTGCGCGACGATTACAAGCGTTATCTGGAAAGCAGTTTTCGCAAGGCGTTCAATCTGCAGGGCACGCCGCTCAGAATCCAGATCAAGGAGGACGGCGGCAAGAATCCGTTCGAAGGCAAGGTGCGCGCGCCGCTGACCGAGAGCGAGGCGACGCGGATGCGGCGCAAGAAGCGGGTGCGGCGCAAGCTTTACGGCAACGATTGAGTGCGTTTGTGTAGATCCATCCGCAAGGGGGGTTATGCCTGTAAGCAGCAACAGCCCGGACGCATGCCGACGAGTCGGCAACCACGCTACCCGCGAGGGGCAGGCCGTGGTTGTAACGCCGCTGAAGCGGCAACAACCACGCTCAGTCGAGCCAGCGCACCAGATAAAACAGTTTGAAGCCTTCGGACGAGCGCGAAGGGCCGCTGGCAATCGCTGCGTGTCGGCTGTTGGCAGGGTCGGCGTGCGCCAGCGCTTCGTCTTCGCTGCCGAAAACCTCGACCACGCCTTCGGGAAAGCGCGTGCGTTTTTTGCCTGACGGCGAATAAATCACCACCGCCGATGTGCCAACGACCCTGGCTTCAATATCGGTGAACAGGCTGGTGGCTTGCGGCATGGTCAGTGGGATTTTTTCGGAATACTGCTGATCTTGACGACATGGGCGCTGGGCGTCTCGTCGGTGAAATGCGGCCGCTCTTCCAGCGTGCGGCCCGTCAGCTTGGCGAGTTCGACTTCGCGGTTGGAAATCACCACCAGGCAATCCTTGATGCCAAGCACTGTGGCCTCGGTCAGCGGGCTGGGATTGCCGTCGCGCGGTGCGGTGTCGCGAACGATAGAGGTGAGGGTCTTGCGCATCATGCGCATGATGCGCTGTTCGTCGTGCAGGGTTTTGTCGATATCCATGGGGAAACTCCGAGTGCAGCAAAGAATAGTCATTGTCGGTGCCGGCCCGGGCTTCGTCAACGCAAGGCCCTGCCGCGAACGGGGATAAAAAGCATGACAGGGGGCATAAGAATTATGAACCGACAGGTCAATCCGGCTGATTTAAGCTAGTCGCCAGAGGAGATGCCCCATGTCAGACCCGAACACACCAGACCATAGCGAAGTCCGCGAAATTCGCATCAACCCCATTGTGCCGAGCGAATCGGTGCTGGTCGCTACCGCGCGCAGCATGCGCCCGAAGAAGGCGGAGGAGCTGGCGCCGCGCGACACCCGCAAACATGTCGAAACCTGCCCGTTCTGCCGTGGCAACGAACACAAGACGCCGCCATTGATCCTGAGTTGGCCGCCGGAAGGCGACTGGCAGATACGCATGGTGGAAAACCTCTATCCGGTGCTGGGCGATGACCGCGAACAGGCCAACTTCAATTTTGGCCTGCAGCAGACTATTGACGGCTATGGTCGACACGAGGTCATTATCGATCATCATGAACATGGCATCGCCGTGCACGAAATGGCCGAAACGCACTTGGCCGCATTGTTCGGCGTCTACCAGACACGCATGCGCCAGTTGTTCGAATCGGACGAGCGGCTGAAATATGTGCTGGTGTTCAAGAACTTTGGCCCGGCTGCCGGTGCCTCGATCCCCCATACCCACAGCCAGGTCATCGCGATGCCGGTGGTGCCGGAAAACGTCGACGCCGAGGTCAAAAATAGCGCCGCGCATTTCGCCAAACATCACCACTGCATTTTTTGCGCCCTGATCGACGAGGCGCTGACCTTTGAGGCGACGATCTACGACCGCACTTCGGGTGCGGTGCGCCGCAAAATCAACGTCGGGCAGTACGTGGTCGAGCGCGGTGAAAAATTCATCGCCATCAAGCCCTTCGCCAGCCGCTACGAATGGGAGGTGCACATCCTGCCGCTGGCACATCAGGCCGATTTTCTAGACGTGCGTGCCGAGGACATGGCTGACCTGGCACGGGTGATGAAGCGCACTATGGCGCGACTGGATGCGGTCATCGGCGGCGCGCAATACAACTTCTTTCTGCACTCGGTACCGCACGATGCCCAGCGCGCCGCGCACGCGCCGAGCTACCATTGGCATCTGGAAATCTGCCCGCGCACCTCCATCCCCACCGGGTTCGAACTGGGGTCGGGCTTGTTCGTCAATACAATCAATCCGGAGCAGGCAGCCGAGCGTTTGCGTGGGGTGGAATTGTGAACGTGGCTTGACGCTACAATGACCGCCTGTTATCGAGCGCTAAAGGCGACCCATGCAGCCTGTCAACGAATCTGATCTTTGTGTGCCCCTGGCCAGTCGGGGCGACACGCATGTCGATCGCCTCAACGCCCTATGGAAGCTTTCCGTGCAGCGTGGGTTGGATGACGCCGAACGTATTCGCGCCATGCTGGCGATGGCAGCCGACGTGCTGGACATGGATCTGGTGGTGCTGGGTAATTTTGGCGAACACTACACCGCTCACTATGTCAGCGATCGGCTGGGCGTGTTTCCTGAAGGCACGGTGCGGATGGTGGAAACGGTGTTGTGTCATGACGTGTATCTCACCTGCGAACCCGCCCATGTCGCAGACTTGCGCGAACACCCCGTGTATGCCGACCACGTGGTGGTGACTGGGCTGGGACTGCGAACCTATTCCGGCTTGCCGGTAGCAATGGGCGACGATCCGAGTTGGGTGCTGGCTTTCTTCAGTCGACACAGAGCATCCCCTCCCGATGCGGTGGATATCGCCTATATGGAGCTGATTGCCGACTGGCTCGGCAATGCCTTGCATCAATCCACACAGAAAGATCTGCTGCAGCGCATCGCGCTGACCGATCCGCTGACCGGTCTGCCCAACCGGCGCGCGGCCGAAGAGCGCCTGCAAAAGGAAAGGGCGCGCATCCCGCGTGACGGCCATGGTTTCGCACTGGCCTTGGTCGACCTCGACCATTTCAAGATGGTGAACGATCGCTACGGCCATGCCGTGGGCGACGAAGTGCTGAAAGCCGTGGCACGTCGTTTCGAGTCGGGGCTGCGCGAAGGCGACTGGGTGGCACGCTGGGGTGGGGAGGAGTTTTTGTTTGTGCTGCATGGCAGCACCGTGGAAGAAGCTGCCAGCGTCATGGAACGGCTGGCGGGCCAGGCGCGCTCAACGCCCATCCAGACCAGTGTTGGCGCCATTTCCTCGAGCTTTTCGGCAGGCGTGGCAGCCTTCGGCACCAACGACAGCGAAACTCTACCCATGCTGGAAAAGATCGACCATGCCTTGTATCGGGCCAAAGCGGACGGGCGCGATCGGGTCAGGATGGCGGCGCATACCCATATACCCTGGAACAGCGCGCTGTTACGGCAGGCGCTGGCGGCAAACCGCGTGCGCCATGCGTCGCAAGTCATCGTTGATCTGCAAAGCGGGCAGACAGTTGCCGACGAGGCTCTGGCGCGTATCGCGACCGATAGCGGCGAGATGGTCGAGGCCAAGGATTTTGTCGATATGGCCGAAGGTCTCGGCCTGATGGCTGAAATCGACCGCCAGGTGATCCGTGACGTGATGCAAAGCTGTGTCACGCGCATGGAGCAGGGGGGCTCAACCGATTTTGCACATTTCGTGAATGTGTCGCCGCAATTTCTGGCTCGGCGCGATCTGGTCGAGGAGATGCTCAGCAACGCCATGAGCTATTGCCAGGCCTGCGGTGTGGTGATGGGGCCGGTCAAGCCGGTCGTGCTGGAACTGACCGAACGCCAGCACATCGTCAGCCTTGAGAAACTGCGTACTGACCTGCAGCCTTTCATCGACTATGGCTTCCGGTTGGCGCTCGACGATTTCGGCAGCGGATATTCGTCCTATCTCTACTTGGCGCACCTGCCGGTCAGCTTCCTGAAAATCGAAGGCTGGCTGGTGTTGAACATGCGTCAGGACCGCAAGGTGGCTGGCATCGTCGAGAGCCTGGCTAACTTTGCGCGCAAGGAGGGTATTATTACCGTGGCCGAACATGTCGAGGACGCAGAAACCGCGCGCATCCTGGCGGATATGGGGGTGGACTATGGGCAGGGCTGGCATTTTGGGCGCCCGCAGCTGGTGTGATCTAGAATTCAGCTTGAAAAGTTGAAATCACCCCCAAATTGCAAGTTTCGTATGCGCATCCCCCCACAATCCTCCCGGCTCCCCTTCTTGAATACACCGTTCTGCCCGCCAATTTCTGTATTGCACGGCTGCATCAATGGCCTCAAGCAACAGCGCCCAATCCAATTGTGGGATTCCCCCATTGTGCTGCTGTTGCGCACGCGGAAAGCCACAGTTGTTTGAGCGGCACGAGGGCGGCGAGCGCGTCATCCTGGCGGCGCTCGATTTTGGCGACCCGGACTTTGCCGAGAGCGTGGCCGAGTTGCGTCTGCTGGCGGCGGGCGCCGGACTCGATATTCTGGGTGAGGTGCAGGGCAAGCGCAGCCGGCCTGATGCTGCACTGTTCGTGGGAAGTGGCAAGGCCGACGAGATTGCGGCGCTGGTTGCAGCCACCGACGCCGATGTCGTGATTTTCAATCATGAACTGTCGCCCGCGCAGGAGCGTAATCTGGAACGTCGCCTGCAATGCCGGGTGATTGATCGCACCAGTCTGATTCTGGATATCTTTGCACGCCGTGCGAACAGCGCCGAGGGCAAGTTGCAGGTTGAACTGGCCCAGCTGCAGCATCTGTCGACCCGGCTGGTACGTGGCTGGACGCACCTTGAGCGCCAGCGCGGCGGCGTCGGCATGCGTGGTCCGGGCGAGAAGCAACTGGAGACCGACCGCCGCCTGCTGGGGGTGCGGGTCAAGGCGCTGCGCGAGCGGCTCGCCAAACTGGGCAAGCAGCGCCGCACCCAGCGTCGGTCGCGCGCGCGTCAGCATGTGATGTCGGTGGCGCTGGTGGGCTACACCAACGCGGGCAAATCCACGCTATACAATGCGTTGACGCGCGCCGGCGCCTATGCGGCCGACCAGTTGTTCGCCACGCTGGACACCACCACCCGCAAAATCTACCTGCCAAGCTTGGCTGAATCCGCCAGCGGTGGGCCGGCGAGCGGCGAAGTGGTGCTGTCGGATACCGTTGGCTTCATCACGCGTTTGCCGCACGATCTGGTGGCAGCCTTTCGCGCGACCTTGGAGGCTACGGCCGAAGCCGACTTGCTGTTGCATGTGATCGATTCGTCCAGTCCCGGACGTGAGCGCCAGATCGAGGCGGTCGAAAAGGTGCTGGGCGAAATCGGTGCGGATGCCGTGCCCCAACTTAGGGTCTACAACAAGCTCGACCTGACGGGCGTTGCGCCGGGAGTGGGGCGCGATGAGTATGGTAAACTTCACAGCGTTTATGTCTCCGCGCGAACTGGTGCAGGACTTGAACTTTTACGCGAGGCGCTAGCAGAAACTCTGCTCGCCAGCCGTGTCCAAGTTGAAGCCGGTCAGAATGACACCGGACCACCAAGCGACATTCCTCTTCAATCTATAGCTCTCACTAAATAAAACGATATGGCCTGGAACGACCCGCAATGGGGCAATAACGGTAACCGTAACCCAAACAACGGACCGCCCGACTTGGACGAAATTTGGCGGCGCATCAACCAGCGTCTCAACGGCATGTTCGGCGGCAAGGACACCGGTGGCGGCGGCAGCAGCGGGGGTGGCGGAGGAGATAACCTGACGCCGACCGGCTTTCCGGGTGGCGGCAATCTGGTTGGCTTGCTGGCCGGTGCGCTGGTGCTGGTGTGGCTGGCAAGCGGGTTTTACATCGTCGATACCGGCCAGCGCGGCATGGTGCTGCGCTTTGGCCAATACGTCACGACCACCGAGCCGGGTCCACGCTGGCATTTCCCGTGGCCGGTCGAGTCGCGTGAAATCGTCAACGTCGACCAGGTGCGCACCGTCGAAATTGGCTATCGCAACAACGTCAAGAGCAAGGTACTGAATGAGTCGCTGATGCTGACTGACGACGAGAACATCATCGACCTGCAGTTCGCCGTTCAGTACATTCTGAAGGACCCGGTCGAGTTCCTGTTCGTCAACCGTTCACCCGAAGACAGCGCGCTGCAGATTGCCGAAACCGCCATGCGCGAAGTCGTCGGCAAGAGCAAGATGGACTTCGTGCTGTACGAGGGACGCACCGAAATTGCTGCGCGTGCCAAGCAACTGATGCAGGATATCCATGATCGCCACAAGACCGGTATCAGTATCAGCCAGGTGACGCTGCAGAACATTCAGCCGCCCGAACAGGTGCAGGCTGCGTTTGATGACGCGGTGAAGGCAAGCCAGGATCGCGAACGCCTGAAGAACGAGGCCGAGGCCTACTCCAACGACGTGGTGCCGCGTGCCCGTGGTCTGGCCTCGCGCCTGAAGGAAGAGGCTGAAGGCTACAACCTGTCGGTCATTGCGAACGCCGAGGGTGAGGCCAGCCGCTTTGTACAGATTTTTGCCGAATATCAAAAGGCGCCTCAGGTCACGCGCCAGCGTATCTATCTCGACACCATGCAGACCGTGATGAACAACACCAGCAAAGTATTGGTGGACCAGAAAGGCGGCAACAGCCTCTTGTATCTGCCGCTTGATAAACTGCAGCAGATCGTCAACCAGCCCTATGGCGGCGCACCGGACGCCGTGGCGCAGCCTGCCACGACAGCCGCCTCACCCGTGGATACGCGTTCACGTGATGCCTTGCGCAACCGCGATCGGGAGGCACGGCCATGAACAAGCTCGGAGTGTTTCTTATTGGGTTGCTGGTCGTGCTGGTGGTGCTAAGCGCCAGCATGTTCACCGTGGACCAGCGGCAGAACGCCTTGGTGTTCCAGCTGGGCGAAGTGGTGTCAGTGAAGACCAAGCCGGGCCTCTATTTCAAGCTGCCGATGGTGCAGAACGTGCGTTATTTCGATACGCGCATCCTGACGCTCGACTCCTCTGATCCGGAGCGTTTCATCACCTCGGAAAAGAAGAACGTGCTGGTCGATTCCTTCATCAAATGGCGCGTGATCGATGCGCGGCAGTTTTATGTATCGGTCGGCGGCGATGAGACGCGGGCGCAGATTCGCCTCAATCAGACGGTGAATGACGGCCTGCGCGCCGAGTTCGGCAAACGCACCATCAACGAGGTAGTCTCGGGCCGACGCGAAGAAATCATGAGCATCATCCGCGCCAAGGCCGACAGCGATGCGCGCATGATTGGCGTGCAGGTGGTGGACGTTCGGATCAAGCGGGTCGATCTGCCGGAGTCCGTGTCGGAAAACGTCTACCGCCGGATGGAAGCCGAGCGCAAGCAGGTGGCCAACGAGCTGCGTTCGACCGGTGCAGCCGAGGCCGAAAAGATCAAGGCCGACGCCGACAAGCAGCGCGAGGTGATCGTTGCGGAAGCTTACCGTGATGCCCAGCGCGTCAAGGGTGAGGGCGATGCCAAGGCCTCTGCCGTGTATGCCAATGCGTATGGCAAGAACGCCGAGTTCTATGCGTTCTACCGTTCGATGCAAGCCTATCGCGAAAGCTTCAAGAGCAAGAGCGACGTGATGGTACTCGACCCTAGCGCCGACTTCTTCAAGTACATGAAGAATCCGCGTGCCGCCGGTGGTTAATGACCGGTTCTGACTGGCTGGTGGCAATTGGCCTGTTGTTGGTGATTGAGGGTATCCTGCCGTTCGCTGCGCCTGCCGTATGGCGGGACGGCTTCCGCCGGATACTGGAATTCAGCAATGGCCAATTGCGTTTTATCGGCGCTGGCTCGATAGTAGGCGGC